>NZ_VFTY01000015.1:0-128404 GCF_006440715.1 Mesorhizobium sp. B2-7-3
ACTCCAAAACCCCTTCGGGCCAAAAGTGTTACCCATGTCTCCGGTATAAACCGTAACCTATGTGTCCGGAACGGACCGTCTGCGCTTGGCTGGGGCGCCAGGATTCGAACCTGGGAATGTCGGTACCAAAAACCGATGCCTTACCACTTGGCGACGCCCCAATAGCCGTCAGAGTCGCTGTGCGGCGCGTTATTAGCAGAGCAGCCGAAAAGCACAATGCTTATGAACGACCGCGAAGACGCTCGGCTGACCAGCGGTGCAATCGGCGCTTGGTGATCCACAAGCGGACTAGTGGGACCACACAGCCAGCTCGTTGCCGGCTGGATCGACGAAGTGGAAGCGTCGGCCGCCGGGGAATGAGAATATCGGCCTGACGATCGTTCCGCCGGCGCTTTCGACGGCGCGAAGGGTTTCCTCCAGATTGTCGCTGTAAAGCACGGGCAACGGCTTGGCCGGTGCTTCCGCGGCATCGGCCTGAAAGCCGCCATCCAGGCCCTCGGCGAAGGCCGAATAGGTCGGCCCATAATCTGTGAAAGACCAAGCGAAGGCGGCGCTGTAGAAGGCCTTCAACCGATCCAGCGTGCCGCCGGTCGCCGGCATTTCCAGATAGTCCAGTTTTCCAGGCTGTTTCATGACGCACCTCTTGTTCCCTTTATGTTCTAGACGTCGAGCCGTGAGGTGGCAAGTCTTTTTGCCACAGGCCCAGGCGGAGTTTTTTCTTAATCGATTGTAGCGGCCGAACGGCTTGCCGACGCCTTGCCTTTCGCACTGCAGCATCATATCGCTCCAAAGTCGGCACGGATGGAACTTTGCGTTTCGCCACTCTTTCCAATCTCCTGCAACCGGAGAGCAAGCATGACCAAATGGGTTTTCACCTTTGGCGATGGTGCGGCGGAAGGCCGTGCCAGCGACAAGAATCTGCTGGGCGGGAAGGGCGCCAACCTGGCCGAGATGTGCAGCCTGGGGCTGCCAGTACCGCCGGGCTTTACGATCACCACCGAGGTCTGCAATGCCTATTATGCCAATGGTCGCACCCACCCGGCGGGATTGGAGGCCGATGTCGCAGTCGCCCTCGACCATATCGGCCGGCTGACCGGCCGCCGGTTCGGCGACCCGTCGAAGCTGCTCCTGGTTTCGGTGCGTTCCGGCGCCCGGGCGTCGATGCCCGGCATGATGGACACCGTGCTCAATCTCGGATTGAACGATGAGACAGTCGAGGCGCTGGCCGCCGATTCCGGCGATGCGCGCTTTGCCTATGACAGCTACCGCCGTTTCATCCAGATGTATTCCGATGTCGTCATGGGCCTCGATCACGAGGTGTTCGAGGAAATCCTGGAAGACCAGAAAGCCAGCCTCGGCCACGAGCTCGATACCGAACTGACGGCGATCGAATGGCAAGGCGTCATCGCGCTCTACAAGGCCAAGGTCGAGGAGGAACTCGGCAGGCCGTTCCCGCAGGATCCGCACGAGCAACTCTGGGGCGCGATCGGCGCGGTGTTTTCAAGCTGGATGAACAACCGGGCCATCACCTACAGGCGTCTCCACGATATCCCGGAAAGCTGGGGCACGGCGGTCAATGTCCAGGCCATGGTGTTTGGCAATATGGGCGAGACCTCGGCCACCGGCGTTGCCTTCACCCGCAACCCCTCGACCGGTGAAAAAATGCTTTATGGCGAGTTCCTGGTGAATGCGCAGGGCGAGGATGTCGTCGCCGGCATCCGCACGCCGCAGAACATCACCGAGGCGGCGCGCATCGCGGCCGGTTCCGACAAGCCTTCGCTGCAGAAGCTGATGCCGGATGCCTTCCAGTCCTTCGTCACCATCTCCGACAGCCTGGAAAAGCACTACCGCGACATGCAGGATCTCGAATTCACCATCGAGCGCGGCAAACTGTGGATGCTGCAGACCCGGTCCGGCAAGCGGACCGCCAAGGCGGCGCTCAGGATCGCGGTTGAAATGGCAAGGGACGGCCTGATCACGAAGCAAGAAGCCGTCGCACGCATCGATCCGGCCTCGCTCGACCAATTGCTCCACCCGACCATCGACCCGAAGGCCGCGCGAGACGTCATCGGCGTCGGGCTGCCGGCGTCTCCGGGGGCTGCCACCGGCGAGATCGTCTTTTCCTCCGGCGATGCCGAGGATCTGAAGACACAGGGGCGCAAGGCAATCCTGGTGCGTATCGAGACCAGTCCGGAAGATATCCATGGCATGCATGCGGCCGAAGGCATCCTGACCACGCGCGGCGGCATGACCAGCCACGCAGCGGTCGTCGCGCGCGGCATGGGCAAGCCTTGCGTGTCGGGAGCCGGCTCGCTGCGCGTCGACTACAAGGCAGGCACGCTGGTCTCGATGGGGCAGACCTTCCGCAAGGGCGACGTCATCACCATCGACGGCGGCAACGGCCAGGTGCTCAAGGGCGCCGTGGCGATGCTGCAGCCGGAATTGTCCGGCGATTTCGCCGCCATCATGGAATGGGCGGACGCGGTACGCCGCATGAAGGTGCGCACCAATGCCGAAACGCCGCTCGACGCCCGCATGGCGCGCTCCTTCGGCGCCGAGGGCATCGGGCTATGCCGCACCGAGCACATGTTCTTCGACGGCGCCCGCATCGTCGCCATGCGCGAGATGATCCTGGCCGACACCGAGAAGGACCGCCGCGCGGCGCTGGCCAAGCTTCTGCCCATGCAGCGCTCGGATTTCCTGGAGCTGTTCGAGATCATGGCCGGCCTGCCGGTGACGATCCGCCTGCTCGATCCGCCGCTGCACGAATTCCTGCCCAAGACCGAAGCGGAAGTCGCCGAAGTCGCGGCCGCCATGAACGTGTCGGCAGACAAGCTCAGGCAGCGCACCGAGGCCCTGCACGAATTCAACCCGATGCTAGGCCATCGCGGCTGCCGGCTCGCCGTCTCCTACCCCGAGATCGCCGAGATGCAGGCGCGCGCCATTTTCGAGGCGGCGGTCGAGGCCGGCAAGAAAGCCGGCGCGCTGGTCGTCCCCGAGATCATGGTGCCGCTGGTCGGTCTGGCGAAGGAACTCGATTTTGTGAAGGCACGCATCGACGCTGTCGCCAAGAGCGTCATGGACGAGAGCGGCGTCAACATCGATTACCTGACAGGGACCATGATTGAGCTTCCCCGCGCGGCGATCCGCGCCCATGTCATTGCCGAGTCGGCCGAGTTCTTCTCCTTCGGCACCAACGACCTCACCCAGACCACCTTCGGCATCTCGCGCGACGATGCCGCCTCCTTCCTGGAGACGTATCGCCAGAAAGGCATCATCGAGCAGGATCCGTTCGTTTCGCTCGACATCGAGGGCGTCGGCGAACTGGTGCGCATGGCAGCGCAGAAGGGCAGGGCGACGCGACCCGACATCAAGCTCGGCATCTGCGGCGAACATGGCGGCGATCCCTCGTCGATCCGCTTCTGCGAGGAGGTCGGGCTCGACTACGTCTCCTGCTCGCCCTACCGCGTGCCGATCGCCAGACTGGCAGCGGCGCAGGCTGCAGTGCAGACAACGACCACGGGGCGTGGATAGACCGGTCCGAGCTTACGGTTTTGTATGAAAACTCACGCGAACGTGCTAGAGGTATCGCGCAATCTCGCCATTGTTTCTGACCAATTTCGTGATGATCGCCAAACGTCTCCGGAAACATATGTTGCAGATTTCACCCGCTCCGTTCCGCTCGATCCTGATCATTCAAACGAAGTTCATAGGCGATATCGTCCTCGCTTCGACCCTCGCCAGGAACCTTCGGCTCGAATTCCCCGGTGCCAGGATCGTGTTCCTCTGCGAAGCGCACTTGGAGAGCTTCGTGATTGCGCATGGCATCGCTTCGGAGGTGGTTCCGTTCAGGCGGGCTCGCGCGCGGGGCACCCCGCTGGAGCGCGGAAAAGAGCTCTACGCAACGGTGAAGGCGCTGCGCGGCTTCTGCTTCGATTTGACGATCGACCTGACCGATTCGAAGACCTCTCGGCTTATCAGCGGCTTGGTCAACGCAAAGACGCGCGTCGGCTACAATCCCCCGGAAAGGCCGCTGAAGCTGCTGGAGCGGCAGCCCGCCAATGTGTTTGCCAAACCATTCGGGTTTGGCGGCCAGCATTTTGTTTATCGCTATCTCTCCCCTCTTGAAGCGCTCGGCATCGATCTGCGGGTGACGGTACCGAGCCTCCAGCCGCCGCCATTCGAGGCCGCGAAAGCCTTGGCGCTTCTGGGCACGCACCACATCCGTCCGAACGCCTTCGTCGCTGTCCACGCAGGCGCGAGTTTCAAGGGCCGGCAGTGGCAGCCGGAACGGTTTGCCGAGGCGATTGACCAGATTGCGGCCGAAACCGGACTGGGCATCGTTCTGGTGGGAGGGCCGGGCGAAGGTGAAACCGCCGCGCGGATCGTTGCCGAGACGGCGACGCCGGTGGTGGACCTGGTCGGAGCGCTGTCGCTCGAGACCCTACTGGCCGTCCTGGAACAGGCTCGGCTGTTTGTGGGCAATGAAAGCGGGCCGATGCATATGGCCGCTGCCGCCGGCACCCCGGTTGTCGGCCTTTTCGGCCTGACGCATCCGTCACGCTGGGGACCTGTCGGCGTGCCCAGCATCGCGCTTCGGCCGTCAATGCCATGTGACTGCGTGGCCAAGGATTTGTGTCGCCGAACCGATCCCAGCAAGGCGTGCTGCGTTTGGCGCCTGGAGGTGAAGCCGGTTGTCGAAGCGGCGCGCGAAATTCTCGCGCGCACCGAGCTGAAAAATGAACGCGCTGTCTGAGGGCGATGGAACGGCAAGACTGTCGCTGAACGGCTCGTCGACCAAGTGGGAGGTCAAATTGCCGCGCCAGGCGTTTTCCTGCTATCCCTCGTCCGATTTCCGCCTTCATGCGGGTCTTGGGATGTCGGCTTGAAACCGCCGGTCGGGAACTTGGTTCGATGCATTTGCCGCAAAAACATCTCTGCATGATCGCCATGTCGGTGGCGCTGATATCCAGCGCCCATGCCACGCCGCTGGTCGAACCCACGCTGCACATCAAGCCGGCTGCAAGCGGAACCGGTCGCGTTGCACTCACGCTCGATGCCTGCGGCGGCAAGACCGACACGCGCATTCTCTCGGCGTTGGTGGACAACAAGATACCGGCTACCATTTTCGTCACCGGCATCTGGCTGAAGCGCAACGCCGAGGCCGTCGCGATCATGCGGGCGCATCCCGACCTGTTCGAGCTGGAAAATCACGGTGGCCGGCATATCCCGGCGGTCGACACGCCACAGAAGATCTATGGCATACGCAGCGCCGGCAGCCCGGAAGCAGTCCTTGCCGAAGTCGAGTCGGGGGCCGCGGCTCTGGCCACGACCGGCGAACCGGCGCCGAAATGGTTCCGTGGCGCAACAGCCGAATACAGTCCCTCGGCCATTGCGATGATCCGCAAGCTCGGCTTCAAGATTGCCGGCTTCTCGATCAATGGCGACGGTGGCTCGCTGCTCGGCGCCAAGGAAACGGCCAGGCGCATCGCCGCCGCCAAGGACGGTGATGTCATCATCTCCCACATCAATCAGCCGACCCATGCCGCCGGCGAGGGCGTGGTTCAGGGCCTGCTGGCGCTCAAGGACAAGGGCATGACCTTCGTGCGCCTCGACGATGCCGACGGAACGGGTAATCACGGCACCACCGACTAAGGGCCGGCATCACCTGAATATCAATGCCCCTGAGTGTCTTCAAGCCGAAGCGTTCAGTCCGGCTTGGCCTCGATGCTGACCTTGCTGGCGTAGAACGCGCCGTGGTCGCGGATGTCGGTCATCTCGTCGAAGGGCTGCCGATAGGCCCACATCGCGTCCTTGCCCGCTTCGCCCGCCGGCAGCACGCTCCAATAGCTGGCATCACCCTTGTAGGGGCAGTGCGTCGCGTGATCCGTTCGGCTGAGCTTGTCAAAATCGATGTCGGCGAACGGAATGTAGAAGGCGGCGGGGTAAGGGGCCTCCGTCAGCACTTTCGCCTTGGCGGAAGAAGCGATGACCGTACTGCCGGCGCGGATTGTGACGGTGCCGGAATAGGGCTCTATCGTAATGATCTTGTCGGGATTGCGCTGGAAGCCGGGTGCCGGGTTGGCGATCTTGTCCATGCTGGTTCTCCTTGCCCCGACCTTAGGTGTGGTGGGCGACCGGATAGAACAAGGCCCGTGGTCACAAACAAGCAGACACCAAGCGCCGTGCGTGGCGCAAGACTGGCCTTGGCGTGGCAGCGGAAAATCAGGCAGCGGTTTTGAAGGCGTCCATCAGCCCGGCATAGGCGGCCGCGATGCCCGCCACCGGGTTGCTGCTTCTCGAGATCGTCTCGACCTTCAGCGCCCCTCCGACGGTTGGCAAGGTGAGCAGAAGGAACTGGCGATTGCCGCCATCACCGACGGATGCCGCCGCGACGTGCTGGCCTTCGCCTTCGTTCTGGACGCACATCTTGAACAGCAGTGTGCCGCCGACCGCTTCGAGCGCGCCGCCGACAACTTCGACGAACTCGTCTTCGGAAACGGTCTTTTCGTCCGGCACCAGATCGGCCAGGCTTTCGGCAAGCGTACTCTCGAGAACCTTATCGTCGAGCGCGTCCATGCGAACCTCTTTCAGTCGCCAATCGCACCCCTTTGCCCGTTAACGAAGCTTAACACCGACGATGGCCGGATTATGGCACTTTTTGCTGTTGGTCCGATCACGAGGAGTTTGCGCCGATGGAATCTATTTGAAGCTCCTGCCATTCGATCGGCGGCAGGGACCCCCAAATTTCAGGAGCGCTTCAGCAGCGACCAGACGGCCGGCACGAGGCTGGCCGCGAGCGCGACCTTGATGAGATCGCCGACGATGAACGGCACGACGCCGAACTGCCAGGATTTTTCCGGACCGATGAGCATTGCCAGCCAGGCAAAACCCATCGCCATCATCACCCCTTCGGCAACCAGCATGGCGTTGAAAAGCTTGATCGGATGACGGTCCCAGCCGCGGTCGGCGGCCCAGCCGACAATCGCCGCCATGACCACGAAGCCGGCGAGATAGCCGCCGGTCGAGCCGAGCATATAGGCAATGCCGATGCCTTTTTCCGGCGTGCCCTGGAAGACGGGGAAGCCCATGGCGCCTTCCGCCATGTAGAGCAGCAGGGTGGCGACGCCGAGCCGCATGCCGAAGGCGGCGGCGATCAGCAGGACGGCGAGCGTCTGCATCGAGAGGTCGACAGGCCCGAGCATCACCTTGGTCTTGGCCGAAAGCGTCAAAAGCAGCGTCCCAGTGATCGCCAGCAAAAACTGCGTTGCCAGTCGCGCGGCACCTTCCTGCGGCAAGGCCAGGAAAACAAGCGGGCGCGTCGTCGTTGCGGTTGTCATGGTCTTCCCCAATCCAAACTTGCCGCGAACCAGAAATCGCGGTCTTGCATTTTCCTATATTGGCTTGCGTGCTATGCGGCAATCGGTTTTGCGTTCCGGGAACAATGCGCCGACATGGCTCTCAAATTCGATACCAGCTTCGACCCTGCTTACGGCCAAGGTGTAAGCGTGGCCCCTGACGTGCAACGCGTCACGGCCCCTAATCCCAGTCCCTTCACTTTCCATGGCACCAACAGCTACGTCGTGGGCCACGATACGCTGGCGGTGATCGATCCGGGGCCCGATGACGAAGCGCATCTTCAGACCTTGCTCGACGTGATAGCGGGCCGGCCGGTGAGCCACATTTTCGTCAGCCACACGCATCGCGACCATTCTCCGCTGGCGGCCCGGTTGAAGGAGCGCACCGGCGCCCAAGTGCTGGCGGAGGGACCGCACCGGCCGGCGAGGCCCTTGCACATTGGCGAAACCAATGCGCTCGACGCCAGCGCCGACACCGCTTTCATTCCCGACATCGCCTTGCCGGACGGCGAGCTGGTCAGCGGCGACGGCTGGGCGATCCGGACCGTCCTGACGCCCGGCCATACCGCCAACCATGCGGCATTCGCGCTGGAAGGCACCGGCATCCTGTTTTCAGCCGATCACGTCATGGGCTGGGCAACCTCGATCGTCGCGCCGCCGGACGGGGCAATGGCCGACTACATGGCATCGCTGGACCGCCTGATCGAGCGCGGCGACCGGCTGCTGCTGCCTGGCCATGGGGGACCGGTGACGGCGCCACGCGCTTTCATGCGCGGGCTGAAGACCCATCGCAAGATGCGCGAACGAGCCATATTGGAACGGATCAGGGCCGGCGACAGGACAATCCCCGACATGGTCAAGGCGATCTACAGGGATACCAATCCCCGGCTGCACGGCGCCGCCGGCCTGTCGGTGCTTGCCCATCTGGAGGACCTGGTGGCGCGCGGCGTGGTGGCGACGGACGCCGCTCCCGCCATAGATGGCATTTTCACGCCTGGCCGATAGCCCTGCCGCCGCCCACCCGTTCACCCAAGCATCGTCGCGGCGCGCGATTTGCTCGAAAAATGGCTATTGTGCCGGCGCCGCGCCGATCTGGCCGGCGACTTCCTGATCCAGTTCCGTGAGGAATTCAGTGATGCGCGCGGCATTGTCGCCAAGGTCATGGCGGCCGTAACGCGAGGCGGAGCGCATGTCGACGATGACCGTGTCGCCGTCATCCGTGACGCGAATGGCGACGTCCGCGGGAAGGCCAAGAACGAAACTCGAGGCGACGGCGGTGATTGTCACCTCCGTCTGTCCGGCGAGTTCGGGATAAGGCTCCGAAAGGTCCCAGCCGCGCCGGTCGAGCACGGTTTCAACGGCATTGACGACGGTCTCGAACGGCAGGTCGTAGCTGCGTGCGGTGACCAATGGATAGCTGTCCGTCTGCAACGTCTGCTCACCCGGCGTCGACGGGGACACTGCGTTCATGTCCTTGGTCCGGTCGCTGACATCGAGCGCGGGCGGTTCATCGAAATCGGTCGAAATGTCTCGCAGCGGCGGATAGATCGTCGCCCAATAGGCGGCAACGCCGTAGGGGGTGAGCACCAGCAGCGCCAGCAAGGCGCCGACGGTGAGATCACGGCCACCACGGTCACCAAAATTCCACAGCCTCGCAAAGGCCAGGCCGGCAAACAGCAGCGCCAGCGCCGCCAGCAGGGCAGCAATGCCCAGCACCCACAGGAAGACCGGTGTTTGGACGAGGCCGAAGCGATGGCCGACAAAGTTCGTCAGCAAAAGCACCGCTGAAAAGGCGCCCGTGCGCCGCGACCAGCCGGCAGCCTTCGACGTTTGCCGTTCGGGAATGCTAACCATTATTCTCTGCGCTGCCCCAACCCGGATGGAGGTTTAGTGCCTTTTTGCGGAAACACGCAACATCCTCTCAATCCGTCGGCAAGCGATAGTCCCTGAACTGCTGACGCAAGGTGATCTTCTGGATCTTGCCTGTGGCGGTGTGCGGTATCTCGCCGACGAAAGCGACGTCGTCCGGCATCCACCATTTGGCCACCTTGCCATCCATGAAATCGAGAATCCCGGCCTTGGTCGGTTCCTTGCCCGGCTTGGCAACGACGACCAGCAGGGGCCGCTCGCCCCATTTCGAATGCTTGACGCCGATGGCCGCGGCTTCCGCCACATCGGGATGGCCAACGGCCAGATTCTCCAGGTCGATGGTCGAAATCCATTCGCCGCCGGACTTGATGACGTCCTTGGCACGGTCGGTGATCTGCATGTAGCCGCCGGCATCGATATGGGCGACGTCTCCAGTGTCGAACCAGCCGTCCACGTCGAACTGCTCCGCGCCCGCACCGCCATAATAGGCGCGGGCGACGGCCGGGCCGCGCACCTTCAGCCGGCCGAACGTTTTGCCGTCCCAAGGCTGCGGATTGTTCTCGTCGTCGGTCACCTTCATTTCAACGCCGAAGGGCGGGTAACCCTGCTTGCTCTGGACGTCGAGCCGAGCCTCGCCCTCGAGGCCGGCATAGTCCGGCTTCAAGGTGCACAGCGTGCCGAGCGGCGACATTTCGGTCATGCCCCAGGCATGGATGACCTGGACACCGTAATCGTCCTGGAATTTCGTCATGATCGCGCGCGGGCACGACGAGCCGCCGATCACGACCTTGCCGAGATGGGGAAGCGTCTTGCCAGTCTCCTCCAGATATTGCAGCAGCATCATCCACACGGTCGGCACGGCGGCGCTGAACGTCACCTTTTCCTGATCGAGCAATTCATAGATAGAGGCGCCATCCATCTTGCAGCCGGGCATGACCAGCTTGGCGCCGATCATCGGGCCGCTCTGGCCAAGACCCCAGGCATTGGCATGGAACATCGGCACCACCGGCAGGATCGTGTCGCGCGACGACAAGCCCATGGCGTCGGGCATGGCCGCGATCATGGCGTGCAGCACGTTTGAGCGATGACTGTAGACGACGCCCTTGGGATCGCCCGTCGTGCCCGACGTGTAGCACATGCCGGCGGCGGTGCCTTCGTCGAAGCTCCTCCAGGCGAAATCGCCATCGACCTCTCCTAGCCACTCCTCATAGGCGACGGCGTTGGGCAGGGTCGTTTGCGGCATGTGCGCCTTGTCGGTGAGCACGATCACTTTCTTCAGCGATTTGACGGCACCGGCAATCTTCTCGAGCAACGGGATGAAGGTGAGGTCGACGAAGACGGCCTTGTCCTCGGCGTGGTTCATGATCCAGACGATCTGTTCGGGAAACAGGCGCGGATTGAGGGTGTGGTAGATAGCACCGATGCCCATGATGCCGTACCAGGCCTCGATGTGGCGGGCGGTGTTCCAGGCCAGCGTCGCGATGCGGTCGCCCAAGGCAAAACCGTCGCGCTCCAGGCGCTGGGCGACCTTGAGGGAACGACGATGAAGCTCGGCATAGGTGGTGCGCACGATCGGCCCCTCGATCGAACGCGACACGATCTCCCGCGCACCATGCTGCCGCTCGGCGTTGTCGATCAGCTTGTGGCACAGCAGCGGCCATTCCTGCATCAGTCCCAGCATGCCGGGTTCCTCCATCACGCTTTTCACGGTGCGCTTTTGATCGCATTGTGAAGCGAACCGGGGAATTGTCCAGCGTCCACAAGCGCAGCGGGCGAAAGTCGGAGTTCGAACCTGTATCGGCAAGCGGTTGAATCCGGACGGCTTTTTGATTTCGCTTGGCTGCATCGGGCCCGGACCGGCCATCGATGGCGATCTGGCCAGGCGGTTGGCCGATTTGGCACGGGCGCTTGGTCGGCACCAAAGACATCACCTCTATATATCGGCTGAGGGTTCGGCAGGTTTCTCAAGGATTGGAGAATAAGCCGGACATTAGCCGCGGCTTTTAAATTGCAATGCAGCAATGCTGCCGATCAGAACTTCTGCCAACTATTCCCGCTAAATAGATGCTTGCTGGTGAGGTCGCACTGGCGTAGCTCTTGATCTTCGACTGAGTCGAATCGCCAATGGTGAGGGGTCCGGTTCGCTTTGCGAAGGAACGGCCTGCCAAGTGTAGTGGCGATTGCCGACACGGGCACCTTTCGGGGGAAGGGGAAGAAGTTGAATGTCGCAACATCAACGATTGTCGGAAGCCGGCACTTCCTGTTCAGAATTCGTTTTCAACTCATCGGCGGACTGACATTCGCGATCATCGCGCCAGCACTGATCCGGATAGCATCCTATCCGGACGCGATCTATTCGGCCAATCTGCAGATAACGGTCGCGGCTGCCATCATTGCGCATGTTACTGGCTTTCTTGCCTATCGCCGCATTGGCAATTTTCCGGGCGTGGCCGCGGCCAGCTATATCCTGCCGACATTCGTCCTGTCCTACGGTCTTGTTTTCTTGACGATTTTCTTTTTCCGCTTCGAGTATAGCCGGTTTCAGGCCGCCGCCAGCTTCACGCAGTCCACGCTCTGGTATTTCGGCCTGAGCCTCATGACCCGGCGTCTTGAGCCGTACCGGCTGGCCGTCATTCCCGGCGGCAATGTCGAGCGCCTCAGGGCCCTGCCGGGCGTGCACTGGTTCTGGCTCAAGTCGCCCGGCACCGTTATCGAAAGAGTTAACGGCGTTGTTGTCGATTTGCGTGCGGACCTCGGCGCCGAATGGGAGCGCTACATCGCCGACCGGGCGCTGTCGGGCACGCCCGTCTATCACGTCAAGCAGGTCAGCGAATCGTTGACCGGTCGTGTCGAGATCGAACATCTGTCGGAGAACACGCTCGGCTCGCTCAATCCGAACCAGGCTTATCTCAAGATCAAGCAGGCCATCGACTGGACCTCCGCGCTTGTCCTTGTCGTGGTTCTTTGTCCCGTTCTGCTGCTGGTCGCCCTATCGATCCGGCTGGACTCGGAAGGCCCCGTGCTGTTTCGCCAACCCCGCATGGGCTACCGGGGCAGGATCTGCACCGTCTACAAATTTCGTTCGATGAGGCAGCAGGCCGGCTCCGGCAGCGACAAGGACAAGGCGATCACCAAACGGGATGACGATCGCATCACGCGGGTCGGGAGCTTCCTGCGCAAGTTCAGGATCGACGAGCTGCCGCAGGCCATCAACATCCTGCGCGGTGAGATGAGCTGGATCGGGCCACGGCCGGAAGCTGTCGTGCTGTCGCAATGGTATGAGGCGGAATTGCCGTTCTACCGGTACCGGCACATCGTCAGGCCGGGCGTGAGCGGGTGGGCACAAGTAAATCAGGGCCATGTCGCAGCGGTCGGCGATGTCATGGAAAAATTGCACTATGATTTTTACTACATAAAGAACTTCTCACCTTGGTTGGACGTGCTGATCGTTCTCAGGACCATAAAAACGATGTTCACTGGTTTTGGTGCGCGATAGCCAAATCAGGGCCTGAATCCGATCGCACGTGCAGGAAGCAATGGATCTCGCCTCAAGGAAAATAGCTGTCATCGGACTTGGCTATGTCGGTCTGCCGCTGGCTGTGGCCTTCGGGGCGACCAGGGATGTGATCGGCTTCGACATCAACCCGTCGCGCGTGGAGGCACTGAAGCGCGGCGAGGACCATACGTTAGAAGCCAGCGAGGAGGAAATCGCCGCCGCCAGAGGGCTGAAGTTCACCAGCGAGAAAGCCGATCTGCACGACTGCGGAATTTTCATCGTTACCGTGCCCACGCCGATCGACCGGGCCAACAGGCCGGACCTGAAGCCTCTCGTCATGGCGTCGACGACGGTCGGCGAGGTCATATCCCCGGGCGCGGTGGTGATCTTTGAATCCACCGTCTATCCCGGCTGCACGCAGGAAGTCTGCGCACCACTGATCGAGAAACATTCCGGGCTGCGCTATAACAGCGATTTCTTCCTCGGCTACAGTCCAGAGCGCATCAACCCCGGCGATCGCGAGCACCGGCTGCAGACGATCGTCAAGGTCACCAGCGGTTCCACGCCAGAGGCGGCGGAGGCCATCGACGTGCTCTATGCCTCGATCGTGCCGGCGGGTACGCATCGTGCCTCCAGCATTGCCGTGGCCGAGGCCGCCAAGGTCATCGAGAACACGCAGCGCGACTTGAACATCGCCCTGATGAACGAGCTGTCGCTGATCTTCGGCAAGCTGGGCATCGACACGTCGGAGGTGCTGGAGGCGGCCGGCACCAAATGGAATTTCCTGCGCTTCACGCCGGGCCTCGTCGGCGGGCACTGCATCGGCGTCGATCCTTATTATCTCACCCATAAGGCCCAGGAACTCGGCTATCATCCCGAGGTGATTCTTGCCGGGCGCCGCATCAATGACGGCATGGGCCAGCATGCGGCGGACCAGACGGCCCGCCTGATGATGCGCAAGGGCATACCTGTCGTTGGCAGCCGGATTCTGGTCATGGGTGCGGCCTTCAAGGAAAACTGTCCGGACTTGAGGAATTCCAAGGTCGTCGACGTCGTCGCGCAACTGAGGCAGTACAATGCCGGCATCGATATCTGGGACCCTTGGGTCGACGCGCAGGAATGCGCACGCGCTTTCGGCACGGCGAGCGTGAAGGAGATGCCCGCCGCGCGCTATGACGGCGTCATCGTCGCTGTCGGACACGCGCAGTTCCGCAGCTTGGGCGTTGCGGGGCTGAAGTCGCTTTGCAAGGACCCCAGTGTAATCTACGACATCAAGGGGCTGTTCCCTAGGGACGTTACGGACGGGCGCTTCTGATGAAGGTATTGGTCACCGGCGCTGCCGGCTTCATAGGCTATCATGTCGCCAGGCGGCTCCTGGAGCGCGGTGACGAGGTTGTCGGCATCGACAGCATCAACGATTACTACGACCCGCAAATCAAGCAGGCGCGGCTGCGGCTCCTGGACGAGGCGAGCCGCAAGACCAATGCCGGCTATCATTTCATCCATGGCGATCTCGCCGACAGGGGCGTGGTCGACGGCTGCTTTGCCGACCATGCCTTCGACCGGGTGATCCATCTCGCCGCCCAGGCCGGCGTGCGCTACAGCCTGGAAAACCCGCGTGCCTATGTCGAGAGCAACATCATCGCCTACACCAACATGCTCGAGGCCTGCCGCGGCAGCCGTGTCGGGCACCTGACCTATGCCAGCACCTCGAGCGTCTACGGCGCCAACACCGACATGCCGTTTTCCGAGCATCGTCCGGCCGACCATCCACTGCAGTTCTACGCCGCCACCAAGCGTGCCAACGAACTGATGGCGCACAGCTACAGCCACCTGTTCGGCCTGCCGACCACGGGGCTGCGCTTCTTCACCGTGTACGGCCCCTGGGGACGCCCTGACATGGCGCTGTTCCTGTTCACCAGGAGCATCCTGGCCGGTGAGCCGATCAAGCTGTTCAACAACGGCAACCACACGCGCGACTTCACCTATGTCGAGGACATCGCCGAGGGCGTGATCCGTGCCAGCGACAGCCCCGCCGCGGCCAACCCGGCCTGGGATTCCGGCCGTCCGGACCCGGCGACCAGCAGCGCGCCCTGGCGCATCTTCAACATCGGCAACAACAATCCGGTGAAGCTGACCGCCTATGTCGAGGCGCTGGAAAACGCGCTCGGCCGCAAGGCGGTGATCGAGCTGCTGCCGCTGCAGGCCGGCGACGTGCCCGACACCTTCGCCGACACTTCGGCGCTGCAGGCGGCGGTCGGCTATCGCCCCCGCACCTCCGTCACCGAGGGGGTGGGGCGGTTCGTCGAGTGGTACCAGGATTATTTTGGGCGGGGATAGTGCGAACCGATAAGGAGGCAGTGTCGTTGCTGAGGGGGTTTGTACGCGCGAACGTGGCGGTCTCTGAATATCTTGACAGGGCCTTGCCGCCACGCCTTCGCGCGGACGGCAATAGCACGTTTGCGACCGAAATCGCGCCGGCGCTGCTGTCTCCGGACACATTGGTCTACGATCTGGGTGGAGGCGCAAGACCGCTCGTCAGCCTGCCGCAGAAGCGGTGCCTCGGGCTCGTCGTGGTCGGGCTTGATCTCGCCGCCGAGGAACTGTCCAAGGCCCCCGATGGACTCTATGACGAGCAGATCGAGGCGGACCTCACCGTGTTCAAGGGAAGGCAGGACGCTGATCTGGTCATATGCCAGGCGACGCTGGAACATGTTCGCGATGGAGAGGGCGCGCTTCGCGGCATCGCCAGTTGCGTCAAGCCGGGCGGTTTGGTTGCCATTTTCTCGCCGTCACGCAATGCCGTTTTCGCCAGGTTGAACCTGATTTTGCCAGAGAGGATCAAGCGGCGGCTGCTGTTTGCCATCTATCCCGACAAAGGCAGGGGTCATGACGGATTTCCGGCTTTCTATGACAAATGCCTGCCAAGCGAAGTGGAAAGGATCGCGGCGCAAAATGGGCTGGAGCTTGTCCAGCGGCGCCTGTTCTGGAGAAGTTCATACTTCTATTCCTTCGTGCCGGCTTTCCTAGCCTGGCGCCTCTGGCTTGGCATCGCCGCTCTCTTGCTCGGCAAGGATGCGGCGGAGACCTATGCCTATGTCTTTCGGCGAAAACAGTGATCCGTCGAAGATATTCTCCGCCGGTCCTGGCCCGTTTCCGGTTGCGCCTGCTTTCCAACGGGAGAGCTAGAGCCGAACGAGGCGGTATGGCGGCGACCGGGCTTCGAACCGGATGAAGCGAACGAGGAAAGATAGAAAGTCGCCGGGCGGTCCGGATGCCCGGATCGCCGTCTTCATCCCCTCGCTGCGGGCAGGTGGCACCGAGCGCGCGATGCTTACCCTGGCCCGGGAATTCGATCGGCGTGGGCTGGTGACGGATCTCGTACTTGGATGTGCGATAGGTGAATATCTTCCCCTGGTTCCCGACACGATAAGGATAGTGGATCTGCAGGCGTCTCGCATGCTGTTTTCCCTGTCCGGCCTTATTCGCTACGTCAAGGCGGAGCAGCCGCGGGTGATGCTGGCGGCGCTGCCTCACGCGAACATCCTGGCAATAGTGTCGTCCTTCCTGTCACGGCAAGGGGTGCGTACGGTCATATCCGAGAGAAGCAACCTGTCCAGGACCCTTGCGGATACGAAACTGATCCGTGAGAGATTTCTGCCGTTCCTCATGCGAATGACATACGGTTATGCTGACAGGATAATAGCCGTCTCACATGGCGTTGCGGACGATCTGATCAGGCGCATCGGGCTCGACCCGAATTCTGTCGAAGTGATCCACAACCCGTTGGATATAGAACACATTCAGGCACAGGCCAGCGCGCCCATCGATCATCCGTTCGCGGACGAGGACGGCAGGTCCCTGCTGGTCGCCGTCGGTCGCCTTGATTTCGCAAAGGACCATGCCACTCTGATTAGCAGCTTTTCACAGGTCGTAAGGAAACGACCCGTCAAACTGGCGATTGTTGGGGAAGGGCCGCTGCGCGCGTCGCTGCAGACGATGATCGATGAACTCGAGTTGCGTTCCTCGGTCGCCCTGGTCGGCTTTTCGAAAAATCCGTATCCGTGGATGCACCGCGCCGCGCTGTTTCTCCATTCGTCGCGAAGGGAGGGCTTTCCCAATACGATTATCGAAGCCATGGCCTGCGGAGCCAGGGTGGTGAGCACAAATTGCGAAAGCGGCCCTGCGGAAATCCTGGAGGACGGCAAGTGGGGGCGGCTTGTCGCGGTGGGCGACGTGCAAGCCTTCGCGGCCGCGATATTGGCCGGCCTCGATGACGTCAGCCCACCCGATGTCAGACGTCGAGCCCAGGATTTCAGTGTCGAAAAAGTGGCTGACGCGTATCTGCTCGCGATGGGTATGGGCCTGGCGAGCGCCACCCGAAAGGAGCTCCCGGATTAAGGTCCTGCATGTCATCACCGGGCTGCACAATGGCGGTGCTGAGGCGGCTTTGTTCCGTCTCTGCATGGCCGAGCACACTCATTCGCACGCAGTGGTCTCGCTTTCCGACGAAGGAAAATATGGCCCGCTGCTTCGGGAGGCGGGGGTGCCCCTGACCTGTCTGTCGATGCCGAAGGGAAGGCTAAGCCTCGGCGGGCTCGCGGCATTTCGGCGTGTCTTGTCAGCCCATCCGCCTGATATCGTCCAGTGCTGGATGTACCACGCAAATCTGGTTGGAGGCGTCCTGTCTCGGCTTGCGGGTATCCGGCTGGTGGTTTGGGGAATGCACAATTCCGGTCTGGATCCGCTTGTCGCCCCCTTGGCCACGCGGATGGCGGACCGGGCCTGCGCGCTGATATCCCGGGTGGTCCCGACCCAGATCGTGAGCTGTTCGCAACAGGCGTCACGGCGCCATATGAGTGCGGGTTACTCGGCTTCGAACTGGACGATAATTCCGAACGGTTATGATCTGGCTGTCTTCGAGCCGGATGAGAGGGCGCGCAGTCGGCTGCGTCGGGCCTGGTCGATAGATGAAGGCCAATTCGTCATCGGAAGCGTCGCCCGCTGGCATCCCGACAAGGATCACAGGAATCTCGCCGCTGCCTTGGCCAAGCTGTCCGCGCGCGCCGAGTTCCCTTTCAAATGTATTCTCGCCGGCCCCGGAATCTCTCCTGAAAATACCGACCTTGCCGGACTGCTGGACCGTTACGGCGTTCGCGACAAGGTGATGCTGCTTGGTCCGAGCGACGGTGTCGCTGCTCTCATGAGTGCGTTCGACATCCATGTCCTTGCCTCGAGGCGCGAGGCATTCCCTAACGTCGTCGCCGAAGCCATGGCGTGCGGTACGCCTTGCGTAGCGACGGATGTCGGCGATATCGGCATGATTGTCGGCAACACCGGATGTGTTGTTCCGAGCCGGGATCCCGACGCGCTTTCTCGCGCCATTACAAACATGGCTCTGGAAAACCGTGACTCGCCATCCTGGGAGACAAGACAGCAGGCATGCCGCAACCGCGTCGCTTCCGATTTTTCAGTTGAGCGGATGGCAAGGGCATACAGCGCGCTATGGGAGAGATTGTCTGCCAAGGGCTAGCGCACGGAAAACGACCAGGAACAGACAATTATATGTTAAGCTTGCGAGTCATCAGGCAGACGGTGGGGATTGTCATGTTGGAAACCGACAAGCTGTTCGCGGGCTCAATTCCGGAAAACTACGACCGCTACATGGTGCCTTTGATCTTTGAGCCGTTCGCTGCGGATATCGCGCGGCGAGCAGCGGCCCTATCGCCCGGCGCGGTCCTGGAAATCGCCGCGGGCACCGGGGTCGTCACCCGCGCATTGGCGCCAAGACTGTCGCCCGACGCAAGCTATGTCGTGACCGACCTAAACCAGCCGATGCTCGACTACGCTGCTTCGCGACAAACTCCTGATAGCCGCATCGAGTGGCGCCAAGCGGATGCGATGGCGCTGCCATTTGAAGATGCGGCCTTCGATCTTGTCTGTTGTCAGTTCGGTGCGATGTTCTTTCCGAACCGCACGTCTGCTTATCGCGAAGCCAGGCGGGTCCTGAAGCCCGGCGGACGGTTTTTGTTCAATGTATGGGATCGCATCGAGGAGAATGTGTTCGCCGATGACGTGACCAACGCTCTGGCACGGATCTTTCCCGACGATCCCCCGCGCTTCCTGGCACGCACGCCGCACGGCTATCACGACAAGGTGCTGATCCGTCGCGACCTAGAGGATGCAGGCTTCTCTCGAGTGGTGATCGAGACGAGAGCCGAACAGAGCCGCGCATCCTCGCCACGCCTTCCGGCCGTTGCCTACTGTCAAGGCACTGTTCTTCGCACCGAAATCGAGGCCAGGGAAGCTGGAAAACTGGAAGCTGCAACCGATTACGCGGCATCCGCCATCGCAGACCGACACGGCAGCGGTGAAGTCGCCGCCAAAATTCAGGCCCATGTAATCATGGCCGAGGTCTAGGTGTCGGCAGGCCCGTTCCGCACGACATGTCGCCCGCCGTACCGCACTCGGATGGCATTCGGAGGGCCGCAGACACCAGCCGGATTTGTGAGCCGCCGGGCGTGAGGATATTGGGAGCTGGGCAATAGGGTGAAGGCGCGGGACGTCAGAAGAGATTACCTGGTTTCACCCTTTGCGCTTACGCCGCAAATGCTTTTGCTTATATCGAGCCTACTTTATTTTGTTCCATTTCTTGCCGGCGGCTTTCAGTACGTTGACGTTGGCGGAAGGAAGTATGATTTTACATATGATTTGGGCACGGGGTATGCCATCGCCGTTTCCATGGTTTGCATCGCCGCAGCGATGGTTGGCTTCGTTCCGAGACGCCAGAGTTTCGAAATTGAGGGAGATAGCCAAGGAGAGTCGTTGATAATAATCGCGATGATCATTATTTTCGGCGGAATTTCGATTGCGAACCCGGCACTTTTCTCCGCGTCTAAGGCGGATGTTTTATCGTCAACTGGTCGGTTTCAGTATATATTTTACAATGCTTGTATCATCGGCGTGGTCTTTGGGGCTCTGTCTGGATGGAGGAAATCCAAGCTTGTTATGGCCCTGAGCTGGCTAGGACTAATTTTAACGCTCTATATTGGGCATAGATCCTCAGTTGCGATAAGTATCCTATCTTTACTGTATGTAAGATACAGGAATGTTCCGTTGATGATGATAAGAAAACGGTATGTCATTGGCGGGCTTTCAGCATTATTTTTTCTGGCAGTGTACAAGTCGGTCTACTCCGCGGTGAAGGCGGGGAATTTCGAGCTTGTCGGCCAAAAAATAAAATTCGACCAGTTGTCAGATTCCACCCTTGTCGGGTTGGAGCAGTTCGTGACATTGGCTCATTTGGACCTTATCGTAAAATATAACTACACCTTGCCTTGTTCCAATCTCTGGTTGGTGCCACTTTCTTTCATTCCATTTTCGGATGCGGTCTTCGGCAAGGATGGCTGTACTTACAACGAGCAGGTCCAGCCGCTGCTTTTTCCGGGCTACAGTGGCGGTGTGGCGGCAAATATCTGGGCGGAGTTCTATGCAAATTTCGGATACGCCGGATTTCCGCTGCTCGTCATTATTCTTTCCCTGGTCTGTGTCGCCATCGAGGCAATAATCCGCAACGTGCGCAGCGCGACGCTCAAGTCTGGTCTGATCGTGGCGATCATCCACCTCACATTCTACGTCCAGCGCAAGGAACTGCTCGGCGCGTTCATCTCCGCCAAGCGGGTCATCCTTGTGTCGCTTTTCATATTCGGGCTGGTGTATGTCCATCGAAAGTGCTTCCCGCAAGCGCCTGCGATGGAAGCGGGAGTGCGGGGCCTGCGCCGGGACCATGGCTGAGGACATGACGGCGATAGCCAAACCTTCTGGATGGATACGCGCGCGCAGGGTCGCTCGGGACGTCACCATGACCACATCCTCAAGTGGAGTGGCGGCTTTGTGTTCCGTCATCGCGTTGGCGCTCAATGCACGCTCGCTCGGCCCCGGAGATTTTGGCACCCTCGCCGTAATCCAGGCCTATGTCACGTTCATCTCCGGCCTCGCTACGTTTGAGAGTTGGCAGCCTGTCATCAGGCTGTCCGCCAGGTCCCGCTCGCGCCTTGGCCGGGCAGCTTCATGCGGGATCGCGCTCGACGTTTCGGCGGCCGTTGTCGCCACTGCGGTGGCGGTTGGTGGGGTCCTGCTGTTTGGGGAGTCGATCGGCGTATCCCACCAGGATCGGCTTCTGGCGCTGATCTATAGTCTCACCTTGCTGGCCAGCCTCGCGGGCACCCCCAAAGGCGTGCTTCGCCTGAATGGGCGGTACGACGTCATTGCCGGCAATCAACTCGCCCAGGGGGCTGCCGTGGTTGTTGCCTCGCTCGTCCTTTGGGCCATCGAAGCGCCTCTGATCGCCTATGTGGCTGTGTTGGCGGCGATCGGTGCGCTCTACAATCTGGCGCTGTTCGTCCGGCTGCTTGTCTATGCCCGACGCGAGAACATCAAACTATTCAATCCGCTTCGTTCCCGTTCCAGGCGGCGTTTCTTTTGGACATTCCTTGTCATGGCCACCGGGACCAGTGTGCTGTCGACCCTGGTGAGTGCTAGACGACATGTAGCCTTGTTCCTTGTCGCCGGTCTTTTAGGAGATGTTGCCGCCGGCGCCTATTCCGTGGCGTCGCGTCTGGCGACGATGATGTCCCGGCTGACTGGGCCCTTGAACCAGGTGATCTTTCCCGAACTCGCGAGACTGTCCAACGAAGAATCTCCGTCCCGCCTAAACAGGCTGAACGCCCGCATCACGATGGTCTCGGCATGTGTCGCCGCGGGCATGGCGGCGGGCGGTGTCGTGCTGCAAAAATTCATCGTGGTTCTGGCCGCCGGTTCGGCCTATGCCGATGCCTCGCTGCTTTTCGCTATCTTGTTTGCGGCCGAGTGTCTCGGCCTGGCCGGAATGCATTTCAATCCTTTGATCCAGGTTCTGGCCGGAACAAAACCGCTTCTCAAGATCATGGCGTCGGCATTCATCGTCTACCTGCCGCTTTCGTTCGTCCTGTCGGGCTGGATCGGAATTCCGGGTATCGCCTGGGCCGGTCTGATCGCATCGGCGCTGGTCTACACGGCAATGATGGTGGTTTCGCAATTATTGCTGAAAAAGCAGATCCGAATCACGGAAAATATCCCAGGTCTGACAGTTTGAGATACTTGTTTTGCCTACCAAGATACCACACCAATGTTGTGCCTTGGGTGCGCATACTGACCTCGGCCGGGCATCATGTTGCAATCGACGTCGTCGAAACAGGGGCAACGGAGAATTACACACTTGTTTCTCCCAATGTAGTGGCACCATCGGCGCTGTCACGAAGAGTTATGCACATGGGTCCGAGCGATATCCCAAACTCGCCCTTTTCCTTTCCCGGTCTTGTTTCCTACTGGAGACATCTTCGGGTCGAGAATCCCGATGTGGTGATCGTGCGCGGCGTGACGCGATGGTTCTGCAGGGTCGCCGCGTTGTGTGCGATTTTGCAAGGCCGCAAGCTGGTTATCTACGATCAGGAGAATGTCAGGCCTCAGGCATGGAGCGGCACATGGATCCGCAGAGCTGTCTTTCGGCAACTCGGGATTGCGCACTTCACGTCACGACTCCCGTCGAATCCTGGCTCCGTCGGTGCGGGAGGCGCCATGCCCCTGCCATTCGGAAATCCCTTCGAGCCGATCCGGATCGGAGCGCTGCGAGGCAGGCCGTTGCATTCGCCGCCCCGAATCCTGATGGTGGCAAAATACCGGGAGCGAAAGGGGCACAGTTTGCTTCTGAGGGCACTGGCGGTGATCTCGGCGTCCACACCATTCTCCATAACGTTGTGCGGCGAGGAGGCGACGCATTCCGACGCGGCTTTTTGTGAGGCCTTGCGGCAAGAGGCCCAAGCGCTTGGACTGGCGGACAGACTTCGGTTTCAAAACAACATAGCTCATGACAGGATGATCTCGATCTATGCCAGCCATGATCTCTTGATATTGCCCTCGCGTACGGAACCTGCCGCGGTATCTCCCGTCGAGGCCGCCTGGGCGGGATGTGCCGTATTGATGTCGCGCGACAGCGGCACGAGGCATTACCTCCCTCCGGGGTCCGGGTTCGACTTTGACCCAGACGACCCGCAAGACATCGCTCGCGCGGTTGCCGGGCTTATTGCCCGGCCCGAGGACCTGCGGCTTGCAAGGGATGCATGTTTCATGCGCATTTCTTCAGTTGCCGATGATGAGGTGATCTTGCGGTTGTTCGAGACTTTTGGGACTGGAACCGGGCGGACGCGCGCGTCGATGAGCTGAAGGACATCCGGAGGGGCGGGGAGTGGGGTCCGAGGTGGGAAGGAAGATTGTCATCTCGATCAACACGTCCTGGAATGTGGTCAATTTCCGCAAGGGCCTGATCGAGGCGTTGCGGCGGCGCGGCTATGATGTCGTCGTCGTCGCGCCGAGGGACGAGTATTCATCCTTGATCCCAGGGATGGGTTGCCGCCACGTCGACATCGAAATCGACAATTCCGGCACCTCGCCTGTTCGCGACCTTGCGCTTCTGTGGCGCTACTGGCTTATCCTGCGCCGCGAGAAGCCGCTGGCGTTCGTAGGCTTCACCATCAAGCCCAACGTGTTCGGCTCGATGGCTGCAAACCTGAATGGCATTCCGGTCATAAACAATGTTTCAGGGCTCGGCACTGTCTTCCTCCAGGGCGGCCTTCTCCAGGGAATCGCCAAAGCCCTTTATCGCCTGGCGCTGGCCCGTTCGAAGGTGGTCTTCTTTCAGAACGACGACGACCGGATGCTGTTCGTCGGCGCGCGCATCGTGCGCAAGGAACGGACCGCGCTGCTGCCCGGCTCAGGCGTCGATCTCGCGCGCTTCTCGCCGTCGCCGCGCCAGCGCGCGCCGTCCGGTGCCATCGTATTTCTGCTGGTGGCTAGGCTGCTATGGGACAAGGGTGTCGGTGAGTTCATCGAGGCTGCCCGCCTCGTCCGTCGCCAAGCGCCTGCGGTGCGCTTCCAACTCCTTGGCTTTCTCGATGTCGAGAACCGAACCGCGGTCAGCCGCGCCGAAATCGAGCAATGGGTCGACGAGGGTTTGGTCGAGTATCTCGGTGCCACCGACGACGTTCGCCCTTTCCTGGACGCTGCCGATTGTGTCGTCCTGCCTTCCTACAGGGAGGGTACCCCACGCTCACTGCTCGAGGCGGCCGCGATGGGCAAACCTCTGATCGCCACGGACGTGCCCGGTTGCAAGGAGGTGGTGGACCATGCCGTCAACGGTTTCCTTTGCAAGGTCAGGGATGCCAGCGACCTGTCGGCACGGATGATCGATTTCGTGACGATGGACGGCCACTCCAGGGACGCGATGGGGAACGAGAGCCGGAAAAAGGTTGAACGGCAGTTTTCGGAAACGATCGTCGTCGAGAGCTACATGCATCAGATAGAGAAGCTTACGGCTGCCGCCACGTGATGAGCGGCCATCGCCTTCCGCTTCTCGGCCGTGAGCCGGCGCCGACACCGGATCTATTTCCGTCTTAGCGGCCGATCGCCGGGGCTTCATGAGCCGCTGCCAGTCCACGATTGTCCGACCAGGCGCAAGCTGCCGTGGCTGCATCGGTGATGGTGAACCACCTTCCCGTTCGCCAAGTCTGATCAGGAGCGCTCGCGCGCAGTCACGGGGCAAAGGATATCTCAATTGTTTTTCGGGTAATCTGAAATTCGCCGGCGATAATCAGAACTTTTCATGCGTTATTGCTAAAATGGTGAGCTCCCAAAGGCACGAGGCAAGTCAAAATTCTAGCGCCGGCGCGAAACAGGTTGGAATTGTGGCAAAAAACTGTTACGCGCTGATGTCATAAACTTTTGATTTGCAAGTTCCAAGGAGCGGCTTCGAGAGAAGGGCAAAACGAATGAATCTCATCGTCAGAACCGTGGTGGTTGGATTTGTTGTTTCCGTCGGTTTCGGTTCCGCTTCCGCATTTGCTCAGAAAGCATCTTGCAGTTGCGCGACTGCCTATCATGGTGCGTCAAATCCGGTTGGATCCATTGTTTTCGTCAATGGCGATGTGATGGTGTCGCAGGCCGCCGGCTACGGCCCGGCCAAGGCAGGAAATATGCTTGATTCCGGCAGTCGTGTGGTGGTCGGCGCCAAGGGGTCGGCGTCCGTGGCCGTTGGCGGCTGCAACCTGGATGTGCCGGCGAGTTCGAGCCTGGATGTCTCTCGCGTCGAGGGCAACATCTGCCTCAAGCTGGTTGGCTCCGAGCAGACCGCCGCCATCCAGCAGTCTGGCGGAGCGGTCGGCGGTTTCGGTCCGCCCGAGGGAATTTTTTCTGGTGCGCTTCTTGCGACCGGAGTGCTTGCGGCTACGCAGGACGACGACAGCGCTGTCAGCCGTTGAAGGCTGTGGCCCATTGCCGTGATTGGCCGCGGCGCGCCGATAGTGTCTTTAGATGGGTTCGTTAACTATATTGCATTAGTAGTTGTTGAAATAGTGTGGGCGATCCTGGCGGGGAATAGCTGGTTTCGATGGGGCGGAAATGACGGGTCGAGTTGGAGTTGTTATTGCTTTTGTAGCGCTCGCAGCGGGAAATGTTTTGTTTGCCGGGTCCGCGGCTTTCGCACAGGCAGCGCAGTGTTCCTGCCTTGCGGCCATACCGGTTTCGGGAAGTGTGGTCGGCCAGTTGACCAACGTCCAGGGTGACGTGCGGATGTCACAGGCTGGCGGTTATACCGGTGTGAATGGCGAGGCGCCGGTCTATTCGGGCGCACGCATCATGACGGGGGCGCAAGCTTCGGCTTCCCTGGTTGTGGGCACCAATTGCGCGTTCAACGTTCCGGCGAATGTGACCGTCCAGATCGACCCTGTCGAGGGCGGTATGTGCGTGTCGTTCGATGCACCGCAAGCCGCTGTCGTGCCGGCCGGTTCCGAGCCCGGCGTTTTGCCGGTTCTCCTCGGTGCCGGTGCGATTGGCGGTGGCGCGGCCCTTCTTCTCGGCCTGCAGGATGACGATGACGCCGTCAGCCGCTAGTCGGTCCCCAGCGTTCCTGTTCTGCGTAAGCTTGTGAAATGCGTCATTCGCCGCCATGCGGGTGATGCGTTTGTATTTTGTCGAGGCAGCGGCGTCGCTTTGCCTCCATGCAGACAGAAACGCCAATGATTGACCTGCATTCCCATATTCTGCCTGGTCTCGACGATGGCTCTTCCAGTCTGGCTGAATCGCTCGAAATGGCGCGGCTGGCAGCGGCTGATGGGACAACGCATATGGTGTGCACCCCGCACGTCATGCCCGGCGTCTATGAGAACGGCACGACAAATATTGCCCAGGCAGTCGAGGCGCTGGTCAGGGAACTTGCTTGCGCCAGCATCCCGCTTGTCCTCTACGTCGGCGCCGACGTTCATGTTTCGCCTGATCTTCCCGACCGGCTGAAGCTCGGCAAAGTGCCGACGTTGAACGGATCGCGCTATTTCCTCTTTGAGCCACCGCATCATGTCTTGCCGCCGCGGCTCGAGGATCTCGCTTCCCGCCTCGTTGGCGCGGGCTATATTCCGATCCTGACCCATCCTGAACGGTTGACCTGGATCAAATCGAACTATGACGTAGTCGAGCGATTGAACGCATTGGGCTGCCTTATCCAGCTCACGGCGGATTCGGTCGTAGGAGCCTTTGGCCGGACCGCTCTCTACTACTCGGAAAAGCTGCTCGACGAAGGCAGGGTGGACATCATCGCATCCGATGCGCACGGCCCGTCGAGGCGTCGGCCGGGGCTTTCCCAGGCGGTGGTCGCCATCGCAAATCGGTGCGGCGAAGATGAAGCCTACAATATGGCGGTGAAACGCCCGGGCGCGATATTGCAGAATCAGCTGCTCGCGCCCATTGGAAAAGTGAGCACCAAGAAATTGTATGCCGGCAGCGCGAGCCGTTTCGGCGGATTGGGTCGGCTGTTCAAGAGCGGGTCTCTGGGATGAACATTTTCGATCGTGCCAGAAACAATGCAGGTATGCCGACGCTGGCCGCGTTGCTTGCACTCTCTGCTTGCGCGAGCTCTTCTTCAACATCATCGACGGCCTCCGTCGAAGCGTTGCAACCGACATCGTCTTCGACGGCCCTTGCCGGCGGTGGTGCGCTGCAGGTGGTGAAAGACCTGCCAGCGCCGCAAAACACGCAAAATGGCAGCGAGCAGCCGCTGTCAGCCAACGACGTGCTCGAAGTCAGCGTCTTCCAGGTCGATAATTTGAACAGGACCGTTCAGGTCGATGCCAGCGGCCAGATTTCCCTTCCGCTCATTGGCGCGATGACCGCGGCCGGCAAGACCGTTCGTCAGCTCGAGAAGGAAATCGAGACCGCGTACGGCGCAAAATATCTGCAATCGCCCGACGTGACGATTTTCGTGAAGGAATCGGTAGGCCAGCGCATTACGGTCGACGGCGAAGTCAACAGGGCAGGCATCTATCCGGTGTCCAGCAGCGCTTCCCTGCTGGATGCGATCGCACTCGCCGGAGGATTCAATGCTGTCGGCGACGCCGGCAAGGTCTTCGTCTATCGCAATTTTGGCCAGAGCAGGCTGGTCGCCAACTACAATGTCGAGGAAATTCGCGCAGGCAAGAATCGCAACCCGCGCATCTACGGCGGCGACGTGATCGTCGTTTTCGCTTCGAAGTCGAAAATCGCGATGAACAATCTCAAGGACGCGTTGGGTCTCGCCTCGAGCGCGGCCCGCATTGCGGTCATTCCATAAGACAGGCACGGCCGGCCACGGACAAACCAGGATGACTTTGCGCCATGCTCGATCGCAACAGGCAGCCCCAAATTGCCGGCCCCGGATATGGCCATGCCCTGTCCGCGGATCTTTATTACGATGGGGCGCAGAATTATAGCCCGTATGGTCGTGACTATGCCGCCCAGGACGAGGGCTTCAATCCGCTCCGTTTGCTGTTCTATGTCATCCAGTATCGCTGGCTGATCGTCATGATGGCCGTGGCGGGCCTCGTCGCCGGTGTCATTGTGACGATGATGCAGACACCCAAATATCAAGCGACGACGCAGCTGGAGGTTCTGGTCCCTTCGGCAAAGGTCTTCCAGGACATTGAGGTGGTTTCCGAAAACAGTGACGTCCGGGCGTTTCTGACCGCCCGGGAGAAATTGAAGAGCAGGGCCTTGGCGCAGCGCGTGGTCTTTCAACTGGGCCTAGCCGAAAAGCCGGACTTCCTGTTTCCGACTCCGAGTTTTTCAATCGGCAACATCTTCTACCGCGCCTTCGGAATTTCCAAATCGCCCTCGATCCAGGAAAAGACGCCCGAAGAGCGGGAAGGCATGGCGATCAAGCGCGTCCTCGATGACCTCACGGTCAATCTGGTGACGAACACCAGCCTGTTGTCGATCACCTTCGTCGACCAGAAGCCGAAATATGCGAGCGATGTCGCCAATCAGGTCGCCCAGAGCTTCATCGATCAACGTCTCGACCAGACCAGCGAGACGTCGGATCTGGCAAGGCAGTTCATTCAGGAGCAGGTCCTGCAGGTCAAACAGAAGCTGCAGAAGTCCGAGGAGGAACTGGTCGCCTATGCCAAGGATGCCGGCATTACCGTCACCGGCGACAAATCGCTGATCGGGTCAAACATCGAGGCCCTCAACACGGCACTCGCGACCGCAATCCAGGAGCGTCTCGATGCCGGGCGGATGGTGGATCAGGTGGACAAGGGGCGTGGCGCCAGTCTCGGTCCGGTTCTGGAGAGCGAAGGCCTGCAGAAGCTCAGTGAAAAGCTCGCGGACCTCACAAGCCAATACCAGCAGAAATTAGGCATCCTGAAACCTGGCTTTCCAGAAATGCAGCAGTTGCAGTCGCAGATCAAGGAACTGCAGCGGCTCTACAAAAATGGCGTGCTGGCGATAACGGACTCGCTACGGTTGAAATTTCAGGAAGCGCAGAACAAGGAAGCCGACCTCAAGGCCAAGCTCACGGAGCTGGAAAAGCAGCAGATCGTCTTCAACGACAAGAACATCAAATACACCATCCTCAAGCGCGAGGTCGATTCCAACCGGTCGCAGTATGACGGCCTGATCGCCAAGCTGAACGAAGTCGGCGTGAGTTCTGAGCTGAAGACGCAAAGCGCTGCCGTTGTCGATTTCGCGACCCGGCCCTTGAGCCCTTATTCTCCTCGCCTTAGCATCAATCTTGCAATAGCCCTGGCGCTGTTCATGGCCTTGAGTGCGTCGATCATCTACATCGTCGAATTGCTCAACAACACCTTCACAAATCCGGAGCAGATCGAAAAAGAGCTCGGATTGGCCATGCTCGGCATCTTGCCGCTCGTCGACGACCGGGAACTCATAGCCAGCATAGCCGATCAGAAGTCGGGGCTTTCGGAGGCCTATCGTTCGTTGCGGACGTCGCTGCAATTCTCAGGAGCGGAAGGGGCGCCGCGTTCGCTGCTGGTGACCAGCTCCGAACCGTCGGAGGGTAAATCGACCACATCGTTCAAGCTTGGCCAGGATTTTGCCGCTCTCGGCGCAAAGGTTCTGCTTGTCGACGGTGATTTGCGCAAACCCAATCTGCATCGGCTGTTCGGCCTCGACAACGCGATCGGCTTGAGCAATCTCCTGACAAACACCGTTCGCAAGGAAGATCTGGCCGGTATCTTCAGAGCGACGAAATATCCCAATGTGACTGTTCTGACATCGGGGACGATACCGCCGAACCCGGCGGACCTGCTCTCTTCGCCCAAAATGGCGCTGATCATCACCAATCTCGGCAAGCGCTTCGATCTGGTCATCATCGATGCGCCGCCCGTCGTTGGCCTTTCGGATGCGCCGATCCTCGGCCGGCTTGCCGAAGGCACGCTGATGGTGATTTCCACCAACCAGGTAACCCGCAAATCCGCCAAAACGGCTCTGAAGCGTCTACGAGCAGCCGGAGCGAATGTCATCGGGGCAGCGATGTCGAAATTCCAGGTGAACAAGTTCGACTACAACTACGCCTACAAATACATGAATTCCCAGTATTACGAATACGGCACGAATATCCCGAAAATCGAGGGCAAAGTCGATGGTGGAGCAGGCCAGCCCGCGCATGCAAAGTCTCCTGCGTTCAGGCGTTTGGTTCGTCGCCTCCGTTCTGGTGTTGATGGCTTCGTCGACCGGGCTAAGTCGTCTTCTTGAGACGGGAACGCCAAGCGTCTCTCTCGCGCTGGATCCGTTGAACGTAGATGCTTTGATAGGCGAGATCGCCGGCGAACTGAACCAGACGAACGACGGTGCCGATCTCGATGGGTTGGCCGCAAAGGCCCGGAATGCGCTTCGCTTCAACGTCGCGGATGCACGCCTCTATAGCCTGATTGGTGAGATCAAGTATCGCCAGGGCGAGAAGGACCAGGCGTTCGAACTCTTTGATCGAGCTCGAATGCTGTCCAAGACCGAAATACACGCATTGCAGAGATCCATCGATCGCTCCGTCGCGACGGGCAACCTGGTAAGGGCTGTAGCCGAGATCGATATCTTGCTGCGTCGGTGGCCTGATCAATTTTCAACCGTGGCCGCCGGTTGGCCCGCCATTCTCGCCAATCCCGACGGGTACGGGGCCGTGCTCGCCGCCATCCGGGCGGAGGCGCCATGGCGGAGCAAGCTTTTTTCGACCCTTGGCCAGAACCCCCGGGGTTTGGCAGCCGCAAACCAACTGCTGCTCGATCTCGTGGGGTCCCCGACGTCTCCAACGTCCAACGAATTGTCGGCCGTGATCGATGGCTACATCAAGCAAAGGCGATATGAATCGGCCTATCGGCTCTTTCTCTTCAGCCTGTCCGACGAGGAACGGAAACTGGGCGGCTACATTTTCAACGGCGGCTTCGAACCGGTCCACAGCGGCAAACCATTCGACTGGGTGATACACGACCGGTCGGGTATGGAGATCACCTTCGCCGGATCGCGAGATGCAGGTGAAAGCGACAGCGGAGCGACGATTCGATTTCTGAACACGCCCGTCAAGAACGCGGCGCTTCAGCAATTTATCGAACTTCCTCCTGGCTCCTACAGGATTTCCCTGAACGCTTCGGCCACGAATCTCAAACTGCCGAAGGAATTGTTCTGGTCTCTCAGATGCGTCGCTCCCTCACATGAGATCGCGCGCTTCAACATACCGGAAGGCACCTTCAACAGGCGAAGCCTGAGCCTGGACTTCACGGTTGGGCCGGCGGCGTGCCCGATGCAGTTGCTGAGACTGGAAACGGCCGCGATCGCACAGAGTTGGCGGTTTCGGTATGTCGGGACGTTGGTCATGCACAAATTGAGCATCGAAAGAGTATCGTCGTGAGAGAACGGTCGCGACAGCCCACGCAGTGGGATAAATATCTGCTTGGCTCGGTGCTCTTTCTATCGATGCTGATTGGTGGCGGCACCGCGAGCGGTCTGTACACCGAGACGCTGATCGAGATTGCGGCGGTCATCTCCGCCGCGGCGATCCTCTCGAGGCCGTCGGAACAGGCAATTCCCCGCGCCGTGTTGTGGTTGCTTGCTCTTGTGGTTGCGGTGTTCTGTTTTCAGGTCGTGCCGCTGCCCGCGACCCTGCTCGAGGGGGTACGGCCCGCGGTGCTGCTTGCGGATCCATGGCTGGATGGCGAAAGCCGGTTGCGCTTCGTCAGCGTCGGAGTGGGGCGCACCATCGAGTGCATGCTCTATTTTGTCGCGGCCGCGGCGTTCTTCCTCGCCGTCCTGCGCCTGCGCGCTGAGCAGGTCCACGGTCTTCTGCCGTTCTTTTTCATGGGGGTGATCTGCAATGGCCTGGCGGCGGCGATCCAGTATTCGCTCTCCGATACCGTCGCCATTGAGGGACTGCTGCCGTTTACCATCAATGCGGGTCTCTTTGCCAACCAGAACCACTTCTCGGCCTTGCTCTTCGTCTCGATCCCCTTCGTGGTTTATTATGGCTTGTTCCGCGGCCACCTTCTTTCAGGAGCGCTCGGTCTGGTAACCCTCCTGCTGCTGCTTCTGGCCGCCGGTTCGCGGGCCGGCATTTTGATCGGGCTGGCGATCACCGCCATCTCCGTTGTCTTCCTGTCCGCGCGCTCGAGGGTTGGTGGTTATGGCATCCTCGCGGTTTTCATCGGTCTTTCGATCTACACGATCGGCGCGTGGGCAAAGATCGATGCCAAAGTGGTCGACCCGGCCTTTGGACGAGCCGAATTCGCACGGACCACGATTGAGGGAATTGAACAGAATTGGACCACCGGTGTCGGATTTGGTGCTTTTCAGAAGGTTTACCAGATCCATGAAAAAGGCAGCATGATCTTCAAGTCTTATGTCAATCACGCGCACAACGATTATCTGGAATTGGCGTTGGAGGGCGGTTTGCCGGCTATCCTGCTGATGGTTGCCTATGCGGTGCTGCTGTCCGCATCGTCAGCCAGAATTCGCGGAAAACCGTTGCAGAAGGCGGCTTTTCTGTCGCTGGCTTTTCTGCTCGTTCATTCCCTCGTCGATTATCCCTTGCGAACCGCCGCCCTTGCGATGACGTTTGCCTGTTTGAACGGTATTGTCTTTCACCGCGGTTTTGCCGATCGGCTCGACCAGAGGGAAGAACCGGGCAAGGCCAGCCGCCGTGACGAGGACAATCTGCTTGTCGCGGCCAAGGCATCGGCCTTGCCAAGGTAGAACCAGGTGGGTTCGGCCGAAGCGGGAGGCGCCGGTAGACCGGTATCGAACCCAGCCGATGCGTTTGTTGCTTGCCGCGATTGACAAGCCAATGCATGAAACCTAAGCACAGGCCCTGAGGGGAGGGACTTAGGCATGGCAAGGAGAGCTTCTTGAAAGGAATCATCCTTGCTGGAGGCAGCGGAACGCGTCTTTATCCGTTGACCTTGGCAGTCTCTAAGCAAATACTCCCAATATACGACAAGCCCATGATCTATTATCCGCTGAGCGTTTTGATGCTCGCCGGAATCCGCGAGATTTTGGTCATTTCCACGCCACGGGATCTGCCGGTTTTCCGCGATCTGCTAGGCAACGGATCGGAATTTGGGCTTGAGCTGACCTATGCCGAGCAGCCGCATCCCAATGGTCTGGCGGAAGCCTTCATCATCGGCCGTGATTTCATTGGTGCGGATAGCGTATCGATGATCCTGGGCGACAACATTTATTTTGGCGATGGGTTGTCGAAGCTTTGCCGCACGGCGGCATCGCGTGAAAGCGGCGCTTCGGTGTTCGCCTATCATGTCGAGGATCCCGAGCGCTATGGCGTGGTGTCTTTCGACAAGGCGACCGGAACCGCGCTGACGATCGAGGAAAAGCCACAAAAGCCGAAGTCCAACTGGGCCGTCACGGGTCTCTATTTCTACGACAACGATGTTGTTGAAATCGCCTCGACGATCCGGCCCTCGGCGAGAGGCGAGCTCGAAATCACGGCGGTCAACAATGCCTATCTCGAGCGTGGCCAGTTGCAGGTGCATCGGCTGGGACGCGGTTATGCCTGGCTCGACACAGGCACCCATGACAGCCTGGATGACGCTTCTTCGTTCGTGCGCACAATCGAACGCCGCCAAGGCATCAAGGTTGCCTGTCCGGAGGAAATCGCCTTCGAACAAGGGTGGCTGAGCGCTGACGAGGTGTTGCAGCGTGCAGCTCGCCTGGGAAGGAACGAATACGCCGCCTATCTACGCCGACGTGTCGTCGAGCTGTCGGAGGGCTAAATGCTCGAGGTGAGATCCCTTGGCATCGAAGGTCTGCTGGAAATCATTCCCAAACGCCATGGGGACGCGCGCGGTTTCTTCATGGAAACCTACAATGCCGAGCGTTTTTCGCAGGCCGGCATCGACCTGGTTTTCGTGCAGGACAACCACTCCTATTCCGCCGCCGCGGGCGTGCTGCGCGGGCTCCATTACCAGCTAGCGCCGCGTGCCCAGGACAAGCTGCTGCGGGTGATCCGCGGCAGCATTCTCGATGTCGCCGTCGACATCCGCCGCGCCTCGAAGACCTTCGGAAAATGGGTCCCCCTCGAAGTGTCGGCGCAAAAAGGCAACCAGATCCTGGTGCCCAGGGGCTTCGCGCACGGCTTCGTCACGCTCGTGCCCGACACCGAGGTGCTGTACAAGGTGACCGACACCTATTCGCCCGAGCACGACCGGTCGATCCGTTTCGACGATCCTGCCATCGATATCGAGTGGCCGTCGCTGGCCGGCGGCTTCCAGCTTTCGGACAAGGACCTCAAGGCGCCGCTGCTCGCCGTCGCCGAGGTATTCGCCTGATGGGTGTTTGCGTGAGGACTGCGGTATGAATTTTCTGGTGACGGGCGGTGCCGGCTTCATCGGCTCGGCGGTGTGCCGGCATTTGTGCGCCAACCCGGCCTACCGGGTGACCAATCTCGACAAGCTGACCTATGCGGGCAACCTGGCCTCGCTGCGGCCGATCGAGAACGCCCATAATTACAGCTTCGCCCAGGCCGACATCTGTGACGAGAGGGCGGTGCTCGACCTTCTGCGCCGGCACGACATCGACATCGTCATGAACCTGGCCGCCGAGAGCCATGTCGACCGCTCGATCGACGGACCGGGCGCCTTCATCGAGACCAACATCGTCGGCACCTACAAGATCCTCAACGCCGCGCTGGAATACTGGCGTGGCCTGTCCGACGACAGGAAAAGCCGCTTCCGCTTCCATCACGTCTCCACCGACGAGGTGTTCGGCGACCTGCCTTTCGACAGCGGCATGTTCGTCGAGGAGACGCCCTACGCGCCGTCCTCGCCCTATTCCGCCTCGAAGGCGGCCTCGGACCATCTGGTGCGCGCCTGGCACGAGACCTACGGCCTGCCGGTCGTGCTTTCCAACTGTTCGAACAATTACGGCCCCTATCATTTTCCCGAGAAGCTGATCCCGCTCGTCATCCTCAACGCGCTCGACGAAAAGCCGCTGCCGGTCTATGGCGCCGGCGCCAATGTGCGCGACTGGCTGTTCGTCGAGGATCACGCGCGCGCCCTGGAACTCGTCGCCACGAAAGGGCAGCCGGGCGAGAGCTACAATGTCGGCGGCAATTCGGAACGCACCAACCTTGCCGTCGTCGAGACGATCTGCGACCTGCTCGACACCAGGCGTCCGCGCGCCGGCGGCAGGCGCTATCGCGAGCTGATCTCCTTCGTCACCGACCGTCCCGGCCACGACCGCCGCTACGCCATCGACGCCACCAAGATAAGCCGCGAGCTCGGCTGGACGCCCAGGGAGAATTTCGACAGCGGCCTTGCCAGGACCGTGGACTGGTTCCTCGACAACGAATGGTGGTGGGGGCCGATCCGCGAACAGCGCTATGCCGGCGAAAGACTGGGCGAAGCCCGCAAGGTGGGCGCGTGAGGCTGCTTGTCACCGGACGCGACGGCCAGGTCGCGGCAAGCCTGCTCGCGGCCGGCCAGGCGCGCGCGGGCGTGGAGGTCGTCGCCATCGGTCGCCCGGAGCTTGACCTGGCATGGCCCGACACCATCATCGACGCCATCGCGGGTGCCAAGCCTGATATCGTCGTATCCGCTGCCGCCTACACCGCCGTCGACCAGGCCGAGGACGAGCCCGATCTGGCCTTTGCGGTGAACGCGACCGGTGCCGGCAAGGTGGCGGAGGCTGCGGCGAGGCTGGGCGTGCCGGTCATCCATCTTTCGACCGACTATGTCTTCGATGGAACCAAGGCCGATGCCTATATCGAAAGCGACCCGACCGCGCCGCTCGGTGTCTACGGCGCCTCCAAGCTAGCCGGCGAGCAGGCGGTGGCATCAGCCAATCCGCGCCACCTGATCCTGCGCACCGCCTGGGTCTACAGTCCGTTTGGCAAGAATTTCGTGAAAACCATGCTGCGGCTCGCCGCCGACCGCGATGAGATTTCGGTGGTATCAGATCAATGGGGAAATCCCACATCCGCGCTTGATGTCGCCGACGCGATCCTGCATGCGGCCACCATGCTGCACCGCAACAAGGACTTCGCCGGGTTCGGCATCTGTCATCTGGCCGGCAGTGGCGAGACCAACTGGAGCGGCTTCGCCGGTCATATCCTCGACACAAGCCTGAAGTTTGGTGGTCCCTGGGCGCGGGTACGGGATATCACGACGATGGACTACCCAACCAAGGCGCGCCGCCCTGTCAACTCGCGGCTATCGAGCGCGAAATTTGGCGCGGCATTCGGATGGACGGCGCCGGACTGGCAGAAGTCGGCCCGAGAAGTGGTCCATCGTCTCGTAAGCGGGGGCTCCAACGGTCCCTAACTGCATGACCAAGCAGCGGCCGGTGGAGGGTTGTCGCGGCGCAAAGCCGCTTCAGCGGCGGCCACTATCGAGCTGGCGGTAGAGATCGGCATAAGCCTTTCCCATCCTGTCGGCTGTAAAGAGCCTGATGTAGCGATCACGGGCAGCTTGCCCCCAATTCGCTGCTTCGACGGGCGAATCGACGATCTGGTTGATGGCTTCGGCCAGGCGTGCTGGATTTGAAGGCGGAACGACTAGCCCCGTCTCGCCGGCTTTGTTCACATAACTTGTTCCCGTTCCAATTTCGCACGAAATCATCGGTTTGCCGCACATGGCAGCCTCCACCAGTGAAAGCCCGTAGGCTTCCGACCTCTGGTTAGACGGAAAAACGAAGCCGAGGCAGTTGCGCAGGAGCGCCATCTTATGCTGCTCCATGACCTCGCCAAGAAACATCACATTGTTGCGGCGCAACGTCTTGGCCTGAAGCTTGAGGCTCTCCTCGATAGGCCCCGACCCGGCAATAACGATCTTGCACCTGATCCTGTCGGCTGCCTCAATCAGCACGTCCAGCCCCTTGTAATAGCGCAAGACGCCGACGAATAGCACGAAAGGCTCCGCCACAGCCGCTTGGCACCAGCTGTTGTCGGCTTTGGTCGGCGTGGGATAAGCCATTTCATCTATGCCGATGGGAATGATCGTTGATTTGCCCTCCAAGGCTCTGAGAACGGGGCTCGATTTCAAATAGTCCGGAGACGTCGCAACGATAGCGTCCACATCCCTGAGGAAGCGCAGCATCAGCGGTCGATAAAGAGGTAGGATGAGTTTCTGTTTGACGATATCGGAATGGTAGGTGACGACCGTCGGTTTGCCGTGACGGGCGTGGAAATGCACGATGTCCATGAACGGCCATGGAAAATGGTAATGTATCAGGTCGGCATTTTTGGCGAGCGCTCTGAATTCCCAAAAGACCTCGCGTGAAAAACCGGTCGATGCCAGCTCGAAATCCAGTTTGGCCTTGCGGGCCATATGCCCACCGAAAGCCTGTGTGTTCTCTCCAGGGCTTCGGCTCAACGAAAGCACTTCGGTTTCGATGCCGTGGCGCGCCGTGCTTTGCGCGATGGCATGGATCGTCCGCTCCACGCCGCCAAACGTATCCGGCCAGTAAGTCTTGAAGAAGTGCAGGACTTTCAAACGCGGGTCTTCCGTCTTTGCTCGATGGCCTGCTCAAAAATTTGCAGCATGCCCTTGGCGTGGTTCTCCCAGGTGAAGCGCCCGGCATTTTTCTTCGCATCCGCAGCGATCCCGTTCCGGAATTCCACATCGGTACAGAGCCGACTGAATGCAGCGGCGATTGCCGCCGGATCTTCCGGATCGACGAGCACGGCATTGCTTCCCGCCACTTCAGGCATTGACGAGGTGTTCGACGTCAGCACCGGTTTGCCGAAAGACTGTGCCTCGACGATCGGAAAGCCAAACCCCTCGTAAAGCGATGGCATCGCCAGAAAGAGGCAATTCGCATAGAGCGTGGCGAGCGTCGCGTCATCGACGAAGCCGGTAAACTTGATATTCGTCTCAAGTGCGCTGTCGCGCACGTCGCCGGCCAGGCTCGTCTGCTTCCAGCCCGTGCCGCCGACGATAACCAGGTCGCAGCGCGACCGGGCGCTCTGCGGCAGGAGGCCATAGGCCTTAACCAGGTTGCCGAGGTTCTTTCGCGGCTCGAGCGTGCCGACGAAAAGCGCGTAGGGCTTGGTGATGCCGAGGGGCGCCAAACTCGAAAAATCGCTCGGAGCCGGCAACGCGGTCGTGCCGGGTGCGACCGTCTTGATCGGCGATTTCAGCCAGGGAAACTCGGCGGTCAAGGCGGCGGCCGTTGCTGTCGAATCCGCGACCACGACATCAGCGGTTTTCAGCGCGGGCTTCATCATCAAGCGGTCGCCCAGCCAGGTCCGGGTCCGCATGGTCTGTGCGGCGTACAGCCAGACGAGGTCATGAATCGTGACCACCCTTCCGATGCGCCTGTCCAGGATGAAGGGCAGGCGATGGGACGGCCCCCACAAGACATCCACCCGATCGCGCAAGGCCCAGGAGGGCAGGACTGCCTGTCCCCAGAACACCCTCGCGTAGGGACCATTGAAGTTGGCGACCTGGACGGAAACGCCAGGCGGAATATCATAACTCGCATTGATCTTGCTCGGCGCATAGACAAACACATCGGCGCCGAGCGCCACCAGCGCTTTGACCGAATTGTGCACGAACCTGCCAATTCCATCGGTGGCTGATCCGAGATTCCTGCCGTCGATCCCTATTTTCAATCGTCTCTCCGGAAGCGAATTAGGCAAAGAATGCCGGACATTTTTGCGGCGATAGCAGGACAACGCTGCGAGGGAGGATCATGCGGCAGATCATTATGAAGCAACGCTAATATACATTTCGCAGGTTCCGTGGTTCGAAATGGGAATACGGTTTCCCGAGGAAAATCATTTGCGCCTCCGCCCGATGGTGGTAGACGCACGGAGTGTCAGGATCCAATTCGAGAGTACGCCGCTGCCAAAGCTGATTATCCAGATTCCTTGCTATAACGAAGCCGAGACGCTTGCGACAGCGCTGAGTGATCTGCCGCGGACCGTCACCGGGTTTGACAGCGTCGAATGGCTGGTCATCGATGACGGCAGCAGCGACGAGACGGTGAGGGTCGCCGAGGAAAACGGCGTAAACCACATTGTGCGTCATACCAGCAACCGCGGTCTCGCCTATGCCTTCATGACCGGCATCGAAGCTTGCCTCGCGCGCGGCGCCGACGTGATTGTCAACACCGATGCGGACAACCAGTATCGCGCCGCCGACATTCCGGCGATCACCAGGCCGGTGCTGGAGGGGCGTGCGGATATGGTCGTGGGCGCGCGGCCGATATCGGAGATAGAGCACTTCTCCCCGGTGAAGAAGCTTCTGCAGAAGTTGGGCAGCTGGGTCGTGCGGGTGACCAGCGGCACTGATGTGCGGGATGCCCCGAGCGGCTTTCGCGCGATCTCGAAAAACGCGGCCCAGCGCCTGATCGTGTTCAACAACTATACCTATACGCTGGAAACCATCATCCAGGCCGGGCGCAAGAACATGCGCGTGGTCTCGGTTCCGATCCGAGTCAATGGTGATTTGCGGCCGTCAAGGTTGGTGAAGAGCATTCCTTCCTATCTGAAGCGCTCCATCTTCACGATCATACGTATCTTCGTCATTTACCAGCCGGCTCGGTTTTTCGGCTGGATCGCGGCTATCCTCTTCAGCCTTGGTTTTTTGCTCGGCCTGCGCTTCCTTTATTTCTATTTGACCGAAGGGGTTAGCGGCCATATTCAGTCGGTGGTCCTGGCGGGCGTGCTGATGACGATGGGTTTCCAGTCCCTTCTCGTCGCCTTTCTGGCCGACGTGATCGCCGCCAACCGCAAGCTTCTCGAAGACATTCGTTATACGCAGCGTTCCACGCAGGGAGAGAATGGCAACTACGCAGAAGCCCGCTTCAGCAGGAAAGCAGGATAGGAAGATGAAGGTAGCTGGCGGGCAGGCGGAAGACGGTATCGTCATAGGCAACACCTATGACAAATATGGCACGCGCAACCCGATCGCCCGCCGGATGGTGCAAGGTTTCGAAGCGGCATTGTCCAGCTTGGTGACTAAGGTGAGGCCCGCTACTATTCACGAAGTCGGATGCGGAGAAGGCTATTGGGTCATGCGCTGGCTGGAGCAGGGTATCGACGCGCGAGGCACCGATTTCTCTGCCCAAGTCATCAGAATGGCAAAGGAGAACGCGCGCGGAAAGGATATTGACCACCGGCGTTTCGCTGTCCGCAGTATTTATGAGGTGGCCCCTGAACCAGACAGCGCCGATCTCATCGTATGTTGCGAAGTAATGGAGCATCTCGAGGAGCCGCGGAAGGCATTGCAAGCGCTGGAGCGTATCGTCAGGTCGGACCTGATCCTCAGTGTACCCCGGGAGCCGATCTGGCGTGTCCTGAACTTGGCGCGCGGGAAATACATCTCGGCCTTGGGCAACACGCCCGGCCATCTGCAGCACTGGTCGCAGCGCGGCATCGTCGCGCTGGCTTCAGAGTTTTTCGATGTGGTCGAGGTTCTGTCTCCGCTGCCATGGACCATGATACACTGCAAGCCGAAGAAAAGGCATTGATCGTGGCGCTTGGCCCTCGTGCCAAGACCTGGCTCAATCGCATTGGAGCCTTGCTGGGGTTGGCCGGTGTTGTTTTCGTAGGGATCAGACTCCAGGGGTACACCGGCGAGATCGATTTTCGCCGCATGGGAGCAGCCAGCTACACCGCCATTATAGCCTTGGCCGGCGTCTATGGAGTGTCGAACCTGCTGCTTGCTCTCGGCTGGCGACATCTTCTGCACCACCTTGGTGCTCCCGTCTCGCGGCCTTGGGCGATTCGCACCTATGCCATTTCGCAACTCGCCAAATATGTTCCCGGCAATATCTTTCAATTTGCAGGACGGCAGGCGATCGGCGTGGCGGCCGGCATCGGCAACGGACCGCTCGTCAAGTCGACCGCCTATGAAGTGGCGGCCCTCATTGTCGGCGGACTTCTCTTTTCGCCGCTTGTGTTGCCGCTGATGGCGGTCGGAGCTTCCGACTGGTTCGGTTGGATTTCCTTTGCCGCGCTAGTGGCTGTCGCGCTGTGTTCAACCGCTTTCCTTGGTACAGATTTGGGTGTGGCTGCTCTTCTCTACCTCGCATTTCTGGCGTTTTCCGGTCTGGTTTTTGCGGGGGCCTATCAGCTTGCTGGCGGCTCGGGCGAATTCGCCCTCTATCCGGCAATAGCCGGCGCCTATGTGCTGGCTTGGCTCGCTGGACTTGTGACCCCCGGCGCGCCGGCCGGTATCGGCGTCAGGGAAGCCGTTCTGCTCTTCCTGCTCGGCGGGCTAAGCGCTGGCCCCGTCATCCTTCTGGCGGTGGTGATCGGGCGGACGATCACGGTTCTGGGGGATCTTCTTCTTTTCGTTGGCGGGCAGATTGCTGATTGGTTTTTATCGGATAACCAATGACTGACGATGGAGGCATCTGGAATCACCGATCGATAGGCTCGAATGGTTGTCGGTAGAGGGGATCGTCGGGTACAGGTGGCGCCGGCATAGGAGGAGCGGCGTCGACGGTTCAAGCCTGTAAAAAGGGAACGCCTATATTTTCTCTACTGGAGTCGGCGCAAAGCAATCGGAGAGAGTTAATGCATAGTAGGAAAGTCGAGTTTGGTGGGAAAAACATCATCCTCTGTGGGCGAGAAGGTGACAGCTACTTTGACCATGCAGAACCTGACGAACCGTTCGCATTTGCAATGCGTGCTCTTCCCAATAATGCCATCGTTCTAGACATCGGGTCAAATATCGGGATGACAGCGGTTATCGCCGCGAGATCTGGTGCTGCAAAGGTCTATGCTTTTGAGCCAGACCCGAATGTTTTTCCACTCCTGCTAGATACGATCAAGGTCAATGCAGCTTTAGTAGATGCTCATAATATTGCGTTAGGAGCAAGAGAAGGATCACTATTCTTCTTCTCCAACCCTGATTCGGCATCTGCCAGCCATCTCGTCACGGAAGACACACTTGGACATTCGTCGACAGGAACTGTTCAGATGTCGACACTTGATGCGTTCGTGGGGATCCATTGTATCGAGAAGGTCGACTTCATCAAGATCGACGTGGAAGGCTTCGAGATAGACGTTCTGCGGGGCGGAAGAGAAACGATAGAGCGCCTGAAGCCCTCGTTGCTCGTCGAGTTTAATGCCTTCACGATGGTCGGCTTCCGTGACATTAATCCCCGCGACCTGCTGCGGCTACTGCGAGAGACGTTCCCATATGTTTATCGTTTTAAAGATGGGCAGCCGCTATTGATCGACAGCGACCACGCTGCGCTTACTTTCATTCACGATAATCTGGTGTCCGCGGGATGCGTAGACGACCTCTACTGCTCTTTTACGCTGAATACCGATGGCGCGATCTAGATTGAGCTATGGTCCTTATGCTATCATGCCACATCCGATCGCCAGGCGGTAAGTTTTTTCGAAAGCGAGAGATTGAAACGGTACAAGCGCCCGGCAAAGCGCGGTTTCGTGAGGGAGTTTGCGTTCTTGGTTTTAGGCAATCAGACGACTAGCGAAGCCGGATGATCACATAATCTTCAGTGCGCGCCACGAGCAGGGCTGGGTTTGTCTCCAGCGCTTCGGCAAGTTCCAGTGCTGCTGCTTTGTTGTCCTGCGGAACCGGCCAGTTGTTGACGGGTGCGGTATTGTCGATGAACGACAGAGCGACCGCATCCACGTCACCAGAGGTCAGCATCGTCGTAATCGGAATAACATAGTCCACGCTTAGCGGCTTCCGCATTGGTATCGCACGGATGCTGTCGGGCCAATTAGCCACTGCGGCTCCGAGGTTTTTGTCACCGCCTATGTTGAAAGACTGGATACCAATTGTTGGCGCGAGATAGGTCACGAAGAAATCGTTGCCCCACGGCAGAAACAGCGTCTTTTCATTTGGACGGAATGATGGACGAACCTTCTCAGCGAACTCTGCCAGTTGAAGGTGCATGTCTCGCTGGTTTGAATGTCCACCGATCCGGCTCGAATATGGCATATGTAGAGCGATCACCGCGACGCCGAGGGGAAGCGCACACCCTGTCAGGCTGCGCCTTCCGGCCATTGATGCAACAAATGCCGCCCACATCCCGAGCATGCCCAGAACAACCCAACGATAGCTTGCCCGCATGGCCATAAAGCCCGGCACGTAAGTTGACAGAAACCCCGTTCCGGTCGGGATCGGCGCGAAGTCTTCCGACATAACCGGTCCAGCGACGCCGGAAGGCCGCATCGCATAGAATTTGAATGAGGGGCCGAGCGACAGATAAAGGCCGACGAGCCCGATTAGAAAGAACGCCCAGACTGCACGGCGGTCGCCCTTCCTCGACGCAACAGCGATGACACTAAGTATGATGACCAGAAGGGCAAATGGTGTGGTGAATACAGAAGGATCGCCGAAGTAATCATCCCACGCTCGTGATTCGGAAAGCCCCAGCGTGTCCGGTATCCACAGTAGGCCGCTGGGCGGCACCAGCAAGAACTCAATATTAGCGCCCCAGCCACGAAAGAAGTCTAGATCGAAGCCCTCAGTGCCGGAGGAGCCAGTGAACTGGTTGTACAGCAGATAGGCAGCACCGTAGCCAACCGCCAACATCGTCAGTCGGCGAGCAAGGACCTCTTTTGGCTCGCCTGTTACAGCGCCCGCAAACCAAAGGCAACCCGCCACCATTGCGGAGATCACGAAGGTATAGCCATCCATGAACGCGGCAATCGTTGTCGCTGCCGTGAATGCACCGAAATCATAGAGCGTCGGAGGCCCACGCCAAGCGATGGGCCAGGCGAAGGAGACGTAGAACGGTACCAAGGACATTCCCAGGCCCAACATCGAATATCCTTGGTGCATCCATATGACCGGGATTGTCATCCAGACAATTGCGCTCGTGATTGCGAACAGATGCCCAACTCCGATCTGACGGCTAAGACGAAAGGTGCCCCAATACGCCGCCACTAGCCAGATCGCGAAGGAAGTCGAATATGCGTCGCCATCGCTCAGGCCGATTGCCAAAAATGGCACCATAGTGAGGACTGCTGGGAGTCCAAAAGCGATAGCCGCCGGGGCCGGGCCACCGATGCCGTGCGCAAAAATGCTAAGGTCGTTTGTGATTGCTTTCGCGAAACCGATAGCCCAAATCGATTGCCCGTAACTTGGAACCATCGCGCCGGGGATCGCCCCGTGCAGCAATAGAACGAGTGCCAAACCAGGCAAGGCAGCAATTGCTACGATAATGCGAAATAATCGGCTCTTCGACATGCGCTCCACTCTCAAGTTAGGAGCCGCTATAGCCGATGTCAGAGAATGCACCCAATGGTTTTTCTGCTCTCCGCACTGGCTTTCCCCGCCGGCTATTCGAAGAGCAATTCAAACTGTCTGTCCAGTTTGCAACCGAATGGCGCAACCACAACGGAAACCCGTAGGAACTCCGCCTAATTGAAGCTCAATCGAGACGAACAGACGTTAGCTATGGATCGCTGGCATTTAGTCTGGAACGAGCGTTCAAGTACTATAGAGGCACGCGTAGTGGGCTACCGAACCAACTGATGCCCTCCTGAACCAATTCGATGTCGATGAACGCGCCGCCCCCGCGCTCTTTCAATGAGGCCGGTATGTTGAGGGCCATATAGTGCGTATCACCCGGCACCAAGACAAACGGGATATAAGCGCGCGCGTTGTCATACTGGAAGCGCTCGCCCGCAATGCCGACCGCAAAATAGCCCAGCGCAATTCCCAGGCGTCTGTCGGTCGGGCCGAAGCTCGACCACACTGTCCCGGATAGATTGGTCACACTGACGACGATCTTCAATGCGGCGCCGTCATCGGTCCTGTAAGGGCCTTCCACAAGTTCGAGGCGATGGGCGCGTTGCTCATCCCCGAGGGCGTCCGTCATCCGTGTGTCGCCAAGGTCTATCGGCGGTGCGAAAGGCCTGGGGGACTGTGGCTCATAGATCTTGTACCATTTCTGTCCTACGACGACGTCTTCCAATTGTACGGCGCTTTCGGCCCAGGTCGGCCATGGCGTCTCTCGGGGCTTGGCAGGTGTGCCCTTCAGGAAGCCCTTGACCTCCATGGCTAGCGCGGCAGGTGAGCCGACCTCGAAGAAATGCGCTGCGGGCGCGCCCTTGCCCACCTCACGGAACACCGGAATGTCACTGGCAAGCACCGGCTTGCCGAAATGGCCCGCCTCGACGACGGGCAAGCCGAAACCTTCGGCAAAGGAGGCCGCGATCAGGGCGTCGCACCCCCTGTAAAGAGCGCCAAGGTCGTTGTCGCTGACCTTTTCGCGCAAATGCAGACGCTTGCCAAATTCCGCATGATGCCGAATGCGCTCGGCAAGATGCGAGATGCCCCAGCCGATCTTTCCGACGATGACGAGCTCTGCGTCGACGCCTTCGGCCCACAATGCCTCGAACGCTTCGAGCGCGACTCGGTGGCCCTTGCGCGGCTCCAGCGTTCCGACCATCAGGAAGCAAGGACGGCCCACGTCGCTTCGCTGAATTGGCTTCGGTGGAGACTCCATTGTCGCGAAATCTGCACCAAGCTGCCAGTAGCCGACCTTCATTCGGCGCGGAAACCGGATGCCTGCGAGCAAATCCAGCAATTCGTCGGCGACTGCGCGCGAGATGCAGATAATGCCGGTGGAATAAATGAGCGCGGTTTGAAACCACGCGCTGAAAATAGGTGGCATGCCTTCATGGCAAAAGGCTGCCGAACGCAAGGGAACCATATCGTAGAGGCAGGATATGACGTCGCCGCCTTTGAGCAAGACCGGGCGGAGAAACGCCGGATGGAGGGTATGGAAAGGCCAGGAACTGTCGAGCATCAACACGGTATCGCCGGCCTGTGGCCGGAGCCGGTTTGACTGCTGTTTCGAAGGCGGGCGCCCGGCCCATTCTCTTGCAAAGTACCAGCCGGTATTATCGTCGCAGAACGAGATGTACTTGCCCTCGTCTTTTGACCCGCTCGGGAACATACTTTCGCAGATCCGCCGAACGACCCGTTGAATGCCGGTCCTGTGGTCGTCTATCAGTGTTGCACTGGCGTCGACCAGCAGCCGCGGCCTTGTGGGCTCGGGCTCGGCGAGAGCCATCAAGGTCGAGACGTCTTCCTCTTCATTTCTCTTGATAGTGCCGAGCGCTTCGACAAGTTCGATCTGCGGCGCAGCCATGCGGCGGTCGAGTCCGTGCAGACCCTTAACGACATGATCTGCGACGTTTCTCCAGCTGAACGTATCGATTCTATTCTGCGCGAGTTCCTTGAGCTTTTTTGAGTCGAGTTTGCCCGCTGCTACTGTTTCAATTTTCTGAGCAAGGTCTAGAGGTGACGTCGGGTCAAAGAGCAAGGCGTCATCTCCGACAACCTCGGGAACCGCGCCCGCTCTGGCCGCGATTGCAGGCGTTCCGCAGGCGATTGCCTCAAGCGCCGTTAGGCCGAAGCCCTCCATGAACGAGGGCTGAACCAGTGCAACCGCCCCTTTATAGAGGCGGACCAGCGTTCTGTCATCGACCGCGCCTGTGAATACGATCTGATCAGCCGACAAACCATGAGATTGCCAGATGTTGGAGTATTCACCTTCTTCGTCGGAGTTAATCTCTCCGGCTAGAATAAATTTCAAAGAATTTTGCAGCGGTTTAGGAATGCTTTGAAAAGCTTTTGGTATTATCTCAAGATTCTTTCGCCAATCCAAGCCGCCAACATATAGAACGTATTTACAGTCGTAAAAATTTTCATCTGTTCCGCCGTTTACAAGCTCAACAAAGCTTTCAGCTATGCCGGTGCCAATGCATAGCTCTTTTTCCGACCCAGAGAAATGTCGAAATTCCCGGGAGGAGAAATCTGAAATGGTGAACACTAGGTCAAAATTCTTATAGCTGGAAAGACGCCGATCGTAATACTCCCGTTGACGAGGGTCGCGAATGTATTTGTCAGGAAACCTGAACGGGATAGCGTCATAAAACATGGCTGCCGTCCTGACCGTCGCCAATGAGCCACCGAGATACGGAACCGCGGGGTCGACGGCGCCTTCGAAGGGACTCGCGGACAGGGCAATGTCTGGACTGAGTTGGTTGACGTGATGGACGAGAGCCATTTCGCTACGGCTGCGCCATGTCGTGTGTCCGTAGTCGGCTTCGCCCCCTTCGACTTTCCCGTGCCAGACGTGAATGCGGTGCGATGGCACGATACCCGAAAGCAGCGATCGAGCGGCAATTGTCGCTTCAGGCATCGCAGCATTAAGCGAGACGAGCAGCTCTATGCCGCTCTCGTGGGTCGAAAGGGCGCGGAGCAAGTCCAATACGTATCGTCCAATTCCACGTTTTCGGCTATGCGTCTGCAGACACTGGCCGTCGACCCAGAGTCTCAATGGCTGCGATGTCATGTCTATTTTCCAGCCCTGAGGCGTCTACGCCACGCATCAAGCACGGCGGGGTCCGGATCAAGCTTCCAGCCTGTGTCGATTGGGACCAAACCGCTGCTTGACCGTGCGAAACCCAGAAGCCGGCGTTCGAGGAGCGGAGCGAACCGTATCAAGCGTTGAACAAATACCGAAGCTCGAGGTCTTCGGCGCAACCATAGCAGGCCATGCTGCATCAGGAGCTTGGCATTTACCTTTGGAATCCGCGCTACAGCGCTTGCCCCCCCGATAAGTCCGCGCATTGGCGCTGTAATTCTCCAAGACGTCGAATTCTGAAAGGCGTCGACCAGAACAGCCAACGGTTGAACCTGTTCGGCCAGTTTCGTAACGCTTTTATTCAGTCGGGCAATTTCGGCATCCCGCTCGGCCACCTGCCTCGAGGTTGCAGCCTCCATGTTCGCCATGAGTTTTTGGAGGCGTGCAATTTCAGCATCTCGCTCTTCGATGGCAGCTTGTCTGCCTGTCAATTGCTCCGTGCTTACAGCGTCCGTCTCCGCCATCTGTTGCTGGAGACGGGCGATTTCGGCATCGCGGGCGGCCACAGCCCTGTCCTTAATGACGTCCCGCAGTTGCTTGCCGATAGAAGCTACCGTGTCCGTGAGTGCTTTGTTTCCAGCCTGCATCAACTCCGACTGGGCGGCGAGGTTCTCGGTCAATTGTTGAAACTGAAGCGCGTTGGACGACGTGGCTCCTCCGTCCGAGCTGTTGACGATCTCTTCGTCAGCGGAATGAAGCCATCCTTTTATTTTTGCCATATCCGTGGGCACTTGCTGCGACGCGGCCTGCACAAACGCTGCAAGTGATCCGGTTTTCCCCTCGGATTGCATGCCCTGCTTTCTTGCCAGGCAGGCATAGTCGCGCCCTACCTCGAACATCAGATGAATGCTGCGCTCGATCGGCCCTGCCTTGATCATGGGACTGCCGTTCAGCCTCAGGATCGCGATTTCGGGGAAGCCGACCTGCTCCACCAGGAACTCGAGCAGGCTCGGGGGCAGGGGACTTTTATGGGTCGGATCAAGATAGAAGGTGTGCGTGCCGACGGAAATATTCTCCGGATTCGGGGTTTCCAGGATAAGCAGGCCATCTTCGGCCAGCACTCTGCGGCACTCGTTCAAGAGTTCGATCAGATAATCGGTAGGCACGTGCTCGACCATGTGGAAGGCTGAAATGACGGCCGCAGTCTCATCCGGTTGCTCTCGCAGATATTCGATCGCATCCCGAAGCTCGATTCTCAGTCCACGTTCGATGGCTTCCTGCGCCATGCCTCCGTTCAGATCCACGCCGACGGCTTCCAGCCCGGCCTCGGTGAGTATCTCAAGCCATTCGCCACGTCCACAGCCAAGATCGATCGCAAGAGTCGGCCCTTCAGGTTGCCTCGGCACCTGCGCCAACAGGGGTTGATAGATCTCAAGTCGGCCCTTGACGAGTTCCCTTGACCCACGAAAGCGGTCCTCGAAGGCCTTGTACAGATCGTCAAAATTTTTCATCGGACGATTTCGAAAGCGTGCTCAAGGCGGCTCGTCCCGACAAAGAAGGGGCTGTCTGAACTGATGACGTCAAAAACCTCGACGTTCTCTATCCAGTCGAAATTGTTGTCGATGTGGACGTCTCCCGTATGCAGCGCGACCGATAGACCATATGAGCCCTGGCCAAGGGAGCAGGCAAGGCGCAGTCGGCATTCGAGCTTGTCTCCAGCCGCAATGTTCGAAAGCACCTGACCAGTGTGCCAGGTGTTGGTTCCCCACACTATATGACCGGCGCGATCCCTCAGCATGAAGCCGATGACAAGCTCCGGAATATCCTCTTTCGCAACAATCCGCGTTCGAACCGTCATGCTCTGTCCTGAAACGGCGATCTTTACCTGGGCACCGGTTTCGCCGTCCAACAACGCCACGGATTCTACCGCGGCTGCCTTGGTCCCGCTTCTGCTGTAGAGCCAATCATCCTTTTCCCGCCGCTGCTCCACCGTCAGCTTCGCATTCTCCTTGGTTGCTATCAGGGCATTATAGTAATCGATCACCTCGTCGGGCGCCCCGTCCTTCAGCACATGTCCCTTGTCCAGCAGGATCACCCTGTCACACAATGCCCTCACGTCGGCCAGGGCGTGAGTGACGAGAATGATCGATGTGCCCGCCGCCTTGAAGCTGCGTATCCGATCAAAGCTCTTGTGTTGGAAATAACTGTCGCCAACCGAGAGCACCTCGTCGACGATCAGCACCTCCGGCCGCTCGGCGGTGGCAAGCGCGAACGCCAGCCGTGCCTGCATCCCGCTCGAATAGGTTCGGACCGGCTGGTCGAAGAACTCGCCTATCTCGGCGAAGTCCTCGATATGCGGCATGAGTTCGGCCAGACGCCCGTGCGAGAGACCCATCAGCCCGCCGGCATGGAAGGCATTCTGGCGCCCGGTGAATTCGGGATTGAAGCCGAGCCCGAGTTCCAGGATGGCGCTTATGCGGCCTGAGACACTCGCCGCACCCTCGGTTGGCCGCACGGTGCCGGTGATTAGCTTCAAAAGCGTGCTCTTGCCGGCGCCGTTCTGCCCGATCAGCCCAAGGGCTTCTCCCGGGGACAGGGAAAAGGAGATGTCCCTGACCGGCCAGAATTCCTCCGTCGGGGTAACTGGCGCTCCGAACCAGCCGGCAAACCTCTCGAGGTTGCTGGCATAGTTCGCATAGCGTTTCGACAAATGACTTACGGAGAGCACGGTCATGGTTACAGCACGTCGATGAGTTCAGGGCTTGCACGGCGAAAGAAAATCATCGCGAAGACCATGCTGAGCAGCCCCAGAATGGCCGGCATGATGAGGCTTTCGGGGCTGGGCCAGCGGTTGAACAGCAACGCATCCTGGTACAATGCAACCAAGGGAGCCATCGGGTTGAGGCTGAGCACGAAGCTGTATTGTTCCGGCAGGACGTTGGCTGGATAGACAATCGGCGTCAGCCAGTACCAGAGCTGCAGCACGATCGTCATGACCTGCGCGATATCGCGAATGAAAACGTTCATCACCCCGAGGATGACACCGAGACCGAATCCGATTGCGGAAATCAGCATGATCCCGACCGGCAGCAGGATCAATGCGCGGCCTGGCATGTGGCCGAGGAAGATGAAGATCACGAAGATGGCGACAAGCAGCAGCAGGTGGTTGATTAGCGCCGTGCCGCCGACGATCACAGGCAGGCACAGGCGCGGAAACGCGATCTTCTTCATGACCGGTGCTTGCTCGATGAAGACGGTCATGCTGCGCGTAAGGATCTCGCTGAACAGCGTCCACGCGGCCATGCCGGACAGAAGGTAGATCGGGTAGGCCGCGGGGCTGTCCGTGTCCGGAAGCCGTGCCTTGAGCACTTCCGAAAGCACGATGGAGAAGATGATCGCCTGCGCAAGCGGGTGAAGGATGAACCACAGGCCGCCCAGGCGCGACCGCACGAAACGCCCCTTCAAGTCGCCTCTGATGGAGGAAATGATGAAATGGCGGTAGTGCCATAAGCTTCGCAGCATGTGATCGACCCTTTGCGCGCTGCGTCTTGCCGTCAGCGGGCGTTACATAGCCGGTGCCAATATCCGAAAACGTCGGCAATTGTCTGTTCGAACGGCACCAAAGGCGTCCAATTCAGCCTATTGTGTGCTTTTGCCGCATCACCGCACATGACGGGAATGTCATTGGGGCGGAATTTGGCCGGGTCGGTACGCACCTCGATGTTGATGCCCGACTGCGCTATGAGCATGTCCAGTATATGCTGGATCCTCCGCGGTCGTCCTGATGCGATGTTATAGACATGGTCGGGCCCGGCATCCAGCTCCAGAAGCGCCGCACTCGCATAAGCGCGCACCACGTCGCGAACATCGAGGAAGTCGCGCTCGGCTTCGAGATTTCCGACGTGAATGACGGGCTCGCTTTTTCCCGACACGATCTCGGCAATCTGCCGCGCGAAGGCGGAAACCACATAGGCGTCCGACTGACCAGGGCCGGTATGGTTGAACGGGCGAAAGCGCACCGCGCGCAGGCCGTCATAGGCCATTTGCCCGATCATCAAGTCCGCAGCCGCCTTGGTGGCGCCGTAGACCGTCATCGGTTGAAGCGGCACGGTTTCCGTCACTGGGCCGGCCACGCTCGCAAACGAAGCCCCATAGGCTTCCGAACTGCCAATGTAGACGAACCGGGCCTTCGGCGCGTGGCGCATCACCGATTCGGCAAGGTTCATCGTTCCCGTGAAGTTGACGTTCCAGGCATGGCGCGGCGCGTTGCGGGCATCGGAAGGTGCTGCAACCGCGGCCAAATGAATGAGCGAGGTGGGCTGGACCTTCCGCACGGCGGTGTCGACCGCATCCCGGTCCAGCAGGTCGATGGCATTTCGCTGGCCTTCGCCATGGCCAAACGCGAACACCTCGCAGGAACTGTGTTCCCGTTCCAGGAGGCGCAACAGCGCAGAGCCGACAAATCCGCTTGCCCCGGTAATCAGGATACGATGCTTCAAATTACCGACCATGAGGCAAAAACGGTTCCCATCCAGCTTAACGTCTGGCTGGGTTCGCGTGGCGTTCGAGATCCGCATCCACCATTTCGCGGATCATCTTTTCCAGCGAGATCGTCGCCTCCCAGCCCAGCTTCGCCTTTGCCTTGGCTGGATTGCCGAGCAGGATTTCGACTTCCGCCGGCCTGAACAAGTCGGGGTCGATGACAAGGTGATCGTCAACATTGAGCCCGACGTGCTCGAATGCAATCCGGCACATGTCGCGCACAGTCGTCGTCCTGCCTGTCGCGATCACGTAATCATCCGGCTGGTCCTGCTGCACCATCAGCCACATCGCGCGGACATAGTCCTTGGAATGACCCCAATCACGCTTGGCGTCGATGTTCCCGAGCCGCAATTCCTTTGCCATGCCCTTCTTGATGCGCGCGACCGCGTCAGTGACTTTGCGGGTGACGAACTCAATGCCGCGAAGCGGGGATTCATGATTAAACAGGATGCCGCTCGAGGCATGCAAACCGAAACTTTCACGATAATTGATCGTAATCCAATGGCCATAAAGTTTCGCCACCGCATATGGAGAGCGTGGGTGGAAAGGTGTCGTCTCGGATTGCATCGGTTCCTGGATAAGGCCGTACATCTCCGAGGACGATGCCTGATAGAAACGGGCTTCAGGCGATTCGAGGCGGATGGCCTCAAGCACATTGGTCACGCCTATGCCGGTCACGTTGCCGGTCAGGATCGGCTGCTGCCACGACGATTTGACGAAGGATTGAGCGGCAAGATTATAGACCTCATCCGGCTTCACGTCGCGCATCGTTCTAGCCAGACCAGACAAATCCGTCAGGTTTCCGTCCACGATCCGAACATCTTTTTCAATGCCAAGCCACTTCAGGCGCGTGGTGTTCACATCGGCGGTGCTTGAACGCCGCGCAAGTCCGTGAACCTCATATCCTTTGGCAAGTAGGAGTTCCGCCAGATAGGCGCCGTCCTGCCCGGTAATGCCGGTAATCAAGGCTTTCTTTGTCATCAATGTTCTCGGTTCTATCTAGTGGTTGCTCGCCAAGCACAGCGAGCCAACCGGTTGTCAGGCGCGGCCGTATACGTCGTCGAAGCGCACGATGTCATCCTCGCCGAGATAATCGCCGCTTTGTACTTCAATGATCACCAGGTCGATTCTTCCCGGGTTTTCCAGCCGATGTTTGTGACCGCAGGGGATGTAGGTCGATTCGTTGGTCGCCAGAAACAGCTCCTGGTCGCCATTGACTATTTTCGCGGAGCCGCTGACCACGACCCAGTGCTCGGAACGATGGTAGTGCATTTGCAGGCTCAAACGTCTACCGGGCTTCACCTCGATGCGTTTGATCTTGAAGCGCTCGCCTTCCTCCAGAACCGTATAGGTACCCCACGGGCGGTGCACCGTGCTGTGAAGCAGGTGCGCTTCATGTCCAGAAGCCTTGAGGTCGTCAAACAGCTTCTTGACGTCCTGAACACGGTCGCGGGATGCGACAAGCAACGCATCCGGGGAATCCACGATCACCAGGTCGCTGACGCCGACCGTGCCGATGACGCGCTTATCGGAGCTCACATAGCTACCGGTTGTGTCGATCATGTGAACATCGCCGCGTATCCTGTTCCCGCTTGCATCGGGAGCGATCAGGTCGGCCATTGCGTTCCACGACCCGATGTCGTTCCAATCCATGTCACAGGGAACCACGGCAAGATTGTTTGTCTTCTCCATGACCGCGTGGTCAAGCGAGACTCGCGGGGCGGAGCCAAAGTGCTCGGGCGCGAGTTCGATCTTGGCAAAGCCTTCGCCTTGACTGAAGTGGCCGTTCTCATAGCTGTCGGAGACAGCCTGGATCACCGCGGGACAATGCAAAGCCATTTCGTCGAGCATGGTTTGTGCGCTGAAGCAGAAGATGCCGCCGTTCCAGAAGAAGCGCTTGGATGCGACATAGGCCTTGGCCGTCTCGAGATCAGGTTTTTCAACGAAACGGACGACTTTCTCACCATCCGCTTCGATATAACCGAATGCAGTGTCCGGTCTGGTCGGGCTGATGCCCAATGTGGCGATCCGCCCCAGCTGGGCGTGTTCGATGGCCCGGCCCATCACGGCCAAAAAAGCAGGCAGGTTGCCAATCATGTGATCCGCCGGGAAGACACACAGAATCACCTCAGGACCCTGCGTTGCCTTGGCATGGATAGCGGCCGCCGCCACCGCGGCGGCCGTATCTCGGCCTTCCGGTTCGAGCAGAAATGTGCGCGGCAACATCACGGAATCCAGTTCGTCGAAATCGTCTTTCGTCAGGAACAGGTGTTCTCCGGACGTTACCACGACGAGTTCCACGACATGCTCTATCGAAGCTGCGCGCAACACTGTGTGCTGAATAAGAGAATGTCCGTCAGCCACTTTGAGGAAAGGTTTGGGGTGCGATTGCCTCGAGGCGGGCCATAGTCGCGATCCGGCTCCACCGCTGATGATGACGGGAACCACTTTCATTACGCGACCTCTGCTTCGTTTGTGGATGTGATTGCCCGCGCTCTTTCGAGCGTCAGCGCCACGATCGCTGTCGCTCTGCTTGGGTCCATAGCCTCTGAGTAACAGCGAAGCTCCGGCGCGTTGCCGGACGGCCGCAGATGGATGATCTCGCCGGTTTCCATTTTTGTCCTTAGCCCGTCAGTCTCGTCGACGTCGGCAACGGTCCCGAACGGCGCCAGAAATCGCTGCAGTGCATCCCGGTCCGCAAGCCGGCGCATCAAGCTGCGGGAACTCTCCACCGGGAAACTTTCGAGACGTTCGCTTGCGCAGGCGGGAAGATTCCACAGTTCGCGCAAACGCGACAGGGATTTTCCTGTCGTCGCTACCATACCGAGAACGGCGAGGATGGGGAGCAGGGAATCTCGTGTCGGCAGTGCCGTCAACGTCTTTCCGTGTAGTGAACAGTCCGACCCCAGGAGAACGCCACCATTGGCCTCAAAGCCAATGACGATTTTTTCGGGATGGTAGGAGGCTTCCATGGCTTCGACGACAAATGGAGATCCCACCTTTGTTCTCAGAACCGTAAAACCGAAAGCTTCCGAAATGCCTGAATTGGAGGTCACGGGCGTCACTACGCTATCAGCCCGCAAGAACAAGGCCGTGGCGAGGCCGATCAGGTCGCCACGAAACAGATCGCCATTCTCGTCGGCGATAAGTGGTCGATCGGCATCGGCGTCGGTCGACACGATGGCGTCGAGCTTGAAGTCTCGAGCCCAACCCTTGAACTTTGCAATTGTGGTCGGGTCAACGGCTTCGGTGTCGACAGGTACGAAGGTATCGGATTTCCCGACAGGTATCACATGGGCGCCAAAAGATTGGAGAACCTTCACGAGAAGGTCCGCCGCGACCGAACTGTGCTGATAGACGCCGAGCCTCATGCCTGAAAGGGATCCAGGCTCCAGGATGTCGTCAGCGCGCGCGCGATAGGCGGTAATCGCCTGGTCATGATGTCCTGGCAAAGCCGTTCCTATTGCGGGCGGGGCGTTATAAGCGTCTGACCTTTCCGCGGCATAGCGTGCTATAGCGGCCTCATCGGCCTTGCTGATCTCACCCTGCAGGTTATAGAATTTGATGCCATTGCGGTCAGCGGGTATATGCGAACCGGTCACCATAAGCGCCGCTGCGCCATGCTGCCGAGCATACAACGCCAAAGCTGGTGTTGGAATGGCACCGCAATCGATCGGTTGAAAGCCACCAACCACCAAGGCAGCCATGCAGTTGGCTGCAATGGTCGGGCTACTATCGCGCAAGTCGCGACCTATGAACACCTTGGCCTTCGGCTGGAGCCCGCCTGCTGCTAGGCGCCAAGCGAAGGCTTCAGTATAAAGTCCACTCGGTTTGCCGACCAGTTCCGAAGCCAAGCCTCGAAGGCCACTCGATCCAAATTTCATTACTTCACTTTGGCTAGTGTGGGGGAAGGCCGTCATATTGCAGTGCGCCCATCTGTCAACCGGAAATCGTTTGGCCAGCCGTCCAGTGTTCCTCGGGCTCTCCAAATAGTGCGTCGGTAATGGCTTGGGCGAGACTTCGTGAGTAGTTGACCAGAAAGGCGGCGTCAAATCCGCCGAAATTTCCAATCTTTCGGCCGGTCTTGTAATCCACCTGAGTCGCGCGACAGTGTTTATAAGCGGAAGCTACTTTTCCAGTCGCTGTTGCATGATATCTTCATCAACGCGCTCGTTCATGAGACGCCGGTGAAAAAATCCCTGGCGATGGCTTCAAGTCCACGCTATGCGATAAAGGCGGCGGGGGCCGAGAAATTTGCGCTAACATAGGTGGCCGGTGGCGAATGGTATTCGACCTGGCGCGGCATTGGTGTTGAAGTTCTCACGTCCGGAGTTCAGTACTGCCCAATGGTATCCTATATAGAAGCTGTGTTCGGGCTCAGGCCTCAGATGCGGCGCGCCTTCATCATGGTCCAGGACGTGGTCATGGTCCTGGTCGCCGTGGCGCTCAGCCTCGTCCTGTCGCGGTCGGATCTTTCCTTTGGGGCGCTCTCCACGGAGGGCCTTGTCACCTGGGCCGGCATCGTGGTCATCAGCCATCTGCTGTTCAGATATTGCGGCCTCTACACCACGGTCTGGCGCTTCGCTTCGACGCCTGATTTCTTCAACATCCTGAAGAGCTGCGCGATACTGACATTCGTCCTCTACGCCGTTTCGCTGTTCGTGCGTTCCTTTCAGCCTGTCGCGGGGCTCAACGAGCGCCAGTTCATCGTCTTCCTGCTCGTCTCCTTCACCGTCATCTCGGCGCCCCGGCTGTTCTACCGCTTCCTGCGTGACGGCGCGAGCTGGGGTGTTCTCAGCGGCAAGGCCGACTTGGCGCGCACCAAGCAGGCCCTGTTCGTCGGCCGGCTCGGCGAGGCCGACCTGATCATTCGTTTCACGCGCACGGCGCAACCCCCCGATCATACCATAGCCGGCATCATGGCCACCGAGCATGGCGCGCCGCTCGGCACGCGCATTCAAGGGGTCCCGGTGGTGGCGACCCGGCCGCGCCTGATCGATGTCCTGGAGGACTATGCGAGCGGCACCAAAAGCCTCGATCTGCTGATCTTCGGCAGCGGCGCCGAGCATGAGATCGAGGAATACTCGGAGCTGGTCCGTGTCGCGCGTCACGCCGACATAGCGGTCGTGCAGTTCGCAGGCCTTTCGCAGCTGGGCCAGGAGGGAAAGCTCGTTCTCGATGCCGTCGAGATGGAAACGATCCTGCGCCGCCCGACTGTGCCATCCGACATCGAGCGCATCGGCGCCTTCGTCGGCGGCAAGCGCGTCCTGGTCACGGGAGGCGCCGGCTCCATCGGGCGGATGCTGGTCAAGCGGTCGCTGGAGCTTGGAGCCGAGGCCGTGCTGGTCGCCGACAATTCCGAATTCGGCATCTTCCAGTTGAGCCAGTATATCGACGAGAAGCATCATGATCGCCTCAAGGTCCGCATCGTCGATGTCGCGGACCGGCGCCAGATGACGCGCGTGGTCACGGAATTCAAACCTGACATCATCTTCCATGCAGCGGCGTTGAAGCATGTTCCGCTGCTGGAGGAGAATTGGGAATCGGCCATCCAGACCAACGTCTTCGGCACGCTTGTCTGCGCCGAGGTCGCGGCCAAATGCGGCGTGGCGCAATTCGTAATGGTCTCGAGCGACAAGGCCGTCGATCCGACCTCCGTGCTCGGCATGACCAAGCGGGCCGCCGAACAGATCGTCAGCGCCCTGCACGGCACGCCGGCCGGCGAACCGGGCGGGCGTCGCGCCTCCACCAAGTTCATCGCCGTGCGCTTCGGCAACGTCTTCGGCAGCAATGGCTCGGTGGCGACCATATTCCAGGCGCAGATCGAGGCCGGCGGGCCGGTCACCATAACCGACCGGCGCATGACGCGCTATTTCATGACCGTCGCCGAAGCCGTCGATCTCGTCATCATGTCGGCGGCCGATGCCGCCTCGCGGCCGGCCGGCCAGGATTACGCCGTCTACATGCTCGACATGGGCAAGCCCGTGCCGATCGTCGAAGTGGCCGAAACGATGATCCGCATGACGGGAAAAAGCCCCTATACGGACATTCCAATCCGCTTCACAGGCATCCGCCCGGGCGAAAAGCTCCACGAGACCCTGCACGGCGAGGACGAGGAACTGGTGGAACTCAGCATTGCCAAGATCTTCGGCCTGAGCACCGATGTCGCGCAGTGGTCGGATGTCCAGACAGCACTTGCGGCGCTTCAGCAGGAGATGAAGAGCCAGAACAAGGCAGCTTCGCTTGCCGCGCTTGCCGGTCTTGACCGCGCCAAGAAGGCGAGGGGGGCCACGCCTCAAGAGGTGATCCCGAAAACGGCTGGGCAGGCGACTTAGGCTGTGCAGAAAACAATCTTGAGTGCTTGATCTGGTCGGCGCCAATGCATCGTGGCAGGCGCGGATCTCGCGGCTGGGTCGCCTGTTCAAGGGCCAGTTCGCGGACTGGACCAATCTCAATCTTGCCGGCCTTGCCGTCAATCGCGATCTCCTTACGAAGGATGCGGTGGCGTGCCTCGACCTGTTCGCGAACGGTCGGCGAGGTTCCCTTTTCCAACGCCTGGGCGCCCTGCGCAAAAGCGGCGTCTATCGACAGACTTTTGCCGGCACCCTTGGGCTCTATCTCGCCTTTGTCCTGGGCCGTATCTGAAATCGCGGACCGCGCTCGCTTGGTTAGGAAGGCGACCTCATGCTACGCCGGCCGGATTGACGGGCATCGCTCGCGGTCATCGCGTAGAGCCTGGCAGGGAGCCCTATCGGCCACATGAAGACAGCCAAGAAAATCTTCGATCTCGCCGGTGCGGCTGTGCTGCTGGTGGCAACCTCTCCCATTCTATTGCTGGCCATTGTTGCCGTCCGGGTATCCTCGCCCGGTCCGGTGATTTTTTCACAAACGCGGATTGGCCGCGAAGGTGTGCTTTTTCGCTGCCACAAGTTGCGGACGATGTACCAGGGAACGCCATCCTTGCCCTCGCATGAAACCCCGGTGAGCGCCGTGACATCGGTTGGAAGGGGCTTGCGGAAATTCAAGCTCGACGAGTTGCCGCAGCTGTGGAATGTCCTGCGCGGCGAAATGAGCCTGGTCGGGCCGCGTCCTTGCCTGCCGACCCAGACGGAACTGATCGAATGCCGCAGGCGGCTGGGCGTTTTGCAGGCTTTGCCCGGGATGACAGGCTTGGCCCAGATCAGGGGCATCGACATGTCGAACCCGCAACTTCTGGCCGAAACCGATGCCACCTATCTCAGGAGCGCGTCGTTCTGGCTCGACCTTCGGATCCTGTTTGGAACACTTTATCGCGGCTGAGCAGCCCCGCTCCAGAAGCGGAAACCGGTCTTTGGGCCGGGATCAAACAGGACGTCGGGGGTTTCGGAGCCGCGCTATCTCGGTCAGCCGCTCCAGCGTGCTGGGTTCCGGCGCCCAGCCTTCCGAGACAAGCAGCGACGGGTCGCATATTTGCGTCGCCGTCAGGCTGTCCCAGAACATCCGCTTGCCAAGCAGTGTGGCGGCTGTCCGCATTGGTCCAGCCGGCACGGTCATCAGGCGCGTCGGCCTCCGCAAGCCGCGGCGAAAGGCACCGATGACGGCAGCGACGGACACTGGCGGCTCGTCGCTGGCGAGATAGATCGGACGAAGTGGCTCGGAATGGCAAAGCAGATGCCACACCGCCCGTGCCGCGGATTGCGATGATAGCAGCGAACGGTTCGCCGTCAATGCGCCCGTTGGCATCGGCAGAGCCGTATCGGCGAGCCGCATCAGCGTCGCCAGGTTTCCTTTCATCCCGATCCCGTAGACTGGAGGCAGCCGCAATATGGCCGCGTCGGCACGGCCATGCGAGGCATAGGCGCCCAACACGGCAATTTCTGCTTCGCGTTTCGAGCGCCCGTAGGCGTCTTGCGGGTCCGGGATCGTGTTTTCGTCGATCGTTGCGCTGGCACGCGCGCCGATCACGGCCCGGATCGAGGAAAGATGGATGAACCGTCCGCTTGCCTGAGTGGCGGCGGCATGCGCCAGACGTGCGCTCAATTGCGCATTGGCTGCCCGAAAATCAGCTTCGGCGGCATTGCCCTGATCATTGTTCAGACCCGCGCAATGGACGACATCCGTAACATCCCTGGTCAGCGCCAGGAAAGCCTCGGCAGGTGCATCGTACCCCGGCATCTGCATCGTGTCGGGCCCGGCATCAAGTCTCTCCGGCTGACGGGAGGCAAGGCGAAGTTCGACACCGGCCTCACGAAACCGATGGACCACCTGGCGGCCGATGAAACCCGTCGCGCCCGTAACCAGGACTTTCATTGTCTTGCCAGGACCGGCTATCGGGCGGCTGGCGGAGGTGCCAGGTCTGATGGAATGGCTTCCGTCACCAGTGGAACGGTTTGGCTTTTCGGTGGTGACGTCGCCTGGGCTCCCACCACTGGTGGAAGGGCTTGCCTTTCCACCAACGCGGCCTGGCGGCCACAGGCAAGATATGTTCCCGACACCAGGAAGACCATAAAGACCGAGTCAAGAATGTCATGGCCGATCAGGATGCCCGTCATGCCGGCAGTCAGGTAGGTGATCACGACGGCGACGATCATGGTGGCGCCGAACCGTTCGATCGGATCGGTGCTGTCACGGAGGACCAGGGCTGCATTTCTGACGGCAGCCACAAAGATCGCCGCCAGCGTCACCGCACCCAAGATTCCCGCTTGTACCAAGGCGGTCAGGAAGCCGTTGTGGAAATGACTGAAACCTGCATCCATCCCGAACTGATCCTGAAAGCCCTGCTTGATCAAGAGCCGGGTGGCACCCACCCCATGTCCAAACAATGGCATCTCATGAAATGCCTTCAGGCCGATATCCCAAAGCGCGACGCGTAGTCCCAAAGCAGTCGTGTGGTCACCATGGGCCGCCAGCGCATCCCAGTCGGAGTGCAGAAATGCGACGCGCCCCGCTATCGTCTGGAACCCGAAAAACGCGATAGCGACCGCAATCGCGGCCAGCAGCAAAAGCACGCGAACGGCATCTCTCCCTCTTAGCTTCTGCTGGTTGATCAACAGAACGGCGACACCGGCAATCAGCAGTGCCAGCCAGACGATGCGCGTACCGGAGTAGATGATGGCGATCGTTCCGCCGAGTGCGGCGCAGGCGAGGGCGATCCTGTATTTCTCTATACCGGATAGGGCAGCGGCCACGCAGATCACCACCGCAAGGCAGAGGACCTCAGCAAAAACGATCGCATTCCCCGCCCCACCCTCGGCGCGCATACCAAGTCGATATTGCTGATAAACCGCCAGCAGCAGCGCTCCGAAACAAGCCGCCATGCTGGCCAACACAATGATGCGGACGAGCGTTGTTTTTTGCGTAGTGCTCCAGGTCGAATAGGAAATGGGAAAAAACAGAAAGGTGATCAGCGGGACAAGATGCCGTGCGTCCTTGACGATCGCGTGGTTGACGATGGACGCCAGGACATTGCTTGCGCAATAGGCGTAGATCGCGATCGTTAGCGCCATCATCGCCCGGTCGACATTGAAGTGCCTTCTCTTCAAGACGATTAACAGGACGGACCATAGTCCGCCGCCATTGAACACGAAGCTGACCGCCGATCCCAGGACCGGGGGAGAAAAGAAGCAGAGAATGGAGAAGTAGACATTGATCCGCGAAGGCGTGATTTGCTGTCTTATGAATGAAAGCCGGTTCAATTTTCGGACCCGCTATTCTCAAGAAAATTTATGCGGCACATCGTGTTCGGTGAAACCCCCAACATGCTCACCTCGAAATTGCCCATTGATAATGCATCTTGCCCTTTCTAAGCGTATAGCGGCTGGGCCGCTGTTTCGATAGTACGCCGTGATCGATTGCCGCTGAAACCCCCGGTCGGCACCGGTTGACCCTGCAGCATCCCCGGCCTTCTCACAGGCAATATTTTTCCAGCCTTTTCACGGCTGGAAGCTCTCCAAGCAGAAATTTCCGGGTTTTGTCGCAACCGTGGAAAATTCATTCCCGAACGAATGGCTGTCGGGCTCGTCCTGCATTGTTCTGGGCCGCGACGATCTGCTAGAACGCCCGCACGAAACACTTGTCCAGAAGCGAAGCTTTGAACCGGGCGCAAAAGGCTCGATGATTTGACGCAGGATCTTCTGTTGCAAGGCATGAGAGAACGCTCACGGTCCATGATACCAGCGCTTACGCATCTGCAGCGGCTTGAAGCCGAGTCCATTCACATATTCCGCGAGGTCGCGGCAGCCTTCACCAAGCCGGTCATGCTCTATTCCGTCGGCAAGGATTCGTCGGTGCTGATGCATCTGGCGATGAAGGCGTTCTATCCGGCCAAGCCGCCATTCCCGTTTCTTCACGTCGACACCACCTGGAAATTTCGCGAGATGATCGCATTTCGCGATCAGATGGCGAAGAAGCTGGGTTTCGATCTTCTGGTTCATGTCAACGAAGATGGCGTGCGCGACAACATCAATCCGTTCGATCACGGCTCGAACACCCACACTCATGTGATGAAAACCGTGGCGCTGCGCCAGGCGCTCGACAAATACGGCTTCGACGCTGCCTTTGGCGGCGCCCGTCGCGACGAGGAAAAGTCGCGCGCCAAGGAGCGCATCTTCTCTTTCCGCAACGCCCAGCATGTGTGGGATCCGAAGAACCAGCGGCCCGAAATGTGGAAGATCTTCAACACACGTATCGCGCAGGGTGAATCGATCCGCGTCTTCCCGCTGTCGAACTGGACCGAGCTCGACATCTGGCAGTACATTCTGCAGGAAAACATCCCGATCGTGCCGCTCTATTTCGCCAAGCGGCGGCCGGTTGTCGAACGCGATGGCATGCTGATCCTCAAGGATGATGATCGCATGAAGCTACTGCCCGGCGAGGTCGTGGAGGACAGGTTGGTGCGATTCCGTACGCTTGGCTGTTATCCGCTGACCGGCGCCATCGAATCCGACGCCGACACACTTGAAGCCATCGTTGGCGAGATGCTGACGGCACGCACCTCCGAACGGCAGGGTCGGTTGATCGACCGCGATGAAGCCGGTTCGATGGAAAAGAAGAAGCGCGAGGGGTATTTCTGACCATGCGCCACATCATGGCAAAGAGCCTCGCTCCAACGGACGGCGTCCGCGATTATCTGGCCGCGCAGGAGAAGAAGTCGCTGCTGCGCTTCCTGACCTGCGGTTCGGTGGATGATGGCAAGTCGACGTTGATCGGACGCCTGCTCTCCGACACCAAGCAGATTTTCGAGGACCAGCTCGCCGCGCTTGAACGCGATTCGCGCAAGCATGGCACGACGGGCGACGACGTCGACTTCGCGCTGTTGGTCGACGGCCTCGAGGCGGAGCGCGAGCAAGGCATTACCATCGACGTCGCCTACCGCTTCTTTGCCACGCCGAAGCGCAAGTTCATCGTCGCCGACACGCCCGGCCACGAGCAATATACCCGCAACATGGCGACAGGCGCTTCGACCGCCGACTTGGCGATCGTGCTGATCGATGCCCGGCAGGGGGTGCTGCGCCAGACGCGGCGCCATTCGATCATTGCCTCGCTGCTCGGCATCCGCCACATCGTGCTGGCGGTCAACAAGATCGATCTCGTCGGCTTTGATCAGGCGGTCTTCAACAGGATCGTCGAGGACTACCGGCAGTTCTCACGCGATCTCGGCTTCCAGGCCATCGCGCCGATTCCGATGTCGGCCCGCTACGGCGACAATGTCAGCGGCCGCTCCGAAAACACGCATTGGTATTCCGGCCCGACATTGATCGAGCATCTCGAAACCGTCTCCGTCGAGGAAGCCACGGCCGAGCTGCCGTTCCGCTTTCCGGTTCAGTACGTCAATCGTCCCAATCTCGATTTTCGCGGTTTTGCCGGCACCATCGCGTCCGGCATTGTTGCGCAAGGCGACGAGGTCGTGGTCGCCAAATCGGGCAAGTCCTCGCATGTCAAACGCATCGTCGCCTATGGCGGCGATCTCAAACAGGCGGTGGCCGGCCAGGCCATAACGCTCGTTCTCGACGACGAGGTCGAGGTTTCCAGGGGCAACATGCTGGTTTCGCCGTCCGCACGGCCGCAGGTCGCCGACCAGTTCGCCGCCAACATCGTCTGGTTCGACGAGCATGCGCTGCTGCCGGGCCGTTCCTATATCCTGCGCACCGAGACCGACCAGACCAGCGCCACCGTCACCGACTTGAAGTACCGCATCAATGTCAACGACTTTGCGCATGAGGCGGCCAAGTCGCTTGAAATGAACGAGGTCGGTATCTGCAACATTTCGACCCGGGCGCCGATTGCCTTCGATCCGTTTGGCGAGAACCGGACCACTGGCGCCTTTATCCTGATCGATCGCATCAGCAACGCCACGGTTGGCGCAGGCATGATCGTGCACTCGCTGCGCCGCGCCGAAAACATCCATTGGCAATCGCTCGATGTCGGCAAGCGCGTGCGTGCCGACATGAAGAACCAGCGGCCCGCCGTGTTCTGGTTCACGGGGCTTTCGGGCTCCGGCAAGTCGACCATCGCCAACCTGTTCGAGAAGAAGCTTTTCGCCACTGGGCGTCATACCTACATTCTCGATGGCGACAATGTCCGCCACGGTCTCAACCGCGACCTTGGATTCACCGATGCCGATCGCGTCGAGAACATTCGCCGCGTCGCCGAAGTTGCCAAGCTGATGGCCGACGCCGGGCTGATCGTCATTGTCTCCTTCATTTCCCCGTTCAGCGCCGAGCGGCGGATGGCCAGGGAATTGATGGCCGATGGCGAGTTCATCGAGGTGTTTGTCGATACGCCTTTCGAGGAATGCGCCAGGCGTGATCCGAAGGGCCTCTATGCCCGCGCGCTGAATGGCGAGATCAAGAATTTCACCGGTGTCGATTCGCCTTACGAAGCACCGGAGAAACCGGAGATCCATCTGAAGACGCTCGGCAGATCGGCTGAAGAGATGGTAGATGCCTTGGAACACTGGCTGAACGAGCGTGACATTGCCGAAGACCAATATGACAATGGCGGCGGCATCTGACGACACGTCGATGCTTGAAATCTTCGAGCGGCTGGCGCTAGCCGCCGGGCGCGAGGTGATGCGCGTATTCCACGCCGGCTGCGCGGTCGACCGCAAGTCGGACGCCTCGCCGGTCACCGAGGCGGACCGCGAGAGCGAGAAGATCATTCTTGCAGGCCTGCGCGCCGCATTCCCCGATATTCCGTGCGTGGCCGAGGAGGAAGCGGCGGCCGGCATCATGCCGGGCGAACTTGGCGAGACCTTCTTCCTCATTGATCCGCTTGATGGCACCAAGGAATTCGTCAACCGGCGCACCGACTTCACCGTCAACATCGCGCTTGTCCGCCATGGTGTGCCGGAAGTCGGCGTTGTCTTCGCTCCCTGCAGCGGCCGGTTTTTTTCCGGCCGGCCGGGCAGGGCGGAAGCCCTCGAAGTCGATAAGGACTACCGGATCGTTTCCCGCCGGCCGATTTCGGTGAGAATGGCCGCGACGCCGCTGGCCGTGGTTGCCAGCCGCTCGCACAACACGCCGGAAACCGAAGCCTATATTCGCGACCTTGGTGCCGCCGAGATCGTCTCGGTCGGTTCGTCACTGAAATTCTGCCTCCTCGCCAATGCCGAGGCGGATGTTTATCCGCGCTTCGGTCGCACCATGGAATGGGACACCGCTGCGGGTGACGCGGTGCTGCGTGCCGCCGGCGGCACGACGCGGACGCTGAACGGCAAGCCCTTGACCTATGGCAAGCGCAACCAGGCCGATGACGCGGACTTCGCCAATCCGCATTTCATCGCCAGCGGCGAGGCTGCAATCCAGGGACGTATCGAACGTAGGTGAAAAGCCCTCGTCGATGGCCTATCCTTTGTCGACGTCCCCTGAGTCGGTAAGTGAATGTCCTTGTTTCAGAAATGCCATGCCGTCATTTTGGGCGGCTTTCCCGCATGGACCAGCAATCGTGATGAAATAGCCTTCAGGATGTTGCTGGGCCTCTACGCCCTCTCTCCCGCCCTTTTCGCCTTCGTCGAAATGTCCCCAACGGTCTTAGCGATTGTCGGGGCACTCATGGGCGCTCTCGCCCTTTTGACGAAGCGTGCGCGTTTTGGCAGAGGCACGACAGGCCTCGCAATTGTTCTCGCTCTCTTGTCAGGCTTTATCTTTTCGAGCGCCCTGTGGTCGGTCGATGCGAGCCGCTCTCTCACGGCGGCGAGGGACGTGTTTGGCTATTCGATCGCCGCTATCCTGCTGTTTCAGGGCATCCTCGCGCTTGCGAGCGCTCAATGCGAGCGGCTCGCGTGGGTGTCATTGGCCGGCATGTTGATCGGCGTCGTATCGGTGATGGGCTGGGAACTGTATTTTGCGTTTCTGACCGAAGATCCACGCTTTGTGGAGAACGTTTTCACCCTCCACAAAATCACGGTTTACGGAGCTTTTTTTGCCGTCATATTTCTTGCCCAGCCGAGGCTGGTCTGGAAAGGGCTTGCGGCTCTCTTTGCCGTTCTGACATTGCTCTACGGCCGATCGACCGGCGTCAATCTGGCGATTGTCCTCGTGGCGGTGATGTTTGTCATGCCCGCGAAATACCGCCAGCACGTTTTGGTTGGATTTTTCGCCGTCTATTTGTCTCTTGCCCTGATTGCCCCCTTCGTCGTCGCGCCGCTGTTCGCCTACCTCAAAACAACGGGATGGCTGGCTTTCTATCCAGGAACCTTCGCAGCGCGGCTTGATTTATGGCAGATGATTTCGCCCCGCATCGCGGACCAGCCGATCCTCGGCCATGGCGCCAATACGATGAGAAACGCGGCCGGGGTTGTCGTGAGTCCGACATATTATGCGCAGGCGGATCTCCCAAGCGCACATAATATCGTATTCGATTTGTGGTACGAACTGGGAGCGCTGGGCATCATCGTGTATGGGGTGCTCCTGGCGGCGATCATAAGAATGATCGGTGGTTTGAGCGGCCCCTGCCATTTCATAGCCAGCTCCTACCTGATCATAGCTGTCGTCGAACTCTCGGTCGATCATCGGATCTGGTTGTCATGGGTGCTGGGCACTTTGGTCTTCGCCGCGGGGATCTGCATAGTGCAGTGCCGTTTCATGACCCGGTCGGGAATGGAAGACGGGATCACAAGACACGCGGCGTCCTTCTCAAAATAACGGGCGAAGCGCACGGCCTGCGCCGTCGTCGCTCTATGCCAAGGAGGTGTCGGTCGGGTATCCGTGCCCAACGCCTATTCGGCCGCGGCCTGCGCCGAGTTCGAGCCGATATAATTGCGGATCGTTTCGATGATCCGGTCCTGGTCGGCCTCGCTGAGATAGGGGTGCATCGGCAGGCACAGGATGCGTTTCGGCAGGTCCTCCGAAACCGTAAGACCGGTCGGCGTGCGCGGGTAGTCGCGATAGGCGATCTGCTCATGCAGCGGCTTGACGTAGTAGATGACGGACGGAATGCCCTTTTCGCTCAAATGCGCTCTAAGCCCGTCGCGTTTCGGCGTTTCGATCGCGTATTGCGCCCAGGCCGAGCGGCTGCCACCCAGGTTGCGGGCTGCGGTGACGACGTCACCGAGGCCTTCAGCGTAGCGTTGGGCCACCACCTGCCGCGCCACCATCTCTTCCTCGAGGATGGCGAGCTTCTCAAGCAGGATCGCCGCCTGCAGCGTGTCGAGCCGTGAATTGATGCCGACGCGGATGTTGTCGTACTGCGTCTCGCCCTTGCCATGGAAGGCGAAGGATCTGAGCGCGTCGGCCAGCGCGTCATCATTGGTGAACATCGCACCGCCGTCGCCATAGCAGCCGAGCGGCTTGGCCGGATAGAAGCTGGTCGAGCCGACATGGCCGAACGCGCCGCACATCCTGCCTTCGAGCGAGCCCCCCATGGACTGGGCTGCGTCCTCGATCACCAATAAGCCTTCGCGATTGGCAATAGTCATGAGCGCCTCATAGTCGGCGGCAAGACCGAACAGGTCGACAGGGATGATCGCCTTCGGCTTCAGTCGACCTTCCTTCTTGACGGCCGCGATCGCCGCCTCGAGGCTGGCGATGTCGATGTTGTAGGTTGTCGGATCGACATCGACGAAAACCGGCTCGGCCTTGGCCAGCGCCACCACTTCCGCCGTGGCGGCGAAGGTGAAGCTCGGCACGAACACCGCGTCACCCGGGCCGATGCCGGCGGCGAACAGCGGCAAAAGCAGTGCGTCGGTGCCGTTGGCGCAAGCAATCACATGCTTGACGCCGACATAGGCGGCGAGCTTCTTCTCGAATTCGGCGACCTGCGGGCCAAGGATGTAGCGGCCATCCTCGACCACGTGGTCGATCGCGGCTTTCAGCCGATCGCGGATTCGTTCGCGCTGCGCGCCAAGATCGATGAATTGCATGTCGGCCTCAATATACCTGCCAATAACCGGCCCGCTGGTACCAGACTTGGCGCGGCTGAAAAAGCCAGCTGCGGATCGGGGACTTGGTGCAAGTGTCGCAGCCCGTTACCACGTTTTGCCGGTATATTGTCCCACAAAGCCGGGAATCCGGGCTTGGCGGTGCAATTCAGCCCATTCTTATCGAGGTTTTCCGGCGCCTGGAAACATAAAGTGATCGCGCTGGAGAGCCGATTAGCCGATCTCGTGCCGCCAGGGGGGATTGGCGCCGGCTCGTGAGACTGTCACTGCCGCCGCCTTGGCGCCGAGCGCCAATGCTTTGCGGATGGCGTCTTCGGACAGGCTGGAAATCGCCGCCTTCGTCAACAGGCCTTGCTCATGCAGGGAGGCAAGGATGCCGGCGTTGAACGTGTCTCCGGCGCCGACGGTGTCCACCACCTTCACTGTCTCCGGCATGACGGTGACACGATGCTGTTTGCTGTAGCCAACGGCACCCTCGCTGCCATGCGTGACGACGATCAGCTTCGGGCCGCGGTCGAGCCAATTGCGCACGACATCCTCGTGCGAGCCGGCTTCGCCGAACCAGTGGAGGTCTTCGTCCGACAGTTTGACGATGTCGGCCATCGCCATCATCTCCCGGATGCGCCTGAGGTGCTTGGCCTTGTCGGGAATAAAGTTCGGCCGGATGTTGGGATCGAGCATCATCACGCGGGTCTCATGCTCGCGCTGCATGAATTCCTCATAGGCCGACCCAGCCGGCTCCGAGATCAGGCTGATGGCGCCGAACAGCATCGCCTCGATCTCGCTGCCGAGTTGCGGCAGGTCTTCGATGGTCAGCATGCGCCCGGCCGTGTTCTCGTCATAGAAGGTGTAGGTCGCCTGGCCATTGTTCAGCCGCACGAACGCCAGGGTCGTCGGTCGGGGCGAGGTGTGCGCGTAGGTGGAACTGACTTTGCTCGCCCCCAACGCGTCCCTGAACTGACCGCCGAACAGGTCCGACGACAGGCCCGAGAAGAAGCCGGCCGGCGCGCCCAAGCGGCCGAGCGCGATCGCTGTGTTGAAGACAGCGCCGCCGACATAGGGGGCAAAAGCCCGCTCATTCTCCGTAGTGGTGCGCGGCAGCATGTCGATCAGGGCTTCGCCGCAGCAGAGGATCATGGCTTCTCGGTCTCCGGCGGATAGATCACGCCCTTGCGGATGATGATATTGGCGTAAAGCCGCGGCTCGCTTGTCGCGACGATGGCATGCGCCGATTTGACCCGTGCATAGAAGTCGGCGCCGGCCAGTGCAACCACCTTGCGGCCCGGCGCGCGTTTGGCGCAGATCGCCTCCATTTCACGATGGACGGGGTCGGCAAGCGACGGATCGCCTTTCACCGAGGCGCGAAACAGCGCCTCCGGCACGACATCGTCGACCGGAAGCAGCGTCAGTATCGCGTCGAGTACGGGCATGAGGGCGTGGCCATCGGTCCTGATGAGGCGCCTTGCCTGCTCCTGTGCCGGATAGTTCCCGTCGACCACGGCAATCTCGTCACCATGGCCCATGGCGCGCAACGTCGCCAGAAGCTCTGGACCAAGCAGCGCCGGAATCCCGATCAGCATTTCACGCGCCCCTGGAGATCGTCGTCGAACCGATCAGGAAGCGTTCGGAAAGCGGCAGGCTGGCGCCGCCGAGCGCCCGGGCATGGATACCCACGCTTCCCTCGCGGACGGCCGGAAGTTTCAGCCCTTCGCCGTCGATCGCGCCGATTGCCGTCACGACCGCCTCGACCAGCCTCTGGCGCACGGCCTTCGGCATCCAGCCGTCGATCACCGCGGCTTCGAAATCGATGACCGAGGACGCTGCCACGATGGCGTAGGCGAGCGCCTGCGAGGCGCTGGCGATCCACTCGTCCAGCGCGGCGCCGATCTCCCCCCAATCCTCGGGTGAGGTCCACAGATACGAGGCCTCGACGCCACGCGCGTTGAGTGTTTTTTCGAGCATGGCGATCGAGGCCACGTCGATCAGCTGGGTCGGTTTTCCATCCGGCCCCGGCACAGGCATTGAGCCGAGCGCGCCGGCATTGCCGGTCGGCCCGCCAAACAGCCGGCCGTTGAGCACGATGCCGCCGCCAGCAAAGGCGCCGATGTAGAAATAGACGAAATCCCGCGCCGCGCCCGTCTGGCCAAAGACCAGTTCGGCGCCGCAGGCGGAGGTGGCATCGTTCTGCAGATAGACCGGAAAATCGCATTGCGCCTGGATGTCGGTCCTGATGTCACGATGGCGCCATTCGTCCATCACGTCGCGCGGCGCGCCGGCGGTGTCGGCCCAGTTCCAGAGCTCGAAAGGCATGGCGATGCCAAGTCCGGCGATGCGCTTGTCCTGTGCCGGCGTCAGCTCGCCGCGCATCGCCTTCATGCCTGACGTGACGAACTCGACCGTCTCGCGTGGGGCAGGGTAGCGGTAGGAATGCTGCAGCATCGCGCGCACCTGTCCGAGGAAATCGATCAGCACGAGTTCGGCGCTGCGGCGGCCGATCTTGAGGCCGATGAAGAAGGCGCCTTCGGGGTTGAGTGCCATGGGGATCGAGGGCTGGCCGATCTTGCCGCGCAACGGCGCCTGGCGCACGAGCAAGCTTTCTTCCTCCAGTTCGCGCATGATGACCGAGACCGTCTGCGCCGAAAGTCCGGTCATGCGGGCAATGTCGGACTTCGCCAGACTGCCGTGCTGGCGCACCAGCGAAAGCACCAGGCGCTCGTTGTGGTCGCGCATGCCACTCTGGTTGGTGCCGCGGTGAATAAGGCTCTCGTTCGCTTCGGGCGAACCATGCCTCGCAGTGGCCGTCTCCACCCTGTTCCTCCCGTCGTTTCCCCACAATGCTTTTGGTCAGAATGAGTGAACGACGCAAGGGTGTCAATAATAAATAAGAGTGATTTAATTATTGACAGATGCGCTGGCGTGGTGTTCCTTGAGAGGGCATCCGCGCTGGGAGAAGTCGCCTGGATGCCGTGCGGGTGCCGGTTGGCCGGCATTCGAAAAATGTTCCACTGGGAGGAAATCGTGACCAATACAAAATTGTTGAAGTCCACCGTTTTCGCGGCGGCCGCGCTGGGTCTGATGGCGTTCGCTTCGTCTGCGTCCGCGGCCGGCGTCGGCGCCTGCCTGATCACCAAGACCGACACCAATCCGTTTTTCGTCAAGATGAAGGAGGGCGCGACCGCCAAGGCCAAGGAACTTGGCGTCGATCTCAAGACTTATGCGGGCAAGATCGACGGTGACAGCGAGAGCCAGGTGGCGGCGATCGAAAGCTGCATCGCCGACGGCGCCAAGGGCATTTTGATCACCGCGTCCGACACCAAGGGCATCGTGCCGACGGTGAAGAAGGCGCGCGATGCGGGCCTGCTGGTGATTGCGCTGGACACGCCGCTCGATCCGATCGACGCCGCCGACGCGACCTTCGCCACCGACAATCTGGAGGCCGGCAAGCTGATCGGCGCCTGGGCCGCCGCCACGCTCGGTGACAAGGCCAAGGACGCCAAGATCGGCTTCCTCGACCTGACGCCCTCGCAGCCGACCGTGGACGTTCTGCGCGACCAGGGCTTCATGATGGGCTACGGCATCGACGTGAAGGACCCCAACAAGATCGGCGATGAGACCGATCCGCGCATCGTTGGCCATGATGTGACGAACGGTAACGAGGAAGGCGGCCGCAAGGCGATGGAAAACCTTCTGCAGAAGGACAACACCATCACCGTCATCCACACCATCAATGAGCCGGCCGCGGTCGGTGCCTACCAGGCGCTCAAGGCTGTCGGCCTCGAAAGCCAGGTGCTGATCGTCTCGGTCGACGGCGGTTGCCCCGGCGTGAAGTCGGTCGCCGAAGGCGTCATCGGCGCCACCTCGCAGCAATATCCGCTGCAGATGGCCGCACTTGGCATCGAGGCGATCGCCGCTTTCGCCAAGGACGGCACCAAGCCGAAGCCGACCGAGGGCAAGAACTTCTTCGACACCGGCGTCAACCTCGTCACCGACAAGCCGGCGACGGGCGTCAAGTCCATCGACACCAAGGAAGGCCTCGCCAAGTGCTGGGGCTGATACTGGCCTGACCGGCAACGGAACCGATGCGACCGGGGGGACTTGATCCCCGGTCGCATCGGGTGGACGATGCATCACTGTAAACGCGATTAATCCCGGCGACAGACCGGAAGGCGTGGACGGCGTCAGCGTGTGGCTGAAGCCCTACGGGGAGGAAACATGGCTCAAGCTCAGGAATTCGAGAAGGTTCTCTCGGCCAGCGATACAAGTGTAGCCGCTTTTGACGAGCACAAATCAGCCGTCAAGCGCATCCAGCATTTTCTGCATTCGACGCCGGCGGCGGTGCCGCTGATCGTGCTGCTTCTGTCGATCGTCATCTTCGGCATCACGATCGGCGGGCGGTTCTTCTCGTCCTACACGCTGACACTGATCCTGCAGCAGATCGCCATCGTCGGCATTCTCGGCGCCGCGCAGACACTGGTCATTCTGACCGCCGGCATCGACCTGTCGATCGGGGTGATCATGGTGATTTCGGCCGTGATCATGGGCAATTGCGCGGTCAGCTACGGCATGCCGAGCGTGCTCGCCGTGGCGATCGGGCTTGCCGCCGGTGCGGCTTGCGGGCTGCTGAACGGGCTGCTGGTCGCCTATATGAAGCTGCCGCCCTTCATCGTGACGCTTGGCACCTGGAACATCGTCATGGCCACGAACTTCATCTATTCGGCCAATGAGACGATCCGCGACACCGACGTCGACAACCAGGCACCGCTGCTGCACCTGTTTGCCCTGAGCTTTAAGGTCGGCACGGCGGTGCTGACGCTCGGCGTCATCGCCACGGTCGTGCTCGTGCTGGTTCTTTGGTACGTGCTCAACCACACCGCATGGGGCCGTCATGTCTACGCCGTCGGCGACGACCAGGAGGCGGCGAAGCTGTCGGGTATCCAGACCAAGAAGGTGCTGATGACGGTCTACACCCTTGCCGGGCTGATCGCCGCTTTCGCGGCCTGGGTCTCCATCGGCCGCAACGGCTCGATCTCGCCGTCCGCCGCTGTTACCGACTACAATCTGCAGGCGATCACCGCGACTGTGATCGGCGGTATTTCTCTCTTCGGCGGCCGCGGCTCCATCCTCGGCACGCTGTTCGGCGCGATGATCGTCGGCGTCGTCTCGATGGGCCTCAACATGCTCGGCGCCGATCCGCAATGGAAAGTGCTGCTCACCGGCGTGCTGATCATCGGCGCCGTCGCCATCGACCAATGGATCAGAAAGGTTTCGGCATGACCCAGGAACCCATCCTCACCGCGCGCGGTCTGGTCAAGCGCTATGGCCGCGTCACCGCTCTCGACAATGCCGATTTCGACCTTTACCCCGGCGAAATCCTTGCCGTCATCGGCGACAACGGCGCCGGCAAGTCGTCACTCATCAAGGCGATTTCCGGCGCGGCCGTGCCGGACGAAGGCGAAATCCGGCTTGAAGGCAAACCCGTCTCCTTCAAGTCGCCGATGGAAGCCCGTGAAGCCGGCATCGAAACCGTCTACCAGAACCTGGCCTTGTCGCCGGCGCTTTCGATCGCCGACAACATGTTCCTCGGCCGCGAGATCCGCAAACCCGGCTTCGTCGGCCAGTGGCTTCGCATGCTGGACCGTCCGGCAATGGAAAAGCGTGCCCGCGACAAGCTCACCGAACTAGGCTTGATGACCATCCAGAACATCAGCCAGGCGGTGGAGACCCTGTCGGGCGGCCAACGCCAGGGCGTGGCGGTGGCCCGCGCCGCCGCCTTCGGGTCGAAGATGGTCATCATGGACGAGCCGACGGCGGCGCTCGGCGTCAAGGAGAGCCGCCGCGTGCTTGAACTGATCCTCGACGTGAAGAAGCGCGGCCTGCCGATCGTGCTCATCTCGCACAACATGCCACACGTCTTCGAGGTGGCGGACCGTATCCACATCCACCGTCTGGGCCGTCGACTGTGCGTCATCGACCCCAAGCAATATACGATGTCCGACGCCGTTGCCTTCATGACCGGAGCAAAAGCACCCCCGGAGGCGGCATTGGCGGCCTGACTGCCAACTTGCCGCAGGGTAAGTAGATGATGGCGATTCTCTAAATCGATTGAAAAGATGTTGCAATGCACTAGGATGGGCTGGGAGAAACGGTGAAAGCCGGTATGATCAGGCCAAACCGAACGAGAGGCGATATGACATCCGCCATGACGATCGAAGCCCCCGCTCTCGACGATCCCGATCCCAAGACGCTTGCTGAAGAAGTCTTGATGTCCCTGAAGTACCGGGTCGGCAAGGACACCACCGTCGCGACCCAGTACGACTGGCTGACCGCCACGATCAAGGTCGTGCGCGACCGCGTCGTCGATCATTGGATGCAGGCGACGAAGGAAGCCTACGACCAACAGGAAAAGCGCGTCTATTACCTGTCGCTCGAATTCCTGATTGGGCGTCTGATGCGCGACGCCTTTTCCAACCTCGGCCTGATGGAGAACATGCGTGAGGCGCTGTCGTCGCTCGGCGTCGATCTCGACCTGATCGCGGCGCTGGAACCGGACGCGGCCCTCGGCAATGGCGGCCTTGGCCGGCTCGCCGCCTGCTTCATGGAAAGCATGGCCACCGTCGACATCCCCGCGCATGGCTACGGCATCCGCTATGCCAACGGCATGTTCCGCCAGGAAATCCACGATGGATGGCAGGTCGAGTTGCCCGAGACTTGGCTTGACCACGGCAACCCCTGGGAATTCGAGCGGCGCGAGCGCTCCTTCGAAGTCGGTTTCGGTGGTTCGGTCGAATCGATCACCTCGAAGGACGGCCGCCTCGAACGCCACGTCTGGAAGCCGAGGGAGCATGTGCTTGCGGTCGCCTATGACACGCCCGTGGCTGGCTGGCGGGCCAAGCGCGTCAACACGCTGCGCCTTTGGTCCGGCATGCCGATCGACCCGATCCGGCTCGACAAGTTCAACGCCGGCGACCACATCGGGGCGCTGGCCGAAAGCAACAAGGCCGATGCACTGTCGCGGGTGCTCTATCCAGCCGATTCCCACATGGCCGGCCAGGAACTCAGGCTTCGCCAGGAATACTTCTTCTCCACCGCTTCGCTGCAGGACATCCTGCAGCGCCATCTCAGCCAATATGGCGATCTCAAGTCTCTGCCCGACAAGGCGGCGATCCACCTCAACGACACCCATCCGGCGATCGCCGTGCCCGAGCTGATGCGGCTCTTGATGGATGTCCATGGCATGGATTTCGATCTCGCCTGGGATGTCACCAAGCGCACCTTCGGCTACACCAACCACACGCTGTTGCCAGAGGCGCTGGAAAGCTGGCCGGTGCCGCTGTTCGAGCGGCTTTTGCCCCGCCACATGCAGATCGTCTACGCCATCAACGCGCAGGTGCTGCTCGAAGCCCGCGCCACCGATCAGTTCTCGGACGAGCAGATCAGCCGTATCTCGCTTATCCAGGAGAATGGCGACCGCAGGGTGCGCATGGGCAATTTGGCCTTTGTCGGCTCGCATTCGATCAATGGCGTGTCGGCGCTGCACACCGAGTTGATGAAGGAGACGGTCTTCGCCGACCTCCACAAACTTTATCCCGATCGCATCAACAACAAGACCAACGGCATCACGCCGCGGCGCTGGCTCATCCAGTGCAATCCAGGCCTCACCGCGCTTGCCCGCGAGGCGATCGGCGACCGCTTCATGGATGACATCGAAGCGATCAAAGGGCTTGATCCCTTAGCCGACGACACCGCCTTTCGCGAAAAATTCGCCGCCGTGAAACGCCAGAACAAGGTGAGGCTTGCCAATCTGGTCGCCGATCGCCTTGGCATCAAGCTCGACCCTTCGGCGCTCTTCGACATTCAGGTCAAGCGTATCCACGAATACAAGCGCCAGCTGCTCAACATCCTCGAAGCGATCGCGCTCTATGACCAGATCCGTTCGCATCCCGAACGCGACTGGATGCCACGCGTGAAATTCTTCGGCGGCAAGGCCGCGCCCAGCTACCATAACGCCAAGCTGATCATCAAACTGGCCAACGACGTCGCCAGGGTGATCAACAGCGACCCTTCGGTGCGCGGCCTGCTGAAGGTCGTGTTCGTGCCGAACTACAATGTCAGCCTGGCCGAGGTGCTGATGCCAGCCGCCGATCTTTCCGAGCAGATCTCGACCGCCGGCATGGAAGCCTCCGGCACGGGCAACATGAAGTTCGCGCTGAACGGCGCGCTGACCATCGGCACGCTCGACGGCGCCAATGTCGAGATCAAGGAGCATGTCGGCGACGACAATATCTTCATCTTCGGCCTCACCACCGAAGAAGTCGCCGAGCGGCGCAACAATGGCTACAATCCGCGCGGCGTCATCGAGGCATCGCCCGAACTGGCGCAGGCGGTTGCGGCCGTTTCATCGGGCGTCTTCTCGCCCGATGATCCCAATCGCTACCGCGACCTCATCAATGGCCTCTATGACAGTGACTGGTTCATGGTCGCGGCGGATTTCGACGCCTATGCCGCTTGTCAGCGCGAGGTGGACGCTGTCTGGCGCAACAGCCCGGACTGGTACGCGCGCGCCATCCGCAACGTCGCGCGCGTCGGCTGGTTCTCCTCCGATCGCACGATCCGTCAATATGCGAAAGAAATCTGGAACGTACCCGTCTGATATGATTGCATAAGGCCACGAACGATGGCCGCAAAAACAAACACTTGGTGCCCGGGGAGGGCGACCGCCTGATGAGGAAGCCGCGCGCGACCGCTGCGACAAGCGGGCCGGACGGACTGGCGCCAGCCAGCGATGTCGAGGCGATTGTCGCCGGTACGCACGGCAATCCCTTTGCGGTTCTCGGTGTCCAGGAGGCCGGCAAGAGCCTGTTCGCACGCTGCTTCGTTCCGCACGCGGAGTCGGTTACGGCCTACACCCTGACCGGCGTCGAGGTCGGCGAATTGACCAGGCGCGACGAGGCCGGATTCTTCGAAGGCAAGCTGTCGATCAAGAATCGTCAGCCGCTGCGCTACCACGCCCGCAATGCCGGCGGCGACTGGTGGCTGACCGACCCCTATTCGTTCGGTCCGGTACTCGGTCCGATGGACGATTACTACATCGCCGAGGGTTCGCACCTCAGGCTGTTCGACAAGCTCGGCGCGCATGTCATCGAGCACGAAGGCGCGTCCGGCGTGCATTTCGCTGTATGGGCCCCAAATGCCAGGCGCGTTTCGGTGGTCGGTGACTTCAACGACTGGGACGGCCGCCAGCATACGATGCGCGACCGTCGCGACACCGGCATCTGGGAGCTGTTCATTCCCGATATCGGTGCCGGCCGGCCCTATAAATATGAAATCATCGGTCCCGATGGCGTGAGGTTGCCGCTGAAGGCCGATCCGTTCGCCTTCAAATCAGAGCTGCGCCCGGCAACCGCCTCGGTGACCGCGATGCCGCCGGCGCATGCATGGGGTGACGAGGCGCATCGCAATTTCTGGCGCAACGCCGACCCTCGCCGCGAGGCCATCTCGATCTACGAGGTCCACGCCGGGTCCTGGCAGCTTGGCGATGACGGCTCCTTCCTGTCATGGGATGAACTGGCCGACCGGCTGATCCCCTATGTAATCGAGACCGGTTTCACCCATATTGAATTCCTGCCGATCTCCGAGCATCCCTATGATCCCTCCTGGGGATACCAGACAACCGGCCTCTACGCGCCATCGGCCCGCTTCGGCGATCCGGACGGCTTTGCCCGCTTTGTCGACGGCGCCCACCGTGCCGGCGTCGGCGTCATCCTCGACTGGGTGCCGGCGCATTTTCCTGTCGACGAGCACGGTCTGGTCCATTTCGACGGCACCGCGCTCTACGAGCATGCCGACCCGCGCAAGGGCTTCCATCCGGACTGGAACACCGCGATCTACAATTTCGGCCGCCGCGAGGTGGTGTCGTTCCTGGTCAACAACGCGCTGTTCTGGGCCGAAAAATACCATGTCGACGGTCTTCGCGTCGATGCGGTCGCCTCGATGCTCTACCTCGACTATTCGCGCAAGGCCGGCGAATGGATCCCCAATGAGAAGGGTGGGCGCGAAAACCTCGAGGCGGTCAGCTTCCTGCAGAAGATGAACAAGGAGGTGTACGGCCACCATCCGGGCGTCATGACCATCGCCGAGGAATCGACGTCATGGCCAAAGGTCTCGGCGCCTGTCCATGAAGGCGGGCTGGGCTTCGGCTTCAAATGGAACATGGGCTTCATGCACGACACGCTGGAGTATTTTTCCAGGGAGCCGATTTTCCGCAAGCATCACCACAACGAGCTGACCTTCGGCCTGACCTACGCCTTCTCGGAGAATTTCGTGCTGCCGCTCTCGCATGACGAGGTCGTGCACGGCAAAGGCACGCTGCTGGGCAAGATGGCCGGCGACGACTGGCAGAAATTCGCGACCTTGCGTGCCTATTACGGCTTCATGTGGGGCTATCCCGGCAAGAAGCTGCTGTTCATGGGCCAGGAATTCGCGCAGCGCCGCGAATGGAGCGAAGCGCGCGCGCTTGATTGGGACCTGCTCGATTTTCGCCCGCATCGCGGGGTCTGGCAGACGGTGCGCGACCTCAACTATCTCTATCGTTCACGCCCGGCCCTGCATGGCCGCGACTGCGAGCCTGAAGGGTTTTCCTGGATGATCGTCGACGACAGCCAGAATTCGGTTTTCGCCTGGGTGCGCAGCGCTCCCGGCGGCGATCCGGTCGCCGTCATCTCCAATTTCACACCGGTGCCGCGCGACAATTATCGTGTGCCGCTGCCGAAGGCCGGCAAGTGGCGCGAGATCATCAACACCGACGCTTCCGAATATGGCGGTTCCGGCATGGGCAATGGCGGCATGGTCGAGGCAAGGGCGGAGGGCAAGGGCATCTCGGCAACGATGCTCCTGCCTCCGCTGTCGACGATCATGCTTGAACTCGCTGCCGACTGAACTCGTTAAGACTGGTTAGCGCATCGATACGAGTAACTTGGGAGGGTATAAATGGCAGACTTGAAGAGAACGCAGCCGCTGGCCCGCGACGCCATGGCCTACGTGTTGGCCGGCGGGCGCGGCAGCCGCCTCAAGGAACTGACCGACCGGCGCGCCAAGCCCGCGGTCTATTTCGGCGGCAAGACACGCATTATCGATTTCGCGCTCTCCAATGCGCTCAACTCCGGCATCCGCCGCCTCGGCGTCGCCACCCAATACAAGGCGCATTCGCTGATCCGCCACCTGCAGCGCGGCTGGAACTTCCTGCGGCCCGAACGAAACGAGAGTTTTGACATCCTGCCGGCCAGCCAGCGTGTGTCGGAAACGCAGTGGTATGAGGGCACGGCGGACGCCGTCTACCAGAACATCGATATCATCGAGGCCTATGGCCCGGAATACATGGTAATCCTGGCCGGCGATCACATCTACAAGATGGATTACGAGATGATGCTGCGCCAGCATGTCGATGCCGGCGCCGATGTCACGGTCGGCTGCCTCGAAGTGCCGCGCATGGAGGCGACCGGCTTCGGCGTCATGCATGTCGATGCCAAGGACAACATCATCGCCTTCGTCGAAAAGCCGGCCGACCCGCCCGGCATTCCGGGTAACCCGGAATTCGCCTTGGCCTCGATGGGCATCTACGTCTTCAAGACCAAGTTCCTGATGGAGCAACTGCGCCGCGACGCCGCCGAGCCGGGCTCCAGCCGCGACTTCGGCAAGGACATCATCCCCTATATCGTCACGCACGGTAAGGCGATCGCGCACCGCTTCACCAAGTCCTGCGTGCGTTCGACCGCCGAGAACGAGGCCTACTGGCGCGATGTCGGCACGGTCGACGCTTATTGGGAGGCCAACATCGACCTGACCGACGTGACGCCGGAACTCGACCTCTACGACCGCGATTGGCCGATCTGGACCTATGCCGAACTGAAGCCGCCGGCAAAGTTCGTGCATGACGAGGACGGCAGGCGCGGTTCCGCCATTTCGTCGCTGGTCTCGGGCGACTGCATCGTCTCGGGCGCTTCGCTGAAGAAAAGCCTGATCTTCACCGGCGCGCGCATCAATTCCTATTCGACGCTGGAAGAGGTTGTCATGCTGCCCGACGTTCATGTCGGCCGGAACGCAAAGTTGAAGCGCGTCGTCATCGACCACGGCGTAAGGATACCCGAAGGGCTGGTGGTCGGCGAGGATCCCGTCCTCGACGCCAAGCGCTTCCGGGTTTCGGAAAAGGGTATCTGCCTGATCACACAGGACATGATCAACAAGTTGTCAACCTGAACAGGTGATCAACAAGCTGTCACTTTAGGGTGTTTTGTGCATGTCGTGGTCCAAACCGCACACGGTTTGGGCGGCATGGATGGGAAGCGGATCGTTAAGCGCATGCAGGTTCTGTCGGTCACGCCCGAAATCTTCCCGCTGATCAAGACAGGCGGGCTTGCCGACGTGACCGGGGCGCTGCCCATCGCGCTCGCGGCCAAGGGCGTGGCCATGCGTACGCTCGTTCCGGGCTTTCCCGTGGTGATGGGCGCCTTCAAGAAAAAGAAGGCCGTCTATCAGTATCCCCTACTGCAAGGCGGCAAGGCGTCGGTCCATGCCGTCCAGGTCGCCGGGCTCGATTTGTTCGTGCTCGATGCGCCGCATCTGTTCGACCGCCCCGGCGGCCCCTATGGCAACGCCTCGGGCGCGGACTGGCCGGACAATTGGCGGCGCTTCGCGGCGCTGAGCCAGGCCGGCGCCGATATCGCCGGGGGCGCCATCTCGGGCTACCTCCCCGACATCGTCCATGCCCATGACTGGCAGTCGGCGATGACGCTGGCCTATATGCGCTATGGCAAGGCGGTCGGCACGCCATCGATGATGACCGTCCACAATCTCGCCTTCCAGGGCCAGTTCGGGGCCGGCATCTTCGGCGAGCTCGGCCTGCCGGCCGCGGCGATGGCGCTTGATGGCGTCGAATATTATGGCGGCGTCGGCTTCCTCAAGGCTGGCCTGCAGGCCGCCTGGGCGATCACCACGGTGAGCCCGACCTATGCGCAGGAAATCCGTTCGCCGGAATTCGGCATGGGCCTCGACGGCCTTATCAATATGCGTTCCAGCGATCTCCATGGGATCGTCAACGGCATCGACACCACCATCTGGGATCCGGCAACCGACAAGCATCTGGTATCGACTTATACGGCCGAAACGTTGAAGGCCCGCGCGCCGAACAGGGCCGCCGTCGAGGACCGTTTCGGCCTCGACCGCGACGGCAGTCCGATTGTCTGCGTCGTCAGCCGCCTGACCTGGCAGAAGGGCATGGATATATTGGCGACGGTGGTCGATGGCATCGTCGCGACAGGCGCAAGGCTGGCCATCCTCGGCTCGGGCGACGCCGGCCTCGAAGGCGCGCTGCTGGCCGCGGCCGCACGCCATCGTGGCCGCATCGGCGTGGTCGTCGGCTATGACGAGGGGCTGTCGCACACCATGCAGGGCGGCTGCGACGCCATTGTCATCCCGTCGCGCTTCGAGCCTTGCGGGCTGACGCAGCTTTACGGCCTGCGCTATGGCTGCGTGCCGGTCGTCGCCCGCACCGGTGGCCTGGCGGACACCATCATTGATGCCAATGAAGCAGCGTTTGCCGCCGGCGTGGCGACCGGCTTCCAGTTTGCCCCCAACAATGGCGGCGCGCTGCTGCACGCGATCCGACGCCTGGCCGACGCCCACGCCAGTCCCGCAATCTTCGAAACCATCCAGCGCCAGGGCATGAAGACCGATGTGTCGTGGGATCGAAGCGCCGAAAAATACGTCGAACTCTATCGCCTGCTGCTTTCGAAAAGGGTTGCCTGAAGCATGATACGCACCGTTCCCACCAAGCCGTATTCCGACCAGAAGCCCGGCACGTCGGGCCTGCGCAAGAAGGTGCCAGTGTTCCAGCAGGAGCACTATGCCGAGAACTTCATCCAGTCGATTTTCGATGCGCTCGACGGGTTCAAGGGCAAGACCCTGGTGATCGGTGGCGACGGCCGTTTCTATAACCGGGAGGTCATCCAGAAGGCCATCGCCATGGCCGCCGCCAATGGCTTCGGCAAGGTGATGGTCGGGCAGGGCGGCATCCTGTCGACGCCAGCGGCCTCGCATGTCATCCGCAAATACAAGACCTTCGGCGGCATCATCCTCTCGGCCAGCCACAATCCCGGCGGCCCGCACGAGGACTTCGGCATCAAGTACAATGCCGGCAATGGCGGCCCGGCGCCGGAAAAGCTGACCGACGCCATCTTTGCCAAGACCAAGACGATTTCGAGCTTCAAGATCGCCGACATCGACCCGATTGACATCGATACGGTCGCGACAGTCGAGGCTGCCGGCATGACCGTCGAGATCATCGATCCGGTTACCGACTATGCCGAGTTGATGGAGAGCCTGTTCGATTTCGATGCGCTGCGCAAACTGTTCAAGTCGGGCTTCCGCATGCGTTTCGACGCCATGCATGCGGTGACCGGGCCCTACGCCAAGGAAATCCTCGAACACCGCCTCGGCGCACCGAACGGCACCTGCCGCAATTTCAAGCCGCTGCCCGATTTCGGCGGTCATCACCCGGACCCCAACCTGGTCCATGCCAAGCACCTTTATGATGAGATGATGGGACCGGACGCGCCCGATTTCGGCGCCGCCTCCGATGGCGATGGAGACCGCAACCTGATCATCGGCAAGGGCATTTTCGTCACCCCTTCGGATTCGGTCGCCATGCTCGCCGCCAATGCCCGCCTGGCGCCGGGCTACAAGGATGGGCTGAAAGGCATCGCCCGTTCGATGCCGACCAGTGGCGCGGCCGACCGCGTCGCTCACAAGCTAGGTGTCGGGATTTACGAGACGCCGACCGGCTGGAAGTTCTTCGGCAATCTGCTCGACGCCGGCATGGCGACGATCTGCGGCGAGGAAAGTGCCGGCACCGGTTCCAACCATGTCCGCGAAAAGGACGGTCTGTGGGCGGTCCTCTTGTGGCTCAACATCCTCGCCGCGCGCGGCGAAAGCTGCAAGCAGATCGTCACCGAGCATTGGGAGACCTATGGCCGGAACTACTACTCGCGCCATGATTATGAGGAGGTTGAGAGCGGCCGCGCCAATGCGCTGGTCGACGAACTCAGGGCCAAGCTCGGCTCGCTACCGGGCACCAGCGTGCGCGGCCTGAAGATCGCCAATGCCGATGATTTCGCCTATCACGACCCGGTCGACGGCTCGACCAGCGAGCACCAGGGCATAAGGGTGCTGTTCGAAGGCGGCTCGCGCGTGGTCTTTCGGCTTTCGGGCACCGGTACGTCTGGCGCGACCTTGCGCGTCTATATCGAGCGCTACGAGCCGGACAAGTCGAGGCACGACCTCGACACGCAGGAGGCGCTCGCCGACCTGATTTCGGCGGCCGACGACATTGCCGGGATCAAGAGCCACACCGGGCGCAACAAGCCGAGCGTCATTACTTGAGGGCGGTGGAGCGCTCTTGACCCAGCTCGGCCCCACCATCACCAGCGAAGGCATCCGCTTCGCCGCATGGTCCTCGTCGGCAAGACGGCTCTGGGTTTCGATCTTTGACGAGCAGGGAAACCGCGAACTCGATCGTCTCGAGCTGGCGTCGGAAGGCAACGGCGTCCATTCACTCTTTGTCTCCGGCCTGGCCGCGGGCGCGCGCTATGGCCTGCGCGCCGATGGCGACTATGCGCCCGAGCGGGGGCTGTGGTTCGACCCCGACAAGTTGCTCACCGATCCCTACGCCGTCGAAATCGACCGGGCCTACGCCTATCACTGGCGGCTCGCCGCGCGGCGCAATGAGGGCGCCGACACCGCGTCGCTGATGCCCAAGGCCGTGACCAAGGCCTCGCCCACGGCTCCACCGATCCTGCCGCCCCTGTTTCGCCCGGGCGGCCTGATCTACGAACTGAACGTCCGCGCTTTCACCAAGCTGCATCCGGATGTACCGCAAGAAAAGCGCGGCACGATCGCCGCTCTTGCCCATCCGGCCATCATCGAGCATCTGCAAAGGCTCGGCGTCTCCGCCGTGGAACTGATGCCGATCACGGCCTCCATCGACGAGCGGCATCTGCCGCCGCTCGGCCTGAGCAACGCCTGGGGCTACAATCCCGTCACCTTCATGGCGCTCGACCCGCGCCTCGCGCCCGGCGGCCTGACGGAATTGCAGGACACGGTCGCCGCGTTGCGCCGGGCCGGCATCGGCACCATTCTCGACCTGGTCTTCAACCACACCGGCGAAAGCGACAGGCTGGGGCCGACGCTCTCGCTGCGCGGCCTCGACAATAAGGCCTACTATCGGCACCGGCCGGATGGCGGGCTGGTTAATGACACGGGCACCGGCAACACGATCGCTTGCGACCATCCGGTGATGCGGGAAATGGTGCTCGACACACTTCGTCACTTCGTTCGCCAGGCCGGTGTCGACGGCTTCCGTTTCGATCTGGCCCCGGTGCTGGGCCGGGTCGATGGTGCCTTCGATCCGGAAGCGCCGCTGCTCCAGGCCATCACCCATGATCCGGTGCTTTACGACCGCGTGCTGATCGCCGAGCCTTGGGACATCGGGGCAAACGGCTATCAACTCGGCAATTTCCGGCCGCCTTTCCTTGAGTGGAACGACCGCTATCGCGACGATGTCAGACGCTTCTGGCGCGGCGATGCCGGCATGGTCGGTGCTCTCGCAACGCGCCTTGCTGGTTCGTCCGACGTGTTTAACAGGGCAGGGGAGCCGGCAAGCCACGGCGTGAATTTTATCGCCGCCCATGACGGCATGACGCTGGCTGACATCGTCGCCTATGAGCGCAAGCACAACGCGGCCAATGGCGAGCAGGACCGCGACGGCCATAACGAGAACCTGTCCTGGAACAATGGCGTCGAAGGCGAGACGGACGACACGGCGATCGTCAAGGCACGTTTCGACGACCAGCGCGCTCTGCTCGCCACGCTGTTCGCCTCGCACGGCACCATCATGCTGACCGCGGGCGATGAATTCGGTCGTACCCAGAAGGGCAACAACAACGCCTACGCCCAAGACAACCCCACCACCTGGCTTGACTGGGCAGGCCGCGATCAGAAGCTGGAGCGTTACGCATTCGTACTCGCGGCACTTCGCCAGGCGGTGCCCGCATTGTCGGACACGCGTTTCCTGACCGGAGAACCGATTGCGGCATCAGGCGTTCCCGACGTCGCTTGGCTGACCGAGACCGGTGAGCTGCTCGACGCGACCGACTGGAACGATACCAGCCGGCATCGCCTCGTCATGCTGCTTGGCGGCGAGGAAGGCAGGCTTGCCGTTCTGATCAATGGCGACCGCCGCCAATGCGTCTTCACCTTGCCGGCGCGGGAAGGTTTTCGATGGCATCCGGCGATCGAAACGCACGTGACTGACCTTGCGCGCCCGCTGCCGGGGCGCAGCGTCAATTTCATGATCGAGAGCCGAACCGGAAACGGCGGCGTCAGGAAGGGTTCGTGATGACCGGTGAGAGTTTGGGGCAGGGAGCCGAATGGTGGCGCGGCTGCGTCATCTACCAGGTCTATCCGCGCTCTTTTCAGGACACGACCGGTGATGGCAGCGGCGATCTCGGCGGCATTACGTCAAGGCTCGCTTATATTGCCTCGCTCGGCGTCGACGCTGTCTGGCTGTCGCCCTTCTTCAAGTCGCCGATGGCCGACATGGGCTATGATGTATCGGATTATCGCGACGTCGACCCGATGTTCGGCACATTGGCCGATTTTGATGCGCTGGTCGCCGAAGCCCACCGGCTCGGCCTGAAGATCATCATCGACCAGGTGCTGTCGCATTCATCCGACAAGCATGAATGGTTCATCGAAAGCCGGGCCAGCCGCGATAATGCCAAGGCCGACTGGTACGTCTGGGCCGATACGAAGCCCGACGGCGGCGCGCCCAACAACTGGCTGTCGGTCTTCGGGGGGCCGTCCTGGGAATGGGACGCGACCCGCCGCCAATATTACATGCATAATTTCCTCGCCTCGCAGCCAGACCTCAATTTCCACAACCCGGAAGTCCAGGATGCGTTGCTTGACACGGTGCGGTTCTGGCTCGATCGCGGTGTCGACGGCTTCCGGCTCGACACGGTCAATTACTATGTCCACGACCGCTGGCTACGCGGCAATCCGCCCTTGGCCTCGAGCGTCGCCGGCACCAACACGGAGACCAACACCTACCTCTATCAGGAGCATCTGTTCGACAAGACGCAGCCCGAAAACCTGGCGTTCCTGCGGCGCTTCCGTGCGTTGCTCGACGAATATGGCGACCGCGCAGCCGTCGGCGAAATCGGCGACGAGGGTCGCTCGCTGCAGACGCTCGCCGCCTACACCTCCGGCGGCGACAAGCTTCAGATGAGCTACACTTTCGACCTGCTGGGTTCGCAGTTTTCGGCGGCGCATGTGCGTGGCTGCGTCGAGGCCTTCGAAAGCGCGGTGGCCGACGGCTGGGTTTGCTGGGCGTTTTCCAACCATGACGTGGTGCGCCATGTCAGCCGCTGGATGCGGCCTGGTGGCGATCCCGATCTTGTGGCCAAATTCTCAATCATGCTGCTCGCCTGCTTGCGCGGCTCGATCTGCCTCTATCAGGGCGAGGAACTCGGCCTTGAAGAGGCGGAGCTTGCCTACGAGGATCTGCGCGATCCGGTCGGCATCCGCTTCTGGCCCGGCGTGAAGGGCAGGGATGGTTGCCGCACGCCGATGGTCTGGGAGGCCGACGCCGACAATGCGGGCTTCTCCACTGCAAAACCCTGGCTGCCTGTGCCGGCAAGCCATCGCGCCCGCGCGGTCGATATGCAGATCGGCGACGAGCAATCGGTGCTGTCGGCCTACCGCTCGGCGCTTGCCTTGCGCAAACAGCATCCGGCGCTGGTCGGCGGCTCGATCCGCTTTCTCGATACCGAGGGCGACGTGCTCGCCTTCATCCGCGAAGGCGGCGGGGAGACGTTGATCTGTGTCTTCAATTTCGCTGAGGAGCCGGCGACCTTGCCGTTGGTGGGTAATATCGGACCCGTCACGGCTATCTTCGGCGGGACCGCTTCTGTCGAGGAAAACACCCTCTCGCTGCCAACTCTCGGCTGCTTTCTCGGTCGGCTCGACTGATTGGCACTTCGGTTGTGGCTAGGCGGTCCTACTGAACGAGCACCGCCCGGCCGCAGGTCGCGCCGGTGACGCGCACGTCGGCCTGGCCGACACGCACACCAAGGGCTCCGAGCAAATTGTAAACCAACTCGTCGACCGGCGCCGCCACGCCGTTCAAGAGCGCAACCACTGCCGGCCGCACGGTGGAAAGCAAGGTATTCAGATTCAGCAGCGGCAAGCCCAGCAAATTGGTCGTCAGCGACAGATCAGTGATCAGGGAGGTCGTCAAAGACTGTGTCAGGTTTTGCGTGGAGACTGTCTTTATCGTTTTGGCGTCGATGTCGGCCTTGTTGAAGGTCAATGCGGTCGGCGCGTTGTTGGCCATTTCAAATGCCGCTGAGCCCGTCACTGAAAGTAGATTGATCAGAAGACTGACCTTTGCGATTTCAGTGTCGGAGAACGATTCCGGTTTGGTGAAATCGGCAAAGCCGGAGCTACTGCTGTCGGCCAAATGCGCTTCCACAACACCGGGGCGGGCAGAAACGGTGACCTTGATGCTGTCGGGACCCGTAGGACAGCTTATGTCGGTGAGTTTGGCTTCGGCGTAGGCGACTTCCACATGCAGTGGCAGGTTGACCGACACCAGAGTAATGCCCCCACCGACATTGCCGCCTGCGCCGCCGACTGTCGCGGCTACTTTGATGCGCGTCTGGGCGGTCCGCACGACAGTGCCGATACCATCGATCGCCAGCCAGGGCGAGGACTGCATCGGCTCGCCGATGGCGATGCTGAGTTTGGTGGAGAGCAGCCCCGGGATGGTGGCGCCGAGATCGATCGCGGCCTGGTTGGTACCGTTGGCGAGCACGGCGGCTGCCGTCAGCATGCCCATGGCGCTTGCGTCTACCCCAAGCCCGGACGGCTGTTGGCCGAGGCCCAGGCTGCCGACCGAACCAAGGTCGACAAGGCTGCTGAGCGGGATCTTGACGGTGCTGGTCGATTTGGAGGCGATGGTCTGCAGGGCGACCTTGGCCGTATTGCCGAGGCCGGGAACATTGGCCATGGCGGTAGCGATCTGGCCGACCGTCGCCTTCGATGCCAGAACGTCGGAATAGGTACCGGCCGTGATGTTCAGTTGCGTGGCGAGCGCACTGATGAAGGAAAGCACGCTCACATCCGCCGAGATCAGCCCGTTGTAGTCCATGACGCTGAGCGAGATGTTGCCGCCGAGAAGTCCGCTCAAAAGTGCGTTGAGGATGCCGCCATTGACGCTGAGCAACCGCGATCCGACCGAGAACGTCGCCAGCGGCGTCATGCTGGCCGTGGCCTGGGTGCCGATGACGGGAGTGGGGATCAGCGAACTTGCGAAATAGCGGTTCGGAATCTTTGCCAAAGTGACGCGGACGGCATTGTAAGGCGTCACACCCGCCTGGAAGCGCTGGCTGACATTGGCGGTCGATGAGGCATATCGGCCCTGCGTGACCGTCACCACCGTTTTGCCGGTGGCCGGGGCAATGGTCTGGCCCGAAGCTTGAACGACGACGCCCGGCATGCCGTTGTCGGTCAGTGTGGTGACGACCGCGGTGTTGACGTTGTTGATGTTCGAGGCGGCGGTAATCGCCGCCAGGTCGACCATCGCCTGGGCTTCCCGGCGCTCGGTATAGATGGAGGCTTCGTCAATGGCCACAGCCGCCAATGCCAATGCGACCGGCGCGCTCAATGCGGTCATGACGGCGAAGTTCGCCTTCCTGTCTCCCATCATCGACCGTGCAAGCCGGTCGATACCCTTGCCCGCCCGCCGCAGCATTCAGATACCCCCGACCCTGATCGTTGACTGACGCTTGATGGTCGTCCCTGGCATGGCTATGCCGGGGAACAGGTTCCAGATCGGCAGGTTGCGGGCATCGTAGGAGATGGACACCACGAACTGGCTTCCGTCGGCGATGCTGTCGTTGGCCTGGTAGGTCAGTTTGCTGGCGTCCACGAAGGGGTAGCCGCCGGCATTGTTGGTGAGATAGCTGGCCACGAGCGTCTGCCGCTCGGTCTGGTTCACCCCAGCGATGGCTGTTCGGGCAGCGTCGGCTGCAATTTGCTGGATCGAATTGGCGGCGCCAAAATAGATGCCGTACGCAACCATTCCGAGCAGAAGAAGGATGAAAAGCGGGGACAGCAAAGCGAACTCGACCGCTGAAGTTCCCGAATTGTTTGATCGGAACCGGCGCCTTCGAGCCTCGAAAATGGGGTGGTGAACCATGGCACCAGCATGCCCAAATTCGCATGCAGAAAGCGAAAACTCTGGGTGCAACCAAAGGGTGCGGTCGATTGAAAACGAATCTCTAATTTAGCCGTTGCTTTCTCTACAATGGGGATTGACTTAGGGTCAATCAGTACTCGGTTGAAAAGAGCTTACCTCCTGTCTAGTCTCCTGCCACCAGCCGCCGGAGGGAACCGGGGGCGCGCTCAAAGGAGCCAGTCATCGGCTTCGGGGCGTCAACACGTAAGGCGCGCCGATGGCAGCGCCGACAGGGAGAACTTCATGCTGAAAAACATGCTGAAGGCGACGGTATTCGCCACCACCATGGCCGTAACCGCCGGCGCATTCTACACGCCGGCTTTCGCGGAGAGTGTCTATAACAGGGGCACCGCCGCTGAATCGGAGTCGGTCGATCCGCACAAGACCTCGACGGTCTATGAAGCCAATGTGCTGCGTGACCTGTTCCAGGGATTGGTCATGCAGGACCAGAAGGCGAATCTCATTCCGGGCGCGGCCGAAAGTTGGACGGTATCGGATGACGGCACCGTCTACACCTTCAAGCTGCGCAAGGACGGCATGTGGTCTGACGGCAGCCCGGTGACGGCGGACGACTTCGTCTATGCCTTCCACCGGCTGGAAGATCCGGCGACCGGCGCCGAATACGCCTCGATGCTGTATCCGGTGAAGGGCGCGGAGGACGTCAACACCAAGAAAGGCAAGCCCGAGGACATGGGTGTCAAGGCGATCGACGCCGGCACCCTGGAGGTGACGCTGAAGGCGCCGACACCGTACTTCCTGGAGATGCTGACCCATCAGGCGACCTATCCGGTCAGCAAGGCCTCGATTGAAAAGCTTGGCGCCGACTGGATCAAGCCCGGCAATCTGGTTTCGAACGGCGCCTATACGCTGGCCGAATGGGTTCCCAACGACCACATGAAACTGGTCAAGAATCCCAAATTCTGGGACGCCGCGACCGTCAAGTTCGACGTGGTCAACTACATTCCGACCGAGGATCGCTCGTCGGCGATGAAGCGCTTCGAGGCCGGCGAACTCGACAGCTATGACGATCTGCCGACCGAACAGCTCGCCGACCTCAAGACCAAGTTCGGCGACCAGATCCATGTCGGGCCGTATCTCGGCACCTACTATTATGCCATCAAGACCGATAAGGCGCCGTGGAACAACCCCGAACTGCGTAACGCCATCTCGATGGCGATCGACCGTGATTTCATCGCCGAGAAGGTCTGGCAGAATTCGATGCTGCCCGGCTATTCGATGGTGCCCCCCGGCATCGAGGGCTACACGCCCGCAATGGCCAAATACGCCGACATGCCGCAGATCGACCGCGAGGACGCGGCCAAGAAGATCCTCGAGAAGCTTGGCTACACCCCCGAACATCCGCTGAAGATGGAAATCCGCTACAACACCTCGGAAAACCACAAGAACACGGCAGTGGCGATCCAGGAACAATTGAAGCCGCTTGGCGTCGACGTCACGCTGCTCAACACCGACACCAAGACCCACTACTCCTTCCTCGAGCAGAAGGGCGACTATGACGTGGCGCGTGCCGCCTGGATTGCCGACTATAAGGATCCAGAGACCTTCCTCGGTATCACGCGCAAGGCCAGCGGCAACAACTATTCCAACTACAACAGCCCGCAATACGAAGCGGCAATGGACAAGGCGGCGGCCGCGGGCGGCAAGCCCGAAGAGCGCATGAAGGACCTCTCCGCGGCCGAGCGCATCCTCATCGACGACGTCGGCCAGATCCCGCTTCTCTACTACAGCTACCACGACATCGTTTCCTCGAAGCTGCATGGCTTCGTCGACAATGTGATGGACGTGCATCCGTCGCGCTTCGTCAGCAAGGATTGATCCCTGGCCAAGCCGCCGCGCTCTAAAGAGCGCGGCGGTGCTGGTTTGCCATCGCATCGGCCCGGGAAGCGGAAATCGATTTTCGGAAGAATCCGGTGTGAAGATTTGAAGGCTGGAGCGCAATCGTCCGAGTGGAAGGGCGTGCTCTGGATCAAGTGGGGCACCGATGCTGCGATACGTATTCCGGCGGCTTTTGACCGCCATCCCGACGCTGTTCGTCATCGTGACGATGGCGTTCTTCCTGATGCGCGTCGCGCCAGGCGGTCCATTCAACCAGGAGCGGGGGCTGAGCCCCGAGATCAAGGCCAACTTGGAAGCGCAGTTCGGCCTCAACGATCCGCTATGGCTGCAATATGTCCATTATCTCGGCAATCTGCTGCGCGGCAATTTCGGCCCGAGCTACAACATGCCGGATTTCACCGTCACCGAACTGTTTGCCAAGGGCCTGCCCATTTCCGTGCAGCTCGGAGCCTCGGCGCTGATCCTGGCGCTGCTGCTCGGCAGCGTGCTCGGCACCATCGCCGCGCTCAACCAGAACAAGCTTGGCGACTATACGGTGATTGCCCTGGCGACCGCCGGCAGCACCATCCCGACCTTCGTCATCGCGCCGGTGATCCAGCTTGTCTTCGGGCTGACCTGGAGGCTGCTGCCGATCGGCGGCTGGGGTGACGGCGCCTTCATCAACAAGGTCGGCCCGGTGCTGACACTTGCCTTGCCGCAAATCGCCATCGTTGCCCGCCTGATGCGCGGCTCGATGATCGAATCGCTGCGATCCCATCATATCCGAACGGCGCGCGCGCTCGGCCTTTCCGACTGGTCGGTGGTGGTCAAGCACGCGTTGCGCGGCGCCATCCTGCCGATCGTCTCCTTCACCGGCCCGGCGGCGGCGGCACTGCTGACCGGCTCGGTCATCGTCGAGACGATCTTCTCCATTCCCGGCGTCGGCCGCTATTTCGTCGATGCCGCGCTCAACCGCGATTATACGCTGGTGATGGGAACGGTGGTGGTGATCGCCATTTTTACCATCGTCTTCAACCTGATCGTCGACGTCATGTACGCGGTCGTCGACCCGAGGGTGCGCTATGACTGACATCGCAGCCACGGCCCCCGCAATCGTTGGTCGCTCGCTTTGGGGCGATGCCTGGGCGCGCCTCAAGGCCAATCGCGCCGCCATGTTCAGCCTCTACTACCTCGTTCTGATTGGGATCATCAGCGTCTTTGGCCCGTGGTTCGTGCCGCATCAATACACGACCATCTACGCCGACTACGTGCGCATGCCGCCAAGCCTCTCGGCCTATCCGAAACCCGATATGATCGAGACCGCGCTCACTGAAGCGATCAAGCGCATGCGGGTCGACATCAAGGAGTGGCATCAGGAGGGGAGCCAGGTCTTCGTCACGGTCAAGTCGACCAAGCCGATCGACGACCGCAACATCCGCTACCTCGACCGGTCCGATGCCTTCGACGACACCAAGATCGAAAACAAGTCGCCCGACGGCCTCGAAGTGACGATGAGCGCATCGGTCAAGCAGCAGTATTTCCTGTTCGGCACCGACAATACCGGCCGCGATCTTCTCTCCCGCACGCTGATGGCCGGGCGCATATCGCTGGCCATCGGTCTGCTGGCCGGTGTCGTGGCGGTGGTGATCGGCGTGATCTACGGCGCCGCCGCCGGCTTTTCCGGCGGCAAGGTCGATGAAGTGATGATGCGCATCGTCGACGTGCTCTATTCCTTGCCGTTCATCTTCTTCGTCATCATGCTGGTGGTGTTCTTCGGCCGCAACTTCGTGCTGATGTTCCTGGCGGTCGGTGCCGTGCTGTGGCTCGACATGGCGCGCATCGTGCGCGGCCAGGCGCTGTCGATTCGCCGGCAGGAATATGTCCAGGCGGCGGAAGCCATGGGCATTGGCCAGCGTGGCATCCTGATCCGCCATGTCATCCCGAACCTGCTTGGCCCAGTGGTGATCTACATGACACTGCTGGTGCCGCAGGTCATCATCCTGGAGAGCTTCCTGTCGTTCCTCGGGCTTGGCATCCAGGAGCCGATGACCAGCTGGGGCGTGCTGATCTCGGTCGGCGCCAAGAACATCGGCACCGCCAACTGGCTGCTCCTGTTTCCCGCCTTCTTTCTGGTCTCGACGCTGTTCGCCTTGAATTTCGTCGGCGACGGCCTGCGCGACGCGCTCGACCCACGGGATCGATAAAGATGGGGACCGCTGAAATGGCTGCTTCCGAAACGATCCTCAGCGTCAAGGACCTTCGCGTCCGCTTCCGCACCCTCGACGGTGCGGTCGAAGCGGTCAAGGGCATCAACATCCACGTCAACGCGGGTGAAACGGTTGCCGTGGTCGGCGAGTCCGGCTCCGGCAAAAGCCAAACGATGATGGCGGCGATGAGCCTGCTGGCCTCCAATGGCGAAGCGTCAGGCCATGTCGACTATCGCGGCCGCAACCTGCTGACCCTGAGCAAGTCCGAGCTGAACAAGGTCCGCGGCCGCAAGATCAGCATGATCTTCCAGGAACCGATGACTTCGCTCGATCCGCTCTATTCGATCGGCAACCAGCTGATCGAGCCGATCCGCCGCCATAGGGGCCTGAGTGCCGCCGCTGCGCATGAAGAGGCGCTCAAGTTGCTGCGGCTCGTGCATATTCCCGATCCGGAACGGCGGATGAAATCCTATCCGCACGAAATGTCCGGCGGCCAACGCCAGCGCGTGATGATCGCGATGGCGCTCGCCAATGACCCCGACATCCTGATCGCCGACGAGCCGACGACGGCGCTTGACGTCACCATCCAGGCGCAGATTCTGATGCTTTTGGCCGAACTGCAGCGCAAGCTCGGCATGGCGATCGTCTTCATCACCCATGACCTCGGTATCGTCCGGCGCTTTGCCGACCGTGTCTATGTCATGCGCCAGGGCGAGGTGGTCGAGGAAGGCGAGGCGGAAGCCATTTTTGCCAATCCGCGGCACGCCTACACCAAAATGCTGCTGGCGGCCGAGCCGACGGGAACCAAGGCGCCGCCGCCAGGCGATGCGCCGGTGGTGCTCGAAGGTAGGAATGTCGAAGTCACATTCAGGATCGGCGGTGGGTTTCTGGCCGGCGAACCGCTGATGCTGCGGGCCGTCGATCACATCTCGATCCGGCTGCAGCGCAACCAGACCATCGGCATTGTCGGCGAATCCGGCTCGGGCAAGTCGACGCTCGGCCGCGCCTTGCTGCGGTTGCTGCCGAGCGATGGGCTCATTCGGTTCGGCGATCGCGATATCTCCACTGCCGACCGGCAGCAGATGCGGCCGCTGCGGCGCCAGATGCAACTTGTCTTCCAGGATCCGTTCGGCTCGCTGTCGCCGCGCATGACCGTCGGTCAGGTCGTCACCGAAGGGCTGCTGGTGCATGAGCCCAACCTTTCAGGAAAGCAGCGCGACCAGCGCGCGGTCGAGGCCCTGCGCGAGGTCGGCCTCGACCCCAATGCCCGCAACCGCTACCCGCACGAATTTTCCGGCGGACAACGGCAGCGCATCGCCATTGCCCGCGCCATGATTCTGAAACCGAAGATGGTCGTGCTGGACGAGCCGACATCGGCGCTTGACCGCTCGGTGCAGAAACAGATCGTCGAACTGCTGCGCAAGCTGCAGGCCGACCACGAACTGTCCTACCTCTTCATCAGCCACGATCTGTCGGTCGTGCGCGCAATGGCCGACTACATCATCGTCATGAAGCAAGGCAAGATCGTCGAAGAGGGGCCGACGGAAGAGATCTTCAGCAATCCACGGGCGCCTTATACGCAGACGCTGATGAACGCCGCGATCGACGTCACACGGTTTCGACTGAGCGCGTAAGGCGCCGGCAGGGGCAATTGTCGTGGCGTCGTCTGTCGCTCAGCTCGCGCACTTGCGTGCGCGCACAGCGACAATGGCATCCTGCTGTCGCTTCAGCCGGTCGATCCTGGCCGTTTCGCGGTTGGCGACCGCGGTCTTGACGCGCGATCCGCCCAGCAGCCAGCGCGGCACGCTGGTGTTGACGACCTTGCCGCGGGTGATCGCCGTCTGCGAGATGTCGCGCGCGCTGCTTCCCAGCGCACTGTTGAGGTCGCTACAGCTCATGCTCTCGTATTTGGCCGGATTGGCCGTCCTGCCGATCGATGAGCATCCGGCAGCCATGAAGGCCGCAGCCAGAAGAGCGGGTGCCGACCTTGTCCTTGAAATCAAACTCATGCGCGCGTCCGGCCCGGCCGTTTTTGCCGCCTCCCTGATCTTCATCGATCAACCTAGCGCTGATAGCCAATTCGTCAAAGTTTCACCGGCCGGCCAGTGCTCGCGTTCTGCACTGGCTATCGGCCAATTATCGCTGTCGGAATTTTTACGCTGCTTGGGCGGCCAATTCGGTCATGGAGTCACAACCGCCGAGCATCATCTGGGCAATGTCGGTCGCATTGTCGTCGACATGCGCCGTTACCAGCACAATCCCCCCGCCAATACTTGGCCGCTCGGGTCTTCTGGCGGCCGCGACAATGGCTTCGAGCAATCCGCCAAGGCCGCCGCAGAACACGCTGGCCAAGGCTATTGCCGATAGGCCGGTCGGGAAAAGGTTGATGTCGTAAACAGCAACGGCGCCGAGGCACGCCAACAGCCCGGCGGCAGCGCCCAGCATGACACCCGGAGACCTCAGGACATCGATTTCGTCACGATAGGGCCCGATAATGGCGACCTGTACGCGCGGAACCCCGGCCGCCAACAGGTCGCCGGCAATCCGCGCCGCTTCGGCATGGGATTCGAAAAGCTTACTGATTGTTGGCATGGTTACTCGGACATCGCGTCCGTCAGCGTGTCGGTAACGAAGGATGCGGCGATCAGATCGTCGCCGTCGATGCGGCCTCGCCCGCCTTCAATCACGGCCGCTACCTTTTGGAAGGTCTTCATTTCACCCTCGGTGATCTGAGCGTGTTGCATTCTGGTTTTGAGGCTATCTATGCGCATCCCCAACACATGGGATGTTACAGTCTCATGGTTCGACATGGTGGTGCTCATCCGTTCCCGCTTCGCTTGGTTTTCCCGCGCCCGATCTCGAACTTGGGCCGAGCGGAAACGTTCCCAGGGCAGGGCTTCGGTCGGGCGGAGGTCGGACCTAAGTCTGGGCCTGGAACGCATTGGTCTTGCCAAGCGGGCCGGCCGGAACAGTCGCTCTTCGTCACCGTTGTCTGCTGCAATACCGGAGGAATTTGATGGAGAAGAGTGTTGGTCAGGCGCGCTGGTTGCTCGCACCGATTTTCGCGGTTGCCATCACCTTCATGGTGGCTGGAATAGTCCTCAGCTAATCTCTTGGCACATTAGCGCAGCCCAGTTCTTTCCCAGGCCGATAGGCTTCGTGAGCGAGCATGGATCTGGCGAACCCTGAAGTCTTGGCCAGGCCAGCTCAAATGACCTGGTCATCGAGCAGAATTCCCGCGACGCTTCCGAGCGGTATGGGAGATTCGAAGTTGAAACGATCGCTTCGCATGGCTGCATTTCAGCCGCGGGCGAGAACTCGAAGCTATTCGCATGAAACGCGCGCGAGCGTGCTGGGCAAAGTCACCTGGTGGCCGGGCTCGCGAGAGCCGGGCCACCAGTTGGGCATCAGTAACCGCCGTTTTCCATTACCACCGGATGATGGTGACGGTGGTGGGTGGAAACGGAGCCGGTGACGACGACTGCATTCCGATCGTGATGCCGCCGGCCATGGTCATAGAACGCCACCGTCCCGTGGTGTCGGTGATGCAGGCGCTGGCCTTCCTCATTGATGATCCTGACGTTGTGGTGGTGCCGATGGTGGGTCCTGATGACGACGTCGGCCTCGGCTGCCGAAGCCAAAGCGGGCAATCCCATTGAAAGCGCCAAAGCGCACATGATCATTGTTTTCATTGCAAGTTCTCCAACTGCTTTGATTAGCCCTTCGTTGGTTACAACTGCTGCTGATCCCTTTGGTTCCGGTTCCCCGGGGGACAGCCGCACGCAAGCGAAGGGCTGGCTATCGCGTCGCCACGATTGGCAAAGAGGAGGCTTGCTTCCGGCCATCTGCCCAGGCGGCGGCAAACGTCACCCGCGTTCTGTCACTGCCAGGGAGGAACGCTCTGCCGCAATTGTTAAGACAGTTCGCCCACCTGTCGCCAGATCCCCGTCAGGCGACGGAACATTAGGCCGGCCTAACAGTTCTTCCCGCAGCGGACATCACGGTTTGGTGTTCGCTGAAGATCAGCAGGCAAAGGCTGATCGGCCCGCGTCCTCCGCCAGAGGCGCGGGCTTCACCAGGCAACAGGAGTGAGATTATGAACAACATCATTTGGCTTGTGGGAGCGGTGGTCGTCGTCATAGCGGTATTGAGCTTTTTCGGCCTGCGTTAAACGCCTGCATATGAGGGCAGGGACTTCGTGGCCCATGCCCCCAAAGAGGAACGAATCTCGTGTCCGTTCCCTAGGAACAGGCATCATCTTGGACAAGGCTCTATCTCTGGTGAATCTCGGGTGGGGCGCCAAAGTCGGGATGCGCTAACACATTGTTTTTTCTGGTCGGAGTGGCAGGATTTGAACCTGCGACCCCCTCGTCCCGAACGAGGTGCGCTACCAGGCTGCGCTACACTCCGTGACCAGATCGCGGGCTTATAGCCGCCACACATCGTTCCTGCAAGCGGCAATGGCAGCCCTTCTGTCGCATTTCGTCCGCTTTCTGCGGGCGTTGCCGGAAGGCCCGAATTTCCATCCGGGATAAACGTGGCTTAAAGCCTGGTGTGCTAAGCCGCTGCCTTGATGGATCGTATTTCTGCCGCTAGGAGCCCTGCCGTCTTGCCCCTAAAAATCGTCGGCGAAGCGTGGCCAAACAGCTTCGACTTCGAAACCGCGGCTCTGATCAAGCCATCCGGTTTTCGTGAATATGATGCGCGCTGGTGGTTCGGCCATCCCGGTTCGGCAGTGCCGCCTGAACTCAATCTGATCGGGGTCCAGGCGCTTGGCATGGGGCTCGGCACGCTGATCCGGCGGCTCGGCGCTGGGCCTGACATCGTCACCGGGCATGATTTCAGATCCTATTCGCTCGGCATCAAGCTGGCGTTGGTTTCCGGGCTGATGGCGGCCGGCGCACGGGTGAAGGATATCGGTCTGGCGCTGTCGCCGATGGCCTATTTCGCGCAATTCGCGCTGGAGACGCAGTCGGTGGCCATGGTCACCGCATCGCACAACGAGAATGGCTGGACCGGCGTCAAGATGGGAGCGGCGCGGGCGCTGACCTTCGGCCCCGAGGAGATGAGCGCGCTGAAGGCGATCGTTCTGGCCGCCGATTTCGACCTTACCGGCGGCGGCTCCTATGATTTCGTCGACAATTTTCGCGCCACCTATCTCGACGATGTAACAAGGGACAAGCGCATCAGACGAAAGCTGAAAGTGGTCGCCGCCTGCGGCAACGGCACTGCTGGCGCCTTTGCCCCGGAAGCCCTGCAGCGCATCGGCTGCGAAGTGATCCCGCTCGATGTCGAGCTTGATCATACGTTTCCAAACTACAACCCCAATCCGGAGGACATGCAGATGCTGCATGCAATCAGGGACAAGGTGCTGGAGACAGGGGCCGATGTCGGTCTGGGCTTCGATGGCGACGGCGACCGCTGCGGTGTCGTCGACAATGAAGGCAACGAGATCTTTGCCGATAAGGTCGGCGTCATGCTTGCGCGGGATATTTCGCGGCTCCATCCGGGTTCGACCTTCGTTGTCGACGTCAAGTCGACCGGACTGTTCAACACCGACACGGTGCTGCGCGCCAATGGCGCCGTTACCGACTATTGGAAGACCGGCCATTCCTACATCAAGCGCCGGGTTGCCGAACTCGGCGCGGTCGCCGGCTTCGAAAAATCAGGCCACTTCTTCTTCAATCCCCCAATCGGGCGCGGCTATGACGACGGACTGGTCACGGCAATCGCCATCTGTCAGATGCTGGACCGTAACCCCGCCAGTTCGATGGCCGATCTCTACGGGGCACTGCCACTGACCTTCGGCACGCCCACAATGTCCCCGCACTGCGCGGACGATGTGAAATATGGCGTGGTCGAGCGAGTGGTCTCCGATTTTCAGGCGATGAAGCGTGACGGCTCCAGTTTTGCCGGCCAGAAGATCGTGGATCTCATCACCGTCAATGGCGTGCGCGTCGTTGCCGAGGACGGTACCTGGGGTCTGGTGCGCGCTTCGTCGAACAAGCCGGAACTGGTCGTGGTCGTCGAAAGTCCGGTCTCGTCCGAGCGTCGCCGGCAGATGTTCGATGCCGTAGATGCCGTGCTGCGCCGCAGTCCGGAAGTCGGCGCTTACAACCAGACTTTTTGACAGGGCATCCATGGGCCAGCGCATCGTCAGTTTTGTCATGAGCGGCGGCGTCGGCTCTCGGCTGTGGCCGCTGTCACGCGAGGACAATCCCAAGCAGTTCCACGATCTGTCGGGCGACGGTTCCATGCTCGCCAAGACCTTGCGCCGCCTGACGGCGAGACCGGCTGGCGAGACGCCGATCTTCCTGATCGCATCGGAGCGTCACGCCGATCGTGTCCATGCCGACTTGGCCGGTCTCGATCTTGCCGGCGGCGGCCCGCTGTTCGAGCCGGCGGGACGCAACACGGCCGCCGCCGTCGCACTGGCGACCCTGCGCACGCTGTCGGAATTCGGCGACAGCCTGGTTCTGGTGGTGCCCTCGGACCATGAAATAGCGACGGCAGGGCAATTCTGGCAAAGTATCGAGGCGGGATCGCAGGCGGCGCGCGCCGGCCGTCTGGTGGTGTTCGGCATCAAACCGACCCAGCCGGAAACCGGTTACGGCTATATCGAGGTATCGGCCGAGAAGGGCGGGGTGTTCGACGTTTCGCGCTTTGTCGAGAAGCCCGACCTTGCGACGGCCAACGACTATCTCAAGGCGGGAAATTTCTACTGGAACACCGGCATCTTCCTGTTTCGGGCCGGTGCCATGCGCGACGCCTTCAAGACATTCCAGCCCGACATCTGGCACGCCACCGAAGCGGCCTACGAGGCGGCCACGACGGACCTGTCCGGCCTCTATATGCCGCTGGAACTTTACGCGGCGATCCGGTCGAACTCGATCGACTATGCCATCATGGAGCGGGCAAAAGACATAGCCATGGTGCCGGCCGGCTTCCGCTGGAACGATCTCGGCTCCTGGCAATCGCTCCTCGATGTCGGTCCCGCCGACGACCGGGGCAACGTCGTTGTCGGCGATGTCGTCGCCATAGATTGCGAGAATTCCTATATCCGCAGCGACGGCCGCCTGCTGTCGGCCATCGGCATGAAGGACGTTGCCATTGTCTCGACGGCGGATGCCACTTTCGTTGCCCCGGTGAGCCACAGCCAGCACGTCAGAAGATCGTCGAACAACTCGAAAAGTCGGGACGGCTGGAAACCAGGTTCACGCCGGCGCATGACCGCGTCATCGAAAGTGGCGCCTGGCGGCGGCGCGTTCATCACTGGCTGTTCCAGGAGACCTTGCCGTTGTGGTCGACATCAGGCGTCGACGAGCGCCACGGTGGCTTCCACGAGGCGCTGGGTTTCGACGCCAAGCCGCTCGTCAAGCCCAAGCGCATGCGCACCCAGGCCAGGCAGGTCTATGCCTTCGCGGTTGCCAAGGAGCGCGGTTGGACCGGGCCGGCCGACCGGCTGATCGCGCATGGCATCGACTTCATGGCGGGGCAGGGCCGCACCGAACGGGGCGGTTGGGTGCGCACGCTGAATGTCGATGGCTCCGTCGCCGATCCCGTCGAGGACGCCTACGATCATTCCTGCATCCTGCTGGCGCTGGCGCATGCGCATATGTCGGGCAATGCCGATGCCTTGCGGCTCGGGCAAGAGACCTTCACCTTCCTCGATGCGCATCTGGAGGACAGCCGCATGACCGGCTTCCTCGACACCTCGGACGGGGCGGGCGAGCGACGCTCCAACCCCCACATGCATCTGCTCGAAGCTTTCCTGGCTTGGCACCAGGCAACCGGTGAGCGTGCGCATCTGCGTCGCGCGGCGCGCATCATCGACCTCTTCCGCAGCCATTTCTTCGACGCCGAGAGCTGGACGCTCGGCGAGTATTTCGATGCAGAATGGAAACCGGTACCGGGAGAGAAGGGGACCTGGACCGAACCTGGCCATCACTTCGAATGGGCATCGCTGCTGGTCGATTTCGCCGGCCGCAGCGGCCAGGCCGAGCTGAGCGTCTTCGCCCGAAAACTCTACGCATCGGCAATCGCCAACGGCCTCAACCGGGCCACTGGCCTTGCCTATGGCGCAGTCTCGCGGCAAGGACTGCCGCTCGACCTGATCTCGCGCAGCTGGCCGCAGGCCGAGGCACTCAAGGCGGCGATCGCCCTGGATGGCTCGGGCGGCCCCGATCTGAAGCCGGAGATCGAGGCGAGGGTCGGCCGGCTGTTCCGCTGGCATATCGACCCGGCGCCGCTGGGTCTTTGGATCGATCGCATCGACGAGCGCGGCCGCTCGCTGGCATCTGACGTGCCGGCGAGCATCTTCTACCATCTGGTCTGTGCGCTGACGCAGTATCTGGATGGAACGGCGGAGAAGTAGGCGGGATCAGTACGGACTGGCGACGTCCCCGGTCTCGACATAGATCGACTTCAGCTGCGAATAGAGCGCCAGCGCCGCCAGCGAGTTCTCCCGCCCGATGCCCGATTGCTTGACGCCGCCGAAGGGAATTTCCACCGGTGTCAGATTGTAGGCATTGATCCAGCAGGTTCCGGCCTGCAACTCGGCGATGACGCGGTGGGCGCGCGGCAGGTCGCGCGTGAAGACGCCGGCGGCAAGACCGAACTCGGTGTCGTTGGCGCGGTCGATCACCTCGTCCTCGCTGTCGAATTTCAGCACGCTCATGACCGGGCCGAAAATCTCCTCGCGGGCGATCCGCATCGTGTCGGTAACGGCGGTGAACACGGTCGGCTCGACGAAGAAGCCGCCCTGGAAGCCCTGCAGCGACGGCACATTGCCGCCACAGGCCAGCGTCGCCCCATCGTGCTTGCCGGCCTCGATATAGCCGACGACTTTGTCTTGCTGTGCCTTGGAGACCAGCGGCCCCATCTGCGTTTCCGGGTCGAGCGGATCGCCGATGCGGATTTTCTTGGTCCGTTCGATCAGCCGCTCGACAAAGCGGTCGTGAATGCCACTCTGGACGAAAACGCGCGTGCCGTTGGAACAGATCTGGCCGGTCGAATAGAAGTTGCCGAGCATGGCGCCGCCAATCGCATTTTCGAGATCGGCATCGTCGAAGACGATCAGCGGCGACTTGCCGCCGAGTTCCATCGTCGCGTGCTTCATCCTGGAGCCCGCTAGCGACAGCACCTTGCGCCCGGTCGGCACCGAGCCGGTCACCGAGACCTTGGCCACGACATCATGGCCGACAAGGCCGGCGCCGACGTCGCCATAGCCTTGCACGACGTTGAACAGCCCGTCGGGCAGGCCGGCTTCCGAGTAGATCTCGGCCAGCGCCAGCGCCGAAAGCGGCGTGTTTTCCGATGGCTTGAACACCATGGCATTGCCCATGGCGAGTGCGGGTGCGGATTTCCAGCCGGCGATCTGGATCGGATAGTTCCATGCGCCGATGCCGACACAGACGCCGAGCGCCTCGCGGCGCGTATAGGCGAACGGCCCGCCGAGGTCGACCGCTTCGCCGTTGAAGACAGCGACCGCGCCGGCGAAATATTCAAGGCAGTCCGCAGCGGAAGGTGCATCCGCCACCAGTGTCTCCTGGATCGCCTTCCCGGTGTCGAGCGTCTCGATGCGGGCAAGATCGGCGTTGCGGGCGCGCAAAATGTCGGCGGCTCGGCGCAGGATGCGGCCGCGCTCGACCGGCTTAAGCCGCGCCCAGGCCGGCTGTGCGGCGCGGGCGGCCTCGACCGCCAGTTCCAGCACGTTCGGCGTCGCCGATCGCAGCATGGCGATGGTCTCGCCCGTGGCCGGATAGATCACCGGCAGCGGCGCGCCGCCTTCGTCCTCGATATAGCGTCCGTTGACATAGTGCGAAGCCGTGGGCTGGGCGCGCATGGGAGGTCTCCAATCGTTGTGCCCAAGACGGTTATTGGGCGGGCGCCTGTCGGGCAGCTCACTCTATCGGCGGATCATGGCCTATCTGTCGGAAGCCTGCCAGCGCGGATTGATCCATGGTTCCTGGTTGGACGGCGCGAGCGGCGTGCGGCCAAGGATGTGATCGGACGCTTTTTCGCCGGTCATGATCGATGGCGCGTTGAGGTTGCCGTTGGTCACGCGCGGGAAGATCGAGGAGTCGGCGACCCGCAATCCGTCGACGCCGATGACCCGGCATTCCGGATCGACCACGCTCGATTGATCATCGACGCGGCCCATTCGGCAGGTGCCGCAGGGGTGGTAGGCGCTTTCGGCATGGTCGCGGATGAACACGTCGAGATCGTCGTCCGACTGGACATGGCTGCCCGGCGAGAGTTCCTGTCCGCGATAGGCATCGAAGGCCGACTGGCCGAAGATCTCGCGGGTCAGGCGGATGCAGTGGCGGAACTCCGCCCAGTCGTCCGGATGCGACATGTAGTTGAAGCGGATGACCGGCTTCGCTTTCGGATCCGGCGAGCGCAGCGTCACCGAGCCGCGCGACTTCGAGCGCATCGGTCCGACATGCGCCTGGAAGCCGTGCGACTTCGCCGCCGCCTTGCCGTCGTAACGCACCGCCGCCGGGATGAAGTGGTACTGGATGTCGGGATAGTCGACGCCTGCCTGCGAGCGCACGAAGGCGGCCGCCTCGAAATGATTGGTGGCGCCAAGGCCCGATTTGAAGAACAGCCACTGCGCCCCGATCATCGCCTTGGAGAACGGGTTCAGCACTGAATTCAGCGTGATCGGTTTGGTCGATTCCTGCTGGATGTAGAGCTCCAGATGGTCCTGCAGGTTGCCGCCGACGCCAGGCCGGTCGGCCACGACGGCAATGCCGTTTTCGTGCAAATGCCCGGCCGGGCCGATACCGGACAGCATCAGGATCTTCGGCGAGTTGATCGACGACGCCGCGACGATTACTTCACGTCGCGCCTTAACGACCTGAATCTGTTTGTGAGCTTCGATCTCGACGCCGATGGCGCGTTGATTCTCGATGATCACCCGGCGCGCAAAGCCTTTGACCAGTCTGACGTTTTTGCGCCGGAGCGCCGGCTTCAGATAGGCTGATGCCGCCGACCAGCGGCGGCCGCCCAGAATGGTCTGCTCCATCGGGCCGAAGCCTTCCTGCTTGGCGCCATTGTAGTCGTCGGTCAGTTCAAACCCTGCCTGGCGGCCCGCTTCGACGAAGGCGCCATAGAGCGGATTGCGCCGGGAGCCGCGCTGCACATGCAGCGGGCCGCCGTGCCCGCGCCAGCCATCCTCGCCGCCATCTGAATCCTCCATGCGTTTGAAGTAGGGCAGCACGTCGGCGAAGCCCCAGCCGGCCGCGCCCTGTTCGGCCCAATGGTCGAAGTCGCGGGCGTGGCCGCGCACATAGACCATGCCGTTGATCGAGGACGAGCCGCCGATCACCTTGCCGCGCGGCGTCGCCAGCACGCGGCCACCCAGATGCGGTTCCGGTTCACTGGCGAATCCCCAGTCGTAGAGGCTCATGTTGAGCGGTATCGACAGCGCCGAAGGCATCTGGATCAGCGGCCCGATATCAGTGCCGCCGAATTCGATGACGATGACCGAATGCTTGCCGTCTTCCGACAAGCGATAGGCCATGGCCGAGCCGGCGGAGCCGGAGCCGATGATAACGAAATCCGCTTCAAGCATGGTTCATATGCGCCATAAAATCGGCGAGCGAAACGTTGCCGCCGGTAGCCACCACCAGGACGGTTTTTCCCGCCACATCCACCTTGCCACCGAGCAATGCCGCCAGCGACGCCGCACCTGACGGTTCGAGCACCAGCTTCATCCGCTCGAAAGCGATCCGCATCGCGCGCCGCACCGACTGATCGTCGACCGTGATGCCGCGCACGCCAGCGGTCTTGACCGCGGCGAACGGCGCGTCGCCGGGCCGGCGCGACATCAGTCCGTCGCAGATCGATTTCGGACCGATCGGCATGGTCTCGATGCTGCCATGCGCCAGTGAAGAGCCCATGCCGTCGAACCCTTCGGGCTCTACGCCGATGATCTCGGTCGCCGGCGACAGATAGTGGAAGGCGAGCGAAACGCCGCCGATCAGCCCACCGCCGCCGACCGAGCAGAACAAGAGATCGGCGCTGGCATCCTTACCCGACAGCTGGTCGAGCGCTTCGAGGCCGGCACCCGCCTGACCGGCGACGATCTCGGGATCGTCGAATGGATGCAGGAGCGCTAGCCCTTCTGTTTCAGCGATTTCGCGCGCCTTGGCCGCCGCGACCTCTTCACGCGCGCGATCGTCATGGTCGGTCAGCACGACGCGCGCGCCATAACCCGCGGTAGCATCGCGCTTGGCGGCCGGCGCGTCGATCGGCATGACGATGGTCACGGGAATGCCGAGCGCCTGGCCGGCCGCGGCCAGCCCTTGCGCGAAATTGCCCGAGGAATAGGCGACGACGCCCTTCTTCGCCTCGTCGGGCGAAAGCCGCTTCAGCCGCCAATAAGCGCCGCGAACCTTGAAGGATCCGGCCCATTGCAGCGATTCCGGCTTGATGAAGACCCGGGCCGCGCCGGTTTCTCTGGCGAGCGCCGCCGATTCCAGCAGCGGCGTGACCTGTGTCGCCCGTGACGTTACCGCGTAGGCCTGCCTGAGATGGTCGAGAGTGGGAACGAGAAGGTCTGCCATCATTCGCCTCGCGGATACCTTTTGCTCTCTTCGAGATTGTCGAGGTTCATGTGATTGCGCATGTACCGCTCTGACGCTTTCTGCAACGGCTGGAAATCCCAAGGGTAATAGGCGCCGTTGCGCAGCGCCGGATAGACGACCCAGCGGCGTGCCTGGTTTTCGCGCACGGCGGCATCGAAGCCGGCCATGTCCCAACGCGCCCGGACCTTTTCCAGGAATGCCGCCACAAGACCCGCATTGGCGGGGTCGGCGGCCAGATTGTCCCGCTCGAGCGGATCGGCTTCGAGATCGAACAATTGCGGCGGATCGAGTTCGCAATGGACGAATTTGTACCTGCCTTCGCGGATTGCCACCAAGGGCGCATAGGAGCCCTCCGCCGCGTACTCGATCAGCACCGGTGTCGTGCGCTGCCCGCCCTTGGTGAGCGGCAGCAGCGACTGGCCGTCGGTCCACGGCGCGATCGCCCCGATGTCGATGCCGGCAAGGTCGCAAAGCGTTGGTGCTACGTCGAGATTGGAGACCGGCGCCTCGATCAGCCCGGCACGAATGCCCTTGCCGGCAATCATCAACGGCACTCGCGCCGAGCCTTCGAAGAAGCTCATCTTGAACCACAGGCCTCGCTCGCCGAGCATGTCGCCGTGATCCGAGCAGAACAGGAGGATCGTGTCGTCGAGCATGCGCGTCCGCGTGAGAACGTCGAGGAGCTCGCCGACCTTGTCGTCGACATAGGAGATGTTGGCGAAATAGCCGCGCCGCGAACGACGCACCTCTTCAGGCGTGATCTCGAAAGAGGGATAGTCGCTGGCATGGTACAGCCGCCGAGAATGCGGATCCTGCTCGTCTTCAGCGATGTACCCGGTTTCCGGATCCAGCACCTGGCAATGCTCATAGAGATCCCAATACTGCTTGCGCGCGACATAGGGATCGTGCGGATGCGACAGCGAGACGGTGAGGCACCAGGGCCGATGGCTCGCATCGTCCTGTTCGCGCGAAAGCTGATAGAGCTTCTGAGACGCGAGGAACACGACCTCGTCGTCATACTCCATCTGGTTGGTTGTTTCCGCAACGCCGGCGCCGGTCACCGAACCCAGATTATGATACCACCACTCGATGCGCTCACCGGGTTTGCGGTAGTCCGGCGTCCAGCCGAAATCCGCCGGATAGATGTCGGTGGTCAGCCGTTCCTCGAAACCGTGCAGCTGATCAGGTCCGACGAAATGCATCTTGCCCGACAGGCAGGTGTAGTAGCCGGCCGCACGCAAATGATGGGCGAAGGTCGGGATCGACGAGGCGAACTCGGCGGCATTGTCATAGACCCCGGTGCGCGACGGCAACTGGCCGCTCATGAACGAGGCACGGCCCGGCGCGCAGAGTGGCGAGGCGGTGTAGTTGTTGGCAAAGCGCGCCGAACGCGCCGCCAGTGCCTTCAGATGCGGTGTGTGCAGAAATTCCGCCGGCCCATCCGGGAACAAGGTCCCGTTGAGCTGGTCGACCATGACGATCAGGAAATTGGGTCGCTTCGCTGTCACTGCTTGTGCCGTCCGCCAAGTTTGGTTTCGAGATAATCCTCGACCAGCGCGATCGCGGTCGCGGCGTCAGGCACGCCATCCTTCAGCGCGCGCCTGATGTAGAGCCCGTCGATCATCGCCGCCGTCGCTTCCGCGGCGCGGTCGGCCTCGGTCCTCGGCAGGATGCCGGTCAATCCACTCATCAGGTTGGAATGCAGCCGCCGAGCATAGATTCTAAGCAGCCGGCGCAGCGAAGACGATTGCTGCGCCTCGACATAGAACGCGAGCCATGCGGCAATGGTTTCGGCCTGGAACTGGACATCGGAGAAGTTGACGGCGACCACGGCCGAGACGCGCTCGCGCGCGGTGCCGGCGCACTGCAAGGCGCGGCGCATATCGATGGTCAGTTCGGCCAGGATGTGCCGCATCGTCGCGAACAGCAGCTCGTCCTTGGCGCCGAAATAGTGGTGGGCGAGCGCTGAAGAGACACCGGCGCGTCCGGCGATCTCGGACATGGTCACGTCAAGCGAGCCACGCTCGCCGATCGCCGAGATCGTCGCGTCGATGAGCGCCCTGCGGCGCAATGGCTCCATTCCGACTTTTGGCATGCCGTTTCCGATTTTTGCGGGAGATTATTTTTTATTGACGCGTCAATCAATAAAAAATCGACCTCGACGCGACCTGTACCAAGCGATTGTTGCGTTGCGGCCCTTCACGGCCCGGGCGAGAATGTTTATATTTGAACAATAAAAGCGAAGTGCGTCACGAGCCATGGGCGCTGGCGCCAAGGATGGAGACCGCCATGACCGCATGCATCGTTGGCTGGGCGCATTCGCGCTTCGGCAAGCTTGAGGGCGAGACGCTCGAAAACCTGATCGTCAAGGTCGCGACGGACGCGCTCGACCATGCCGGTATTGGCCCGGACGAGGTCGACGAGATCGTGCTCGGCCATTTCAATGCCGGTTTTTCGGCGCAGGATTTCACGGCAAGCCTGGTTCTCCAGGCGGACGACCGGCTGCGCTTCAAGCCGGCGACACGCGTCGAGAACGCTTGCGCCACCGGTTCGGCGGCGGTCAGGCAAGGTATCCGCGCCATTGATGCAAACGCCGCCCGCATCGTGCTGGTGGTTGGCGCCGAGCAGATGACGACGACGCCCGGGCCCGAAATCGGCAAGAATTTGCTGAAAGCTTCCTATCTGCCCGAGGACGGCGACACGCCAGCCGGCTTCGCCGGCGTCTTCGGCAAGATCGCGCAGGCCTATTTCCAGCGCTATGGCGACCAGTCGGATGCGCTCGCCATGATCGCTGCCAAGAACCACAAGAATGGCGTCGACAATCCCTATGCGCAGATGCGCAAGGATTTCGGCTATGACTTCTGCCGGCAGGAGAGCGAGAAAAACCCGTTCGTCGCAGGACCCTTGAAGCGCACCGACTGCTCGCTGGTCTCCGACGGCGCCGCTGCCCTTGTCCTTGCCGACACGGCAACGGCGCTGAAGATGCGCCGCGCGGTCGCCTTCCGCGCCAACGAGCATGTGCAGGATTTCCTGCCGATGTCGAAGCGCGACATCCTGACCTTCGAAGGCTGCGAACAGGCCTGGACCCGCGCGCTGAAGAACGCCGGCGTAACGCTCGACGATCTCTCCTTCGTCGAAACGCATGACTGCTTCACTATCGCCGAATTGATCGAGTATGAAGCGATGGGACTGGCCAAGCCGGGTGAGGGCGCCAAACTGGCGCTGGATGGCACAACGGCAAAAGACGGCGGCCTGCCGGTCAATCCCTCCGGCGGACTGAAGGCCAAGGGCCATCCGATCGGCGCCACCGGCGTATCCATGCATGTCTTGACCGCCATGCAGCTTGTCGGCGAAGCCGGCGGCATCCAGGTGCCGGGCGCGAAACTCGGCGGCATCTTCAACATGGGCGGTGCGGCGGTCGCCAACTACGTTTCCATTCTCGACCGGATCAGGTAAACCGCCCCGGCATTCGCGGGAGGTAGCATGGCAAATCCGGTTCTGATCGAAGTTTTGCGCGGCGCCATTGTCGAGAGCGCCCATCGCGGCGCCGTCGCCGTCTTCGATGCCGACGGCAAGCCGGTGCTGGAGATCGGCGATACGTCGAAGCCGGTCTTTCCGCGTTCCGCCGTAAAGGCGATCCAGGCCCTGCCGCTTGTCGAAACGGGTGCCGCGGATGCCTATGGCTTCGGCAATCGCGAACTGGCGCTGGCCTGTGCCTCCCACTCCGGCGAGCCGGCGCATGTCGAAGTGGCGCGGTCCATGCTGGCCAGGGCCGGGCTGGACGGGTCGGCGCTCGAATGCGGGGTCCACTGGCCCTCGAACCATGACGCGGAGATTGCGCTCGCGCGTGCCGATGGTTTGCCGAATGCGCTGCACAACAATTGTTCCGGCAAGCACTCCGGTTTCCTCTGTACCTGCGTCCATTCGGGCATCGCGCATCGCGGCTATGTCAGGCCGGATCACGCCCTGCAGGAAATGGTGCACGACGCCATGCAGGCAGTCACCGGCGCTGTCCACGGCCCCGACGAACGCGCGGTCGACGGCTGCTCGATTCCGACCTATGCGGTGCCGCTCAGGAGTTTCGCGCTCGGCTTTGCTCGCATGGCCACGGCCCAAGGCTTTGGCCCGGAGCGGGCGAAGGCCGCGAAGCGGCTGCTTTCGGCCTGCATGGCGGAGCCGTTCTTCGTCGCCGGCACCGGCCGCGCGGACCTGTTGCTGATGGAAGCCGCTCCGGGGCGAATTTTCGCGAAAGGCGGGGCCGAGGGCGTCCATTGTGCCGCAATTCCGGAACTCGGCCTCGGCATCGCGGTCAAATGCGATGACGGTGCCGGGCGCGCCGGCGATGCAATCGCCGCCGCAGTCCTCGCAAGGCTGCTGCGGGCGGACGAGGCCTTGGCGGCGAAGCTGCTCGAACTGGCGAATGCGCCTATCGAAAGCCGGATTGGCGCCAAGGTCGGGGCGCTGAGGCCGACGCCGGCCCTGAATTGAAGGTGGCAATCAGCTGACGCGGTTGCGCTCGACGGTCAGGTGCGCATAGCCGCTGCTGCTGGTCTGGGTGAGGTCTGATGTCACCGGCTCGGCCCAGCGCTGGCCGACAACCGCTCCGTTCGACGTGCCATCAATGACGTTATCGGAGATGACGGCCGTGCCGGCACCTTCGACCACACTGACGACGATGCCGGTGCCTGCCTTGCGAATGATGTTGCCGGTGGCCACGACGTTGCGCAGATACGGCCCCCAGCCGATCGACATGCCGTAGAGCGGCGCGTTCTCGATGACGTTGTTGGAAGCGACGGTGTCGGCCTCGACGGCGATGCCGACACCGAATCCGGGTGGATCCGCGGTGTAGGGGCCTGATGTCGACAGATTGCGCAGGATGTTGCCGGAGCAGACACCCATGCGGCCGCCCTCGTTGAAGTTGACGATCGAGATGCCGTTGGCGGCGCCGTCGACGATGTTGTTGGAGATGACAGCACCCTCGAACGAGAACTCGGAATAGACCGCGGTCTCGCCCGAGCGTGAGCAGGTGTTGCCCGATATCTGCAAATTGCTGGAGCTGTTGGCCCGGATCGCCGAGAAGGCGCAGTCGGAGACCACATTGCCCGAGATGACGACATTGCCGGCGCGGAAGGCATTGATGCCGTTACCGTTCTGGCCTGTACCGCCGCTGCGCGCGCCAATGCGTTCGACGCGGTTGCCGGTGACCATGGTGCCGTCTTCCGCAGCTTGCCAGCGGTGCACCAGGATGCCGCCATTGGCGCAATCGGAGACGGTGTTGCCTGATATCGCCAGCCCTGCGGCCTCCACCGAATAGATGCCGGCGTCCGCCGCCCCCGATATGTCCGAACGCTCGATCCGGCCCGCGGCGTGTTCCAGCGCCAGCCCGTTCTTGCCGCTGCCCGTGATCTGGCAGTTGTCAACCACGAGATGCGCCACCCGGCGCAGATCGAGCAGTCCTTGCGCGTAGTCGCCCATAGAGCGATTCGCGCCGTCGAAAACCAGTCCGCTGAGTTCGATATGGTCGGCGTGTTCGGCCATAAACAAATGGCCGTCGCCGCCATAGACGATCCGCGTCGCGCCCGGCACGCCGGAAAGACGCACGCGACCAGGCAGCGAGAGATTGGAAACCACATAGGTGCCGGGCGGCAGGAAGACCGGCATGTCGCGGCCGTTCGCGTCGCGCAGCAGCTTGGCGAAGGCCTTGCTCTGGTCGTCAGAGGTACCGGGCTGGACGCGAAGTTCGGTGGCGTTGATCGAGCCGCGCATCGAGGCTTTCTCGATGCCGGTCAGGCTGGCGGCCGCCGCCTTGCCGAGCGCGAGGCCCATGACGGCAAAGCAGGTGGTCTGCGTCAGCAGGGTTCGTCTGTTCAACATCGGCACAGAATCCCAGTGTTCCGCCCCGACAGCGCAGGAATCATGCCAGACGTTCAACGCGCCTCTTCTTGGCGGCAATGACTTGTCGGGCAGCCACTCGGCGCCTAAGTTCAGGGGATGAGCAGAGCTTTTACCCGCGAAGAAGACAGCGAAAACGCGATCGCCGGTGTTCGCGAGCGGCCGATCAGCACGCACCGGAACCTGGTGACGGAGCGCGGCCTGGCGCAGATCGACGACAATCTGGCCGATCTGCGCGATATCATGGCGAAAGCGGAGCGGAAAGCCGACCGCGAGCGCATCGCGGTCGTGTCGCGCGATCTGCGCTACTGGACCGCGCGACGCGAGAGTGCCGAGGTTTCCGTGCCGGAGCCCGGCAGCGATGTCGTCCGCTTCGGCATGGGTGTCACGCTGCAAAGTGACGACGGCAGGAAGGTGCACTGGAAGATCGTCGGCGAGGATGAAGCCGATCCGGCCAAGGGCAGCATCTCGCACGTCTCGCCTATGGCGGTCGCGCTGTTCGGCAAGAAGGTTGGCGACGTGGCCAGCGTCAACGGCAAGGAGTGGGAGATCGTCAAGCTCTCGGAGAGTTAGTCTTCGAGCTTGACGACATGGTCGCGGAAGAATGCGGCCGCACCCGCTTCGTCTATCTCGCCGGCAGCGACCATCATCACCAGTTGGATGATCTCCTCCTGTTCGGCTTCGATGCTTAATGCGTTGAAATAGAGAAACAAGTCGGCCGCAGCGAAAGCCGTGCGCTTGTTCCCATCGACGAACGGATGGTTCTTTGCGATGCCGAAGAGATAGGCGGCAGCGAGTTCGCTCAGATCCGGCTCGCCATATGCTTCTTTCTGTTGCGGACGTGCGAGCGCCGATTCCAACAGGCCTTCATCGCGGATGCCCGACGCGCCGCCGTGAAGACGCAACTGCTCGGCATGCATCGACTCCACGAACTCTCGCGAATGATGTGCCGTCATTTTGCGAGCGCGCGGTAGGCAACCTCGTATTTCCTCATCCGCTCGCGCGCTACCTTCATCTTGCGCTCGAATTCTTCGGCAGAATCTTCCAATCGGCGCAAGCGAAGCTCTTGACCTTCCTGGACGACGACCACGTTGTCGCCTGTCTTGAGATTCAATCGATCGAGAAGCTCTTTCGGCAGAATCAGGCCGTCCGAATTACCGATCTTGCGAATTGTGGTGTTCATGATGAAACATCCTGTTGCAACGCTAATTATAACGCGGTGCGCCGGGTGTTGCAACAGATATTATAACAGATTCGTCACGAGGATAGCAGCCGATCCAGCAGCCGCTCCGCCGCTTCCGGAATGACCGTGCCCGGCGGGAAGATTTCCGCCGCGCCGGCTTGCAGCACCGCATCATAGTCCTGCGGCGGGATGACGCCACCGGCCACGATCAGCATGTCGCCGCGGCCGAGCTTCTTCAGCGTGTCGCGCAATTCTGGGATCAGCGTCAGGTGACCCGCTGCCAGCGATGAGGCGCCGATGATGTGGACGTCATTCTGGACAGCCAGTTTCGCGATCTCTTCCGGCGTTTGGAACATGGCGCCGACGGTAACGTCGAAGCCGAGATCGGCGAAGGCCGTGGCGATCACCTTTTGCCCGCGGTCGTGGCCGTCCTGTCCCATCTTGGCCACGAGGATGCGCGGCTTGCCGCCGTTTTTCTTTTCGAAGGCACCGAGCTTGTCCTGCAGGCGGTCGATCACCGGACTGTCGCCAAGCGCCTTGCGGTAGACACCGGAAATGGTCTGCACCGTGGCCACATGGCGGCCATAAGCTCTTTCCAGGGCGAACGAGATTTCGCCGACAGTGGCATTGGCGCGCGCGGCGCGGATGGCGAACTCCAGGAGGTTGTCCTCGCTCTGTGCGGCACGGGTCAGCGCATCGAGCGCGCTTTCGACGGCAGCGACGTCGCGCGTGCCCTTCAGCCGTTGCAGCTTCGAGAGTTGCCGGGCCCTGACCTCGGCATTGTCTATCTTCAGCACGTCGACCTCAATATCGGTCCCGGGGCGATGCGCATTGACGCCGACCAGCATCTGCTCGCCGGAATCGATGCGCGCCTGCGTGCGGGCGGCGGCTTCCTCGATGCGCAGCTTGGGTATGCCCTTTTCGATCGCCGCCGCCATGCCGCCGAGAGCCTCGACCTCCTCGATATGGGCGAGCGCACGCGCCGCCAGATCATGCGTCAGCCGTTCGAGATAGGCCGAACCGCCCCACGGATCGATGATGCGCGTGGTGCCGGATTCCTTCTGCAGGACGAGTTGCGTGTTGCGGGCGATGCGCGCCGAATGGTCGGTCGGCAGCGCCATTGCTTCGTCGAAGGAGTTGGTGTGCAGCGACTGGGTATGCCCCTGGCTCGCGGCCATCGCCTCGATCATGGTGCGGATGATGTTGTTGTAGGGATCCTGTGCCGTCAGCGACCAGCCGGAGGTCTGGCAATGGGTGCGCAGGGACAGCGACCGCTCGTCCTTTGGCGCGAAGTTCTTTTTCATCAGCGTCGCCCACAACAGGCGTGCGGCCCTGAGCTTGGCAACTTCCATGAAGAAATTCATGCCGATCGCCCAGAAGAACGACAGGCGCGGCGCGAAACGGTCGATGTCGAGCCCCGCCGCGACGCCGGCGCGGGCATATTCAATCCCGTCGGCGATCGTATAGGCGAGCTCCAGGTCGGCGGTCGCGCCGGCCTCCTGCATGTGATAGCCGGAGATCGATATCGAGTTGAACTTCGGCATGTTCTTCGAGGTGTAGGAGAAGATGTCCGAGACGATCCGCATCGAGGGCTTCGGCGGATAGATATAGGTGTTGCGGACCATGAACTCCTTCAGAATGTCGTTCTGAATGGTTCCGGCCAAATCCTTCTGCGCGACGCCTTGCTCTTCCGCCGCCACGATGTAGAGCGCCATGATCGGCAGCACCGCGCCGTTCATCGTCATCGACACGGTCATCTCGCCGAGCGGAATGCCGTCGAACAATTGCCGCATGTCGAGGATGGAATCGATAGCCACACCCGCCATGCCGACATCGCCGGCGACGCGCGGATGGTCCGAATCATAGCCGCGGTGCGTGGCGAGATCGAAGGCAACCGAAAGGCCTTTCTGGCCGGCGGCAAGGTTGCGCCGGTAGAAGGCGTTGGATTCTTCGGCGGTCGAAAAACCGGCATATTGCCGGATGGTCCAGGGTTGCTGGACATACATGGTCGGGTAGGGGCCGCGCACGAAGGGCGGCAGGCCCGGATAGGTGTCGAGATGCGACAATCCCTTGAGGTCGGCCTGACTGTACAGCTGCTTGACGACAAGGCCTTCCGGCGTTGTTCGCTGTCCCTTGACCTCGACAGGCGCGCGGCGCGGCGGCACCCAGCCGATCTGACTGAAATCCGGAATCAAGAAGCGGCCCCGATGGATTGATCGATGCGGACCGGAGACAACGCTTCGCACAGGACGACGCCCTCGGTGAAGGCAGGTCGCTTCTCTGCGTCCAGCGTCTCGACCGGGCGCTCGCTTTTCAACGGATAAAGCGTGGCGCCGACAATGGCCCGCTCGTCTGACTTGAAGGCTATGGCGCGATGGGCGGCGGCGTTGCGGACGCGCTGCTGGATATGTCCGTCCCGAAGGCTGGACAGCACGCCACCCTCAGCCTCGATGGCCTGTAATTCCGCCCACGCGGCTTCGCAAAGGTCTGAGGTCAGCGCTTCGACGGCGCCGGAGCCATGGGCGGGATCGGCGACATGATCGACATGGCTTTCATTGGCCATGATCAGCTGCGCGTTGCGCGCGACGCGGCGGGCAAAGGCGGCCGGCAGGCCGTGCGCGATCGTATGCGGCAGGATTGAGATCGAATCGGCGCCTCCCGCCGCCGCGGCGAAGCAGCCGATCGTCGTGCGCAGGATGTTGGTTTCGGGATCCAATGCCGTCATCATGCGAAATGATGTCTCGGCATGGATGTTGGCCGTGGAATTGGGGATCGAGCAGGCCTCCTGCACCCGTGCCCACAGCCTGCGCAGGGCTCGCACCTTGGCCATCGACAGGAACTGGTCCTGGTCGACGCTGAGCGCGAAACCGATATGAGGCGCGGCATAGACGAGCGGCTGCCGCGCCTTTTCGAACATTCGCAGATACGAGACCGCCGAGGCCAGCATGATGCCGAGTTCCTGCGCTTCCGTGGCGCCGGCATTGTGGAAGACGCGACCGTCTGCCTCCAGAAGCACACCCGGAACGCCCATCGAGAAGAAATGCGCCAGCGATTGCGGCATGGATTCCTGCAGCGCCTCGATCGACATGCGCAGCCGGCCGGTGCCGGCGAGGATAGCAGCCGGATCGATGCCGAAGGAAAGGTTGAGCTTTGCCGGATCGGAGCGGCGCTTGCTCAGGAACGCCACCAGCCAGTCGGCCATGGGGCGGCTCCAGGGGTGGGTGTCGATACGGATCTGGACCCGGTTGAGGGGCACGCCCTCCAGCACCGTCTCGAGCGCCTGCGCCGTCCTCGGCAGGCCGTAGCCAAACGCGTTCGGGGCGCCCTCGAAGACGAGCGACAACCCCGTCGCGCCCTGGGCGACATCTTCCAGGGCCTGCCTCTTGGCGCGTTCGACATCGGGGTCGTCGACGCGCTGGCTGACGATCCACGGCGATTGAGGATTGGCGCGCACGATCGGTTCCGTTCCGGTCGCGCGTTCATAGAGCGGCTCGACGCGGATGTTGTCGTCGGTATGCGAGACCAGCTTTTTCTCGAAGGAGGCGCCAGCCAACGCTTTTTCCGCCAGGGTCAGCCATCGCTGACGCTCCGCATTCGTTGGCTCAACATCCCTGGTCAAGGCTCCGGCGCCCATTCATCGTCCTCGTTCTATGTGGCCGCACCAGCCCGGGCAGCCTAATCTACGGTCCCCGGTCAGTTATCGCAATGCACGCCCAGGGCTTGAATTCGACCACCTGATATTCGATCCACCTGATATAGGTCGCTTGCGTGGACGGACCATGGACGATTGCCAAACACCGTCGAAATCCGCAAGTTCCAAAATCCGATTTTGGCGATTGGTCCGATTTGGACGATAGCCCTGATTGAACGATTGGTCCTGCCTTGGACAATTGTCATTGTCGCTGTGCGGCAGCCTCACTATACCATCGGGCAAAGGCTGGCTTTAGACACATCAGTTTTGCGGAGACCCGAGCTATGGCTGACGACACCAGTATTTTTATCGGCGCCAGCCGCAAGCCCGACGACAGCTATCAGCGCGCCGAAAACCTGCTGCTGCAATACGGAAATCGCCACGGCCTGGTGACCGGCGCCACCGGTACCGGCAAGACCGTCACCTTGCAAATCCTGGCGGAGGGATTTTCCAACGCCGGCGTGCCGGTCTTCTGCGCCGACATCAAGGGCGACCTTTCCGGCATCGCCATGATGGGCACCGCCCAGGATTTCCTGGCCAAGCGGGCAGAACAGGTCAAGCTCGACCCTTACGACTTCCAGGAATTTCCCGTCATTTTCTGGGATCTGTTCGGCGAGCAGGGCCACCCCATCCGCGCCACCATTTCGGAAATGGGCCCGCTGCTCCTGTCGCGGCTGATGAACCTGACCGACGCGCAGGAAGGCATCATGAACATTGCCTTCCGCATTGCCGATGAAGAGGGCCTTCTTCTCCTCGACCTCAAGGACCTGCAGGCGCTGCTCGCCAACATCGCGGAGCGCGCCGAGGAAATCAGCGCCCGTTATGGCAACGTCACCAAGCCGTCGGTGGGGGCGATTCAGCGCACGCTGCTGGTACTTGAGCAGCAGGGCGCGGCGAACTTCTTCGGCGAGCCGGCTTTGCGCATTGCCGACATCATGCGCACCACCCGCGATGGTCGCGGCGCCATCAGCGTGCTGGCCGCCGACAAGCTGATGATGAATCCGCGCCTCTACGCGACGTTCCTGCTCTGGCTGATGTCGGAGCTGTTCGAGGAACTGCCGGAGGTTGGCGACCCCGACAAGCCGAAGCTGGTGTTCTTCTTCGACGAGGCGCACCTCTTGTTCGACGAGGCGCCGAAGGTGCTGATCGACCGGGTCGAGCAGGTGGTCCGCCTGATCCGCTCGAAAGGCGTCGGCGTCTATTTCGTCACGCAAAACCCCTTGGATATCCCCGAAAAGGTCCTGGCCCAGCTCGGCAACCGCGTGCAGCACGCGCTGCGCGCCTACACGCCGCGCGAGCAGCAGGCGGTGAGGACGGCGGCCGAAACCTTCCGGCCCAATCCGGATTTCGACTGCGCCACCGCCATCACCCAGCTCGCCACCGGCGAGGCCCTGGTCTCTACCCTGGAGGCCAAGGGCATTCCGTCCATGGTCCAGCGCACGTTGATCCGTCCGCCGTCATCGCGGCTTGGACCCATCACCCCTGCCGAGCGGCAGAAGCTGATCGGGGAAAGCCCGGTCACCGGCCAGTATGACCAGGTTGTCGATCGCGAATCGGCCTTCGAAATGCTGCAGAAGAAGGCAAAGCAGGCGCAGGACGCCGAGGCGCAGGCGCAGCAGGCCGGCACCGGCGGCTCGCGCTGGACCATTCCAGGCTTCGGCAATGACGATCCCGCGCCGCAGTCCGGTGGCCGGCGCGCGCCTGCGCCGCGCCCCTCCAATCGCCAGACGGTGGCCGAGGCCGCGATCAAGTCGGTGGTGCGCTCGGTCGGCTCGTCGGTTGGACGTGCCATTGTGCGCGGGATTCTGGGTAGTTTGTCGCGGGGACGGTAGGATCGGGGCAGCCGCAACGCCACTGCCCCCTGAAACTCAGAAGCCCCTGAAACTCAGAAGATCGCGTTCGTGACCGCTTTGACTGGGCCGAGCAGCACGGATCCATCCGGCACGCCGGCATCGATCGGGATCGCCTTGTGGTTGGCCGTCGCCACCATCGGCTGGCGAGCGTCGCTGGTCACGATGACCGGCGTCTTCGAGGGCACGCGGTCATAAAGGTCGATAATGTCCTGGTTCATCAGGCGCACGCAGCCCGACGACACCGATTTGCCGATCGAGCGCCATTCCGGCGAGCCGTGCAGGCGATAGAGCGTGTCCACATTGCCCTGGAAGAGATAGAGCGCACGTGCGCCGAGCGGGTTCTTTAGGCCGCCGGGCATGCCGCCATTGTCGGCGCTGTACTGCTTCAATTCCGGCTGGCGGGCGATCATCTCATCCGGCGGCGTCCACTTCGGCCATTTCTGCTTCCACTGGACGACGGCGTCGCCCGACCATTCGAAGCCGGCGCGGCCAAGGCCGACACCATAGCGAATGGCCTGGCCGCCAGGGCGAACCAGATAGAGGAAATGGCCTGTCGTATCGACGACGATGGTCCCCGGCTTCTGCCCGGTCGGGTCGGGTACGATCTGGCGCAGGAACTGCGGATCGATCCTGTCGACGGGGATGGCCGGCAGATCGAAACCGCCATCGTTGACCGCAGCGTACATCGACGCATAGTCGGCGAGCGGAGGCTCGACATACGTTGGTGGCGGCGGCGGCTCGACTGGTCCCGGTCCGGTGGTGGCGCATGCGGAAACCGCGATCGAGGCGGCGCCCAGGGCTGCGGCGTTGAGGAAGCCGCGACGGCTCAGGCGATAGGATTCGATTTCGGTTATGGACATGGCTGCCTTCTTTAAGACTCAAATCGCAACAAAGCGTCAACACGCGACGTTCGCTGCGGGTGCCTGACAACACCTGAGGCGATAGGCGGTTCCGATTCTGGCTCGAACGTGGACAAACAAAGGCGAAGCTGTGACTGCGCCGCCACTGTGGCGCTGGGGCCACAGGTCAGTTAGGCGCCGGATACGAGTGCCTCCAACGATGGCAGGATCAGGGCCGGTGGCAAGTCCTGGTATTCCTCCGGCTGGTTGGAGCGGTTGATCCAGACCGTGCGGAAGCCGAATTTGGTGGCGCCCGCAATGTCCCAGCGATTGGAGGACTGGAAGGAGACCGCGCCGGGATAGAGGCGCCATCCGGTGGCGACCATGTCGTAGACAACAGGATCGGTCTTGAAGCGACGCACCGCGTCGACCGAATAGATGTCGTCCAGGACCTGGTCGAGTGCCGCCGACTTGACCGCTGCCTGCAGCATTTCGGGCGAACCGTTGGAGAGGATCGCCAGCCTGGCGCCCGAAGCCTTGAGCGCTTTCAGCACGGCCGGCACTTCGGGATAACAGTCCAGCCGCCAGTAGGCTTCTAGAAGTTTCGCCTTGAGGCTCGGATCGGCCGAAGGGACCTTGCGCAAGGCGAAGTCCAACGCCTGTTCGGTCAGCTGCCAGAAATCGGCATAGGCGCCCATCAGCGTGCGAACCCAGGAATACTCGAGCTGTTTGGCGCGCCAGATTTCGGACAGGAGTTGGCCGTCCGGGCCGATCGCGTCCGCATGGCGGCGCACGGCGGCGTGCACGTCGAACAGCGTGCCATAGGCGTCGAACACGTAGGCGGCGTATTGCATGGCAACAGTTTTGAGGCGAGGCGGGACAAGGTGCAAGCCTTGATTGCAGCGCACCCGTCGCTGGCCTCAACAAAACTCCCCGATGCTGGTTGACGGCGGCGGTCAAAGCGTCATCCAATGTTGTCACAAGATTGACCGGAACGGGAAAACGCGATGACACTGGCGGCGGCGGCGCAATCCGCGACATGGACTTTCGTCGATGGCGATTGGTACGAAGGCAATGTCGCCATTCTGGGGCCGCGCAGCCATGCCATGTGGCTCGGCACCAGCGTGTTCGACGGCGCGCGGTGGTTCGAAGGCGTGGCGCCCGATCTCGAACTTCATGCCGCACGCGTCAATGCCTCGGCGATCGCGCTTGGGCTGGCGCCGAACATGACGCCCGAGCAGATCGTCGGGCTGACCTGGGACGGATTGAAGAAATTCGACGGCAAGACGGCGGTCTACATCAGGCCGATGTACTGGGCCGAGCATGGCGGCTACATGGGCGTGCCGGCCGATCCCGCCTCGACCCGTTTCTGCCTCTGCCTCTATGAATCGCCGATGATCTCACCGACCGGCTTTTCGGTGACCGTGTCGCCATTCCGGCGCCCGACTATCGAAACCATGCCGACCAACGCCAAGGCCGGCTGCCTCTATCCCAACAACGGCCGCGCCATCCTCGAGGCCAAGGCGCGCGGCTTCGACAACGCGCTTGTGCTCGACATGCTGGGCAATGTCGCGGAGACCGGAAGCTCGAACATCTTCCTGGTCAAGGACGGCCATGTGCTGACGCCGGCGCCGAACGGAACCTTCCTGTCCGGCATTACCCGCGCGCGCACGATGACGCTGCTTGGTGACTATGGGTTCACGACGACTGAAAAGACGCTGTCGGTGCGGGATTTCCTCGAAGCGGACGAAATCTTCTCGACCGGCAACCACTCCAAGGTGGTGCCGGTCACCCGCATGGAGGGCCGTGATCTGCAACCCGGCCCGGTGGCCAAGAAGGCACGTGAACTCTATTGGGAGTGGGCGCATTCGACCTCGGCTGGCTGAGATAGCCGGCCTTTTTGTCGCCGCGCGGCTGGTCACAGGAAAAGCATGTGACAGTTCCCGGGAACCCGCTTAGAAAGGGACCGGCGCTTCACTTCCGGAGTTGCTCCAGCTCAATCCCGACCTATCTTACTCCGGTATCCACACCGGATTTTCCACGAGGGAGTACTACCCATGGCTTTCGAATTGCCCGCTCTGCCCTACGACTATGAGGCCCTGCAGCCCTATATGTCCAAAGAGACGCTGGAGTATCACCACGACAAGCATCACAAGGCCTATGTCGACAACGGCAACAAGCTCGCCGCCGAAGCCGGCCTTGGCGATCTTTCGGTCGAAGAGGTGGTGAAGCAATCGTTCGGCAAGAATGCCGGTCTCTTCAACAATGCTGCCCAGCACTACAATCACATCCATTTCTGGAAATGGATGAAGAAGAGCGGCGGCGGCAACAAGCTCCCTGGCGCGCTGCAGAAGGCTTTCGACAGCGATCTCGGCGGTTACGACAAGTTCAAGGCTGATTTCATTGCCGCCGGCACAACGCAGTTCGGTTCGGGCTGGGCCTGGGTTTCGGTCAAGGACGGCAAGCTGGCGATATCGAAGACGCCGAACGGCGAGAACCCGCTGGTTCATGGCGCATCGCCGATCCTCGGCGTCGACGTCTGGGAGCACTCCTACTACATCGATTATCGCAACGCCCGGCCGAAATACCTCGAGGCCTTCGTAGATAGCCTGATCAACTGGGATCACGTGCTTGAACTCTACGAAAAGGCGAATGCCTGATCAATCTTCCGAAAGGCCCGGCACCCCCGGGCCTTTTCTTTTCGTCTCGAACCCCACGGCTAGGGTCATGCAATTTCATGCGGGAGAATGGGAATATTCCACCTCCCGCATCCGTTAACGTCCTGTCCTGAAATGCCTTCACCACGGAGCCAAATGAATGAGAAAGCTTGTCATCGCCATCTCCATGCTCGCACTCGCCGCATCGGCGGCCTTTGCCGATCCGATCCTCGATCGGCAGGCTCTGATGAAGGAACGCGCAAAGATCGTCGGCGGCCTGTCGAAAGTGGTCAAGGGCCAGGAGCCCTTTGATGCCGCCGCGGTGCTGACGCAGTTGCAGGCACTGCAGGCAAATGCCGAGAAGTTCGACGTAGAGGCCTTGTTCCCGAAGGGCACCGACACCGGCGACACCACGGCGGCGCCAAAAATCTGGGAAGACATGGCCGGCTTCAAGGCGACCGAGGACAAGTATCTCGCCGATGTCAAGGCTGCGGTCGCGGCGGCTCCGGCCGACGTCGATGCGCTGAAGACGCAGATCGGCACCATCGGCTCGGACTGTGGTACCTGCCACCAGGGCTACAGGGTCAAAAAGGGCTGATCGCCAGCCATGGCATGGCTGAAGAAGCTCGTCGGCGCGGCCCTCGTCCTGGGCGTCGCCGGCGCGTCGGCGGGGTGGCTGCTGTCGGCACCGGTCACGCTTGATGCGGCGACCCTGGCGCAACTCGGCCCAGGCGATGTTGCCCGGGGCAAGCGCATCTTCTATGCCGGCGGCTGCACCTCCTGCCATGCCAAGCCCGGGTCGCAGGGCGATGCACGGCTTCAGCTCATAGGCGGGCTCGAACTCAAGACGCCATTCGGCATCTTTGTTCCGCCCAATATTTCGCAAGATCCCAAGGACGGCATCGGCGCATGGTCGGTCGGGGATCTCGCTAACGCCATGCTGAAAGGTGTGTCGCCTTCGGGCGAGCATTTCTATCCGGCATTCCCCTATGCCTCCTACGCGCGCATGAAACCGTCAGATGTCGCCGACCTTTACGCTTTCTTGAAGACGCTTCCCGCCGTCGCCGGCAAGGCGCCCGGCAATTCGCTGGCGTTCCCGTTCAGCATCCGGCGCGGCATTGGCCTGTGGAAGCGGCTCTATCTCAGTGACAAGCCTGTCGTGCCCCTGCCTGATGGCGCGCCAGACCCTGTGATGGCAGGCCGCTACCTGGTCGAAGGACCGGGCCATTGCGGCGAATGCCACACGCCGCGCGACCTCGCTGGAGGCACCAGGAAAAGCGAATGGCTGGCCGGTGCGGTGGCCGCCGAGGGCTCGGGCGTCGTGCCGAACATCACTTCGGGCGAGGGAGGTATCGGCAGCTGGTCCGCGTCCGACATCGCAAACTACCTCGAAACCGGATTCACGCCGGACTTCGATTCCGTCGGCGGCGCCATGGTCGACGTGCAGCGCAACATGGCCGAGCTGACGGCGGACGACCGTGCGGCGATTGCTGCCTATCTGAAGGCGGTGCCGCCGCATCCCAACGGCTATCCGGCGCGCAAGAAAAGTACGAACTAATCCTCGGACTGCAGGTGGCGATCGCCGAGGAAATCGAAGCCCGTTTCGAAGAAAAGGTTGTAGTTGCAGGTCATCTCCTCGCCAGGCGCGATGTCGCGCAAGGCGTAGGTCTCCTCGGGCGACGAGACATCGCAATTCGGCTCGTCGTCATGGTTCATGTAGCGGGCATCGTCGGCTTCGAAGACGATATAGGCGGGATCGCGACGGTCGGGGTAGGAATAGCGGTCGAGGTAGTTCTTCACCGGCCCGGTTTCGCTCTCATAGGTCTCGACGTCGATGATCCGATCGAACCGGGGGTCGAGCTTCCAGACCAGCGTGCCCTTGGCAATATGGTTCTTGGCAAACACACCGATGCCCTGGATCGGCGATTTGTCGAGATAGACGTCGACGAGCAGCATAATGGACCCTTGTGCAAGTGCGGACTTCGTGCCCGGGAAAATCGTGCCTTGGGTAGCGCGCGACCGTCGCAATTGCGAGCGGAAATGAGCCGCGCGGAATTCAAAAAGTGATGATCATCAGGCCTGCCAGCGGACGTGGGTCGCCTGGCCTCAGCGCTCTTGCAAGGCGAGGCGGACACCCAGGGCGCAGTAGATGCCGCCGACAACCTTGCCTTGCCATTTCAGCACTGTCGGATTTCGGCGCAGGAAACTGCCGAGCCGCCCTGCGCTCACGGCAAACACGACCGTGCTGAAAAGCCCCAGCATGACGAAGATGATCCCCAATACGGCCAATTGAACCATCACTGATCCGTTTTCGGGTCGCACGAACTGAGGCAGGAACGCCAGGAAGAAAAGCGCGGTCTTGGGGTTGAGCACCTCGGTCAGGACAGCCTGTCGAAACGCCTTGCCGGCGGAGCTTGCAAGCGCGCCGGCGGTCGGGTCGGTTGGCGCTTTCTCGATGACGGCCCGAATGCCGAGGTAAACGAGGTAGGCCGCGCCGATATACTTTACGATGCTGAACAGCGTCGCCGATGTGGCGATGATCGCCGAGATCCCAACCATCGCCATGGCGGTATGAAACACATCGCCGGCCGCGATCCCGCCGCCTGTGGCGATTCCGACTCTCGTCCCCGAACTCGTTGCGCGGGCGATCGTCAACAATGTGGCCGGACCAGGAATGAAGACAAAGCCGAGCACAACCGCGATGTAAGCTATCGCTGTGGCCAGATCGATCATCGCGGCGTTCCTCCGAGAGCTATGCCTTGTCCGTCACCTTCAGCGTGAAGGCATAAGTATAGGCGATCTCCTCCAGGCGTGAAAACCGGCCGGAGGCACCGGCATGGCCGGAATCCATGTTGATCCTGAACAGTACCGGATTGTCGCCGCTCTTGCGGTCGCGCAGCCGCGCAACCCATTTGGCCGGCTCCCAATAGGTGACGCGCGGATCGGTGAGACCGGCGAGCGCCAGGATCGGCGGATAGTCGAGCGCGGCGACATTGTCGTATGGCGAATAGGCGGCGATCGTCAGGTAATCGTCGGCCGACGCGATCGGATTGCCCCATTCTGGCCATTCCGGCGGGGTCAGCGGCAGCGTTGAGTCGAGCATGGTGGTGAGTACATCGACGAAGGGAACCTCGGCCACGATGCCGCCGAAGCAATCCGGCGCCATGTTGGCGATGGCGCCCATCAGCATACCGCCGGCCGAGCCGCCTTGCGCGACGATTCGGGCATGCGCGGTATAGCGCTCGGCAACGAGGTGGCGGGCGCAGGCGATGAAATCGGTGAAGGTGTTCATCTTGTGCGCCCGCTTGCCGTCGTCGTACCAGCCATATCCCTTGTCCTTGCCGCCGCGCACGTGGGCGATGGCAAACACGAACCCACGGTCCACCAGCGAGAACCAGTTGGTGTTGAAGGCGGCCGGCACGGTGATACCGTAGGAGCCGTAACCGTAGAGCAGGCATGGCGCGGAGCCATCCAGCGGCGTGTCGCGGTGATGCAGAAGCGAGATCGGCACCAGTTCGCCATCGGCCGCCGGCGCCATCAGCCGCCTCGTGACGTAGAGGTGCGGATCGTGGCCGGACGGCACTTCCTGGGTCTTGAGCAGCACACGCTCACGAGTGCGCATATTGTAGTCGAACATCTGCGACGGTGTCGTCATCGACGAGTAGGAAAAACGCATCATCTCGGTGTCGTATTCCAGGGACCCTGAAAGGCCGAGCGAGAAGGCTTCCTCATCGAAGGAAATCAGATGCTCTTCGCCGCTGGCCCGATCCCGCACGACGATGCGCGGCAGGCCTTCCTTGCGCTCGAGCCGCACCATGTGGTCCTTGAAGCCGATCACCGACAGGATCAGCCGGCCGGGTTCATGCGGCACCAGTTCCTGCCAGTTGGCGCGGACTGGGTCGCTCGCCGGCGCCGTCATGATCTTGAAGTCCTTGGCACCGTCCGCGTTGGTCAGGACGAAGAAGATATCGCCGCCTTCCTCAAGTTCATATTGAAGGCCGGTCTCGCGCGCCGAAACCAGTTTCGGCTCGGCAAATGGATCGCTGGCGCTTAAGAGGCGATATTCCGAAGTCTCGTGATCGTTGATGCCGATCATGATCCATTGATTGTTGCGGGTCCCGTCGACGTTCATGAAGAAGCCGGGGTCGGTTTCCTCGTAGATCAGCCGGTCGGTTTCAGGGGCCTGCCCCAGTGCGTGAAACAGCACCTTGGACGGCCGGTGGTTTGGGTCGAGACGCGTATAGAAGAACCCGTCATTGCCCGCGTCCCAGACCCCCGAACCGCCGGTGGCCTGTATCTGGTCCGCCAGTTCCTTGCCGTCGGCAAGGTCGCGCACACGCAGCGTGTAGAATTCCGAACCCTTGTCGTCGAACGCCCATAGCAACTTGCTATGATCGGCCGAATGATCGACGCCGCCAAGCCGGAAATAGGCCTTGCCCTCGGCCTCGGCGTCGCCGTCGAGCAGGATCTGCTCGGGTCCGCCGCCGCGCGGCGTTCGGAAATAGCGCGGCTGCTCCCCGCCGAGCTTGAAGGAAGAGCCGTAGGCATAAGGCCCGTCCTTCATGGGAACGGAAGAATCATCTTCCTTGATGCGGCCCTTCATTTCCTTGAAAAGCTGTTTTTGCAGATCTGACGTGTCGGCCATCAGCGTCGACTGATAGGCATTCTCGGCTTCGAGTTCGGCGCGGATACCTGGATCGAGCAAGGAAGGATCTCTGAACATTTCTTGCCAGTTATCCGCTCGCAGCCAGGCATATTCATCGGTTCGCGTGATGCCGTGATGCGTGTCCGAGACGGGCCTTTTCTCGGGGGCAGGGGCGCTGGCGATTGGAAATCGGGAAGTCCTGGTCATTGCGTCTCGCTCTGGAAATATCTTTGAATGACGAATGAACACGCCGATCAGGGCAGGTTCAAGAGCCGTGGCGTAGAGGTGGTGTCGGCCCATGCGACGGCCGGGAGGAGAGAAGATGACTATTCGGTCTCGTATTGCTGCGGCTTTCGCCGTCGCTTCGCTAAGTCTGGTCTTTGCCGGCCAGTCTCATGCGACCGTATTTTCGGCTTGGCAAGTGGCCAATGTGCCGTTCGGCGACACGCTCAATGTGCGCAAATATCCGTCGGGAACATCCCAGAAGCAGGTCGCATACCCGAACGGGATCGTCCTGCAGATGACCGGACGATGCACCGGCGGCATAAACCTGCTCGATATCGCCAATCAACCGGCATGGAAACAGCAGCAGACGGTTCGCTATCGCTGGTGCGAAATCTGGCATGACCCGGCCAAGAACGGCACCTTCGTGACCGGCTGGGCCTATGGCAGATATATCATCCCGTATTGAACGACCATCGATTTTGGCCCCGACTGGTTCGGCCGGCGGGCATGTCGCCTGGTTGCCTGCCCGACAGAGAGGAGCGGCAACCTGTGGTTTTGAGGACAGATGCGAACAACCAAGTTTGCCGAAGCGACGGCAAAGCAAACGAGAGCATTGAAACCTGATTTGTGAGTTATCGCGAATGTAACGGTGAACTGACGTTACGTCAGGCTTTACCGGTTTGGCGGGCGAAATATCGAAAAATTACATGATGCACGAAAGATTGAAGCTGATCGCGGAATAGTTGATCAAGATTCATAAATATAATGCACGCAACGAATTGACTTACTTGACCTGCGGCCGCATTGATGTCCCCGTGACACGAATCGCAGCAGCTCTATCTGCGCAAATTCGTGCAATGCCCTGCCTGTAAAAAGGGGCACAGACCGACGTAACTCTTGTTGGGGCCTGAAGACCATGGATATTGTCGAAACACCTTCCAGAAACAATGATGCGCTGATCGAGCTCACCGCCGATGTGGTGGCTGCCTATGTCAGCAACAATCCGGTGCCGGTCGGCGAACTGCCGAACCTGATATCCGATGTCCATGCCGCCCTCGGGCGTGTGGGCGGAACCGTCGAACAGGCGCCTGCCGACAAGCAGAAGCCGGCTGTCAACCCGAAGCGCTCCGTTCATGACGACTACATTGTCTGTCTTGAAGACGGCAAGAAGTTCAAGTCGCTCAAGCGTCACCTGATGACTCACTACGATCTGACGCCCGATCAGTATCGTGAAAAGTGGAACCTGGACCCAAGCTATCCGATGGTTGCCCCGAATTACGCGGCGGCCCGCTCGCAGCTTGCCAAGAAGATGGGCCTCGGCCGCAAGCGCAAGGCGGCGCGGTAGTCGCTGCTTGCCAGATTGGATTGAAATCAAACGGCGCCTCGCGGCGCCGTCAGACTGCTGACAAACCCCTGGCTTTTGCTGGGGGTTTTTTATTCACTGGGTCATGTTGAAGCGACCCGCCCCTGAACAGACCGCGCTCGAGATGGTAACGTTGGATCAGCTTGTTCCGGCTGATCATCTGTTGCGCAAGATCGACCGCGCGATCGACTTCTCCTTCATCCATGAACTGACGGCGCCGCTGTACTGCGCCGACAATGGCCGCCCGCCTTTGGATCCGACCTTGATGTTCAAGGCACTGTT
>NZ_VFTY01000016.1:0-101417 GCF_006440715.1 Mesorhizobium sp. B2-7-3
CTCCAAAACCCCTTCGGGCCAAAAGTGTTACCCATGTCTCCGGTATAAACCGTAACCTATGTGTCCGGAACGGACCCTGAAATTATTGGCGATCCCGACAGGATTCGAACCTGTGACCATCGGCTTAGAAGGCCGGTGCTCTATCCAGCTGAGCTACGGGACCGTCGGCCGGCCAACGGCCGGCTGGATGCTTGGGCCTGCCGCCTTTCAGTGCGTCCAGGGCGTCCTGCGGTCATAGCGGAAATTCTCCGCATAAGAAATCTGGCGGCGCTTGGTCTCTTTCGGTTCCTCGACACGGAAGGCAAGCCCTTCCTTTTCCGCGTAGGCCACCGCTTCTTCGCGGGTGTCGAAGGTGAGCCGGATCTGGCTTCTCATGTCACCCGACGTGGTGTAGCCCATCAAGGGATCGATCTTCTTGCGCATCTCGGGGTCGAATTCCAGCACCCAATGGCCGGTCTTGGCCTTGCCGGACTGCATCGCGGTTTTGGCTGGGCTGAAAATGCGCGCGGACATGGCCACCTCTTTGTTGGCAAGGCGGCATCGCCGCCTCTTCGCCCGTCATTACTGCGCATTGGCAGCGGCGGCAAGGTTTTTGCACTTGCCATGTACCACCGAAATGAATAGGCAACAGACCGTTCGGAGTGTAGCGCAGGCTGGTAGCGCATCTGGTTTGGGACCAGAGGGTCGGGAGTTCGAATCTCTCCACTCCGACCATTTCTCATTTAAAATGCGACACCGATGGCACCGAAGGGGTTTTGGCCCTTATCCGCGTGTCATTATTTCAGGCTCGCTTCCATCGCCATTGCTGGCTTAAGCTGCGGCAAACGGGGGGTGGCGGTGCTTGGGATAGATGCTTGGGTGTCGCTGTTCGGGCCGGCCTATTTCGCCTATGCGGGCGTGACGGTTCCGTTCATGGTGGAATGGGCGATCGCCTGTGCCGCCTTGGCGACGTGGAACAATCGCGAGAGCCGCAGGCACGGCAGGCTCGCACCTGGCATCGTCGCCTCCCGTTCGTGGGCAGCCAGCATCGGGATTTTTGTGCTGGTCGCGGCCTGCTATATTGCCGCGCACTCGGCCGTCTATCTGTTGGTCCGGCATTTCGTCAGAATGTGGCTGTGATTGGCCGCAAGCTCACCGGCCGGCAGTGTTACGTTGAGAGCACACCCTCTATATCGGTTTTCGAAAAATCGGCTCCGACATACAACAGCCGGCAAGCGTGCTCCTTCGCCACCTCGTAGGAGAAACAATCGCCGAAATTGAGCGCGGCCGGATGGCTGCCCTTGCCCCATCGCGCATAGGCTTCGGCGATACGCCGGGCCGAGGCCGGCGTTACCACCACCACCTCGAAACCAAGCCCGTCAATCAGGCTGGACAGCTCGGCGGCGACGCCACGATGGGCCGCGACGATCAGCGCCTCGGCAACGGTGCCGGCGGAGATCAGGAGGTCGTTCTCGGCTGCGAGCGCGGCCATGCAGGCGTCGGCCTGAAGTTCATTCAGGACGATCGCCATAAGCGCCGACGTATCGACCGCGATCATTCTGGCATGCCGTCATCGCCATAAAGGAAGTCCTGGCTGCGGGCAGCGGATGGTCCGGCCTTCATCTTGGCCGCCCCTGCCGCACGCGCCGCTTCCATGAGCGTCCGGCGACCTTCCTTGCCGGGCATTGCCTTGATGGGAACCAGCCGCACGGCCGCATGGCCGTGACGGGTCAGAATGACCTCGTCGCCCGCCTCAGCGCGGCGCACCAGCTCGGTCAGCTGTCCCTTGGCGTCGGTAACGGATACCTGCATCGAATACTCCGCATGGACCATTCTCCGGTCCAAATCTTTCAATCGAGAAATAGACCATCGAGTGGTCTATTTCAAGAGTTTCGACAATGCGGGGGTGGTCCGTGTCGTTGGGATGGATGTCCGCTGCGGCGGCACCCGCTCGACGCATTTTGAACGCAAGCTCGCCGGGCGAGAACCCCAAGCGCCTCATTCCCGGCGAGCCTACACCCTGATTTGGAACGCAATCAGGACCGGGGTCAGCCGGCAAGCTCACGCAGCAAGATGGATGCCAGTCTTGTTTCCCAAAATGGGACTCAGGTCGAGACGGAGGACCGCCGGAACCCTGAAGTCATCAAATCTCGAACTCGCCCTGCCCTTCGTCCATGGCATTGACGGTTTCGGCGGCCAATGCCCTGGTGATCGGCATCTTGCGCTCCAGGGCGGTACGATCCAGGCGCTCCACCACACGCATCGCGGTTGCCAGAGAACGCTCGATGCGCCGCACCAAATACTGCACGACATGCGGCTCGACCTCGACCTGGCGGTCGGCGAACAGCTTGGTGATGACACCGGCGAGCAGGAGATCATCGGGCTCATGGATCTCGACGGTCGCCGCAGCCTTGAGCCGCGATGCAAGATCGGGCAGCGACACACCCCAGGCCGAGGGAAAGCGGCGTGCGGTCAAAAGCAGCGTCGAGCCGGCGCCACGCACCGCATTGATGAGATGGAACAGGCCCAGTTCGTCGACCGCGCGTGCGTCGACATCATCGATCAGGGCCGGGCGGGCACCAAGATTTGCGATGCTGTCGCCAATGCGCCTGGCGTCGACAGTCACCGCGTTGGCGCGCGCGCCCCAGATCGAGGCCAGATGCGTCTTGCCGGAGCCGGCTGGGCCCGCCAGCACCACCACCGGTGCTGGCCAATCCGGCCAGCGGTCGACCAGTGCGGCCGCCTGGTTGTTGGTGCCGGAGACGACCAGCTCATCACGCGAGTAACCGGTGCCATGGCCGAGATCGAGCGGCAACTGGCGTGGCGGGTCGGTTCGCTGCGCGGTCACTTCAGCGACGCGGTTGCGAGCGGTGGCCGCCGCCGCGATCGGCTGGCAGTGGCGGTGCGGGTTCTGTCGCATGGCCTTTGTAGAGCGGCGATTCGAGATAACGGGCGATGGCAAATCGCACCAGCACCGCAACCGCCGCCGAAGCCGGCACGGCAATCAAAAGGCCGACGAAGCCGAACAGCGCGCCGAAGGCGAACAGCGCGAACATCAGCCATACAGGATGCAGGCCGACGCTTTTGCCGACCAGCCTGGGCTGCAGGATGTTGCCTTCGATGAACTGGCCGATGAAGAAGACCACCGCAACCGCGACGATCATCGTCCAGTCCGGCCAGAACTGAACGAAGGCGACGCCGACGGCCAGCACCAGCCCGGTCAATGAGCCGACATAGGGGATGAAGGAGATCAGCCCGGCGAACAGGCCGATGAGGATGGCGAAGTTCAGCCCGGTCAGCGTAAGGCCGGTGGCGTACATGGCGCCCAGCACCAGGCAGAGCGTACCCTGGCCGCGCACGAAGCCGGCAGTGGCGGTGTTGACGTCGCGCGCGATGGCGCGGACCGTGGCGACGTTGTCGCGCGGCACCCAGCTGTCGATGACCGCCACCATACGGTCCCAGTCGAGCAGCATGTAGAAGGCCACGACCGGCGTCACCACGAACAGGCTGACCACCGAGACCAGCGCCACGCCCGAACTCCAGATCGAAGTGAAAACCGTCGTGAGCAGGCCGAAACCGGAGGTCAGCAGTGAGTTCAACCCATCGCGCAAGCCATTGGCATTGACGCCGAATTTCTGTTCCAGCCACTTCGGATCAAAGGAGGTGATCAGGCTCTGCAGCCGGGTCAGGTACTCCGGCAGCTTGCCGGCGAAATCGGCCATCTGTGTCGCCAGCACCGGAATGAGGATGACCAAAGCCAGCACCAGCACGATCAGGAATGTGATGAGGATGACCACCGTCGCCATGAAGCGGCTGAGGCCGAGCCGCTGCAGACGGTCGGCGACCGGATCGAGGAAATAGGCAAGCACCATGCCGGCGACGAAGGGCAGCAGGATGTCGCTGAAGACATAAAGGAAGAGCGCCAGGATCGCGGCACCCGCCAGCCAGAAGAATATCTGGCGCCGGAACGTGGCCGACGCCTCGGCCTCTGCCGCCGTCTCGCCTTCCGGCACGACGACAACCATCTGGCCGTCGTCGGTCTTGCCCAGCGCCGCCGCCTTGCGGGCGGCCGGCTTGCGGGCAGGCTTGCCGTCGATGGGCTTGTCAGCCTGATTTACCGCCTTCGCCATAGCCGCTCATATGCCTCAGCCAAGCCACGAGATAGGCCGCGGCCGAAGCCACGGTCAAGACCCCGGACAGCAATATGAGGCCTGGCCGCAGAGGGTCGAGGTGCACGGCAAAGGCGAGTTCGCCCAGCACAACCGCCGCCAGCACGATCTGGACGGCGGTATTCGCCTTGGAGACCAGGAACGGTTTGATCTCGACCGGATGGGCCATCGCCGTGGACAACAGGACCGCGCAGACGATCAAGGCGTCACGCGACACCATGGTGACGACCAGCCACAGCGGCAACTGCCCGATGATGCCCATGACGACGAACACCGAAACCAGCAGCAGCTTGTCGGCGATCGGATCGAGATAGGCGCCGAACCTGGACTGCTGGTTGAAGCGGCGGGCGATGAAGCCGTCGACGCCGTCGGAAATGCCGGCAACGACGAAGCCGGCAAAGGCCCAGTCCCAACGCGCCTGCAGCATGGCCAACACCACGGCAGGCACCAGGACAACGCGCAGCATGGTGATCAGGTTGGGGATGGTCAACGCATTGTCCCGCCGTATTATGCGTTGAGATAGATGAGGGAGATGGAGGGCCGAGGCAAGGGAGAGCCGGCTGGCCAGCCGCAAGCACTGAGTGCGATGCCCCCGGCTATCCACGCTTTTGTCGGCCAAACGAAGCCCGGTTCGGCCGTTATCCTTGCGGACCGAAACCGTTCATGCGAAGAGCCCGCAAACGAGCAGGAACATTGCGATGAGCAAGCGCGAAACCGGCCAGCATAAAACGGGCCAGAACAAAACGGCCAAGCGCGGAAACGGGCTCACCTATGCGCAGGCGGGCGTCGATATCGATGCCGGCAACCTCATGGTCGAGAAGATCAAGCCGCTGGTGCGCGCGACGCGCAGGCCGGGCGCGGATGGCGAGATCGGCGGCTTCGGCGGCCTGTTCGATCTGAAAGCGGCCGGTTTCACCGATCCGGTGCTGGTAGCAGCCAATGACGGCGTCGGCACCAAGCTCAAGATCGCCATCGAGGCGGGAAAACACGACACGATCGGCATCGACCTTGTCGCCATGTGCGTCAACGACATCGTCGTGCAGGGCGCCGAACCGCTGTTCTTCCTCGACTATTTCGCCACCGGCAAACTCGATCCCGATCAGGGTGCCGCGATTGTCGGCGGCATCGCACAGGGCTGCCGTCAGGCCGGCTGCGCGCTGATCGGCGGCGAGACGGCGGAAATGCCGGGCATGTATCACGGCAAGGATTATGACCTTGCTGGCTTTGCCGTGGGTGCGGCCGAACGCGGCCAGCTCCTGCCCACCGACGACATCGTCGAGGGCGACGTGCTGCTCGGGCTGGCCTCTTCTGGCCTGCATTCGAATGGTTTCTCGCTGGTGCGCCGCATCGTCGCCGCCAGCGGTCTGGCGTGGAACGATCCAGCACCGTTCAACGACGAGGCGACGCTTGCCGAGGCACTGCTCGAACCCACCCGCATCTACGTCAAGTCGATCCTCAAGGCGATCCGCAACACGCATGGCATCAAGGCGCTGGCGCACATCACCGGCGGCGGTTTTCCGGAAAACATTCCGCGCGTGCTGCCCAAGGACTTTTCCGCCGAACTTGACCTCAATGCCATCGACGTGCCGCCGGTGTTTTCCTGGCTGGCCAAGACAGGCGGCGTGGCGCCGGAGGAGATGATGCGCACCTTCAATTGCGGCATCGGCATGATTTTGGCTGTCGCTTCCGGTCAGGCGGCGCAGGTCGCTGCCGTGCTGCAGGAAGCCGGCGAGACGGTGACGCCGATCGGCCGCATCGTGCCGCGCCGCGACGCCGGCGTCATCTATCGGGGCTCGATCGGCCTATGAGCACGCAGAGAAAACGCACCGTTGTCCTGATTTCGGGGCGCGGCTCCAACATGACCGCGCTGATCGCGGCGGCCAGCGATCCGGCCTTCCCGGCCGAGATTGCCGGCGTCATTTCCGACAAGGCGGACGCCGCCGGCCTCGGCATCGCCAGGGCACGCGGCATCGCCACCCAGGTCGTTTCCCGCGCCGACCATGGCAGCAAGCAGGCGCATGACGCGGCGATCGACGCGGCACTTGCGGCCTTCAACGCCGACATCGTGGCGCTGGCCGGCTATATGCGCCTCCTGACCCCCGGCTTTGTCCAGAAATGGCAGGGCCGCATGATCAACATCCACCCTGCCCTGCTGCCGGCCTTCAAGGGGCTCGACACCCATGCGCGCGCGTTGGCCGCCGGCATCCGCATCCATGGCTGCACGGTGCATTTCGTCACGTCCGAGATGGATGATGGCCCGATCATCGCGCAAGCGGCCGTGCCGGTGATGGTCGGCGACAATGCGGATACGCTGGCCGCGCGCGTGCTCAAGGCAGAGCACCGGCTCTACCCGCTGGCGCTTGGACTGGTCGCCGAAGGCAAGGCACGCATGGAGGCCGGGCATACGGTTCTTGCCCACTTCGCCGACGATGCCGACAACGGCACCTCGGTGGTGATGGCGCCCGATCCGCTGCGCGAGGAAGCCGACCTCGAGCACCTGGCGCGGATCACGCCCTGAGCGAGAGCGCAGTGATGAAACAGCTGCTCCTGCTGCGTCACGCCAAATCGAGTTGGGACGACCCTGACCTCGACGATTTCGACCGACCGCTGGCGGAACGTGGGTTGAAGGCGGCCCGGCTGATCGGCCGCGAGCTTGGAGCGCGCAACTGGCTGCCGGATCAGGCGCTGGTGTCGCCGGCGCTGCGCACCCGCGATACCTGGCGGCTGGTGGCGGCGGAACTGCCGGTGCATCCCCGGGTCGCGTTTGCCGAGGCGCTCTACGATGCCGCAGCGGCGGATATTCTGGGTCAGCTACGCAAAGCGGACCCTTCGACCAGCTGCCTGCTGGTTCTCGGCCACAATCCGGGCCTTGAGGAGCTGGCAAAACAGCTTGCCGGACCGGGATCGGAGGCGAAGGCGCGCAAGAGGCTCGAGGAAAAGTTTCCGACAGCAGCCCTCGCGCGCTTCGTCCTTGAAGACGATTGGTCCGGGGTGTCGGCCGCCAGGCTGACACATTGCCTGCGGCCGAAGGATCTGAGCTAGAAGTCTAATGTCCGCGGGTGCGGCAGATCAGACCCGCCGCAGCCGCGACATCAGTTACCCCAGATGCCCTGGCCAGGCTCGGGCCAGTCGGTGGCTGGCTTCATCTTGGTGTCGGCGGTCTTGTGTTTGATCATATCCGTGTCGTTGACGGCGCCCGTGGCGGCGTGATCCACGCCGGCGACCGGGGCGACCGGCTGGTTGGCATTGTCGGAGCCATAGTGGTCGCTGCCGGCGAATGCACCCCCGGCTGCGACAAGGATAGCGGCGGTAGCGAGAGCAAGTCTGTTCATTTCAATCTCCTGTTCATCCGTTGGGCGGCGTCTTGGGAGGACGGTTCCGCTGAGGAGAAGACCAGAAGCAGCCTGGTTTTATTCCTGGACGTGAGATGTTTCTGCCGACTGGTAAGATCGGCGGCCTTCGGTCTGAACCTCAAAACAAGAGCGGCGGGCCAGGCCCACCGCTCTTTGTCGTCAAGCCAGGCGAGGCCGGCGTGGATCAGTTGCCCCAGTTGCCCTGGCCGGGATCAGGCTGATTGGAATCGGGCGTCAGCTTGAAACCGCGGTGTTCGACCGGCTTGCGGATCGAAGCCGTATAGCTGTGGTCGATTTTACCCGCGGGCGCGGTGACCGCCGGCTGATTGACATTGTCAGAGCCATAATTGTCGCTGCCGGCGAAGGCGCCGCCCGTGGCAACGAGAATGGCGGCGGCGGTAAGTGCGATCCTGTTCATTTCTTTACTCCGATAGGTCTGGTCTGTCCGTCAAGTGGCGTGCCTTTGGGAGGAATTTCGCGTCGCTCGGACCAGCTGAAAGTGGGTTTTTCGTTCGTCGGCTTCCAATCACGAAGATGTTCCTTCACGGCCCGATTTCGGACATCGAGGCTGGGGCACGGATTCGGCAGAAGTGTTTTTTATCAACGCTATCAGTCTCTTGTTGCGCAACTCACGGAGTATCACGCTTTGTTTCGCCGAGGGGGCGTTCGCCGGGCGTTCACGGAGCGTCAACATTAATTGAACCGATTGGTTCGATCCGTGATCGGCGCGCTGGCCGGCACTTGTTCGACGGCTATCCGGCACGACTGAACCCGACTGGCTCGCCTGATTCCATTTGTCACAAAACAAGAGCGGCGGGCCAGGCCCACCGCTCTTTGTAGTCACGCGATGCTAGAAGGGATTAGCGGCCCCAGATGCCCTGGCCCGACTGGGCCGGAACGTTGGCATTGGCATCGGCCTGCGCCTTGTCCGCCTTCAGGATCGAACCGGTGTGGAAGGTGTCGACGTTGGAGGTCGACTGGCTGGCAACCGGCTGGTTGGCGTTGTCGGAACCGTAGTTGTCGCTGCCGGCAAAAGCGGTGCCAGTGGCAACGAGGATGGCAGCGGCGGTGAGTGCGATCTTGGTCATTTCAAGTACTCCTGAATTCAAAGTTGGATGGATTGGCAGTCGCGATTAGCGGCCGAAGAGGTTGCGGTCAGCGCCCTGCGGAGCCTGGACCGACGCGGCCGTCGACTTCGAGGTCGAAGCAGTGACCGAATGGTCGACAGTGGCGGCAGGCTGGTTGGCGTTGGCCGAGCCATAATTGTCGCTGCCGGCAAAAGCAGTGCCCGTGGCAACGAGGATGGCGGCGGCGGTAAGAGCGATCTTGGTCATTTTATTTACTCCAGAATTTCTTTGTTCTGTCCGTCTAGTGGCGTGCCCTTGGGAGGATTTCGCGTCGCTCGGACCACCTCCAGATGGGGAAGGCCTTTTGGAATTACCAGTCGCGTCGGTTTTGCAGTATTTCATCATATTATGGACAATGCATATTGCATTGCAGCATTTTCAGCCTGAATTCTCAAACATTTTCAGGAGATTAGCGTTTCTCCCGCAGACGCAAACACCAACCGACTCACGCCTATTGTTCACTGTTTACGATACAATCCGTCAACCAGAACCGAACCGTTCGGTTCGATTTATGTTTCAAACGAGGCATCTAGCCCGCGAAAAACCATCGCCGGCCGCAGCCAAGCCGCATTTGCCTTGCGTTGCGATCGATACTATCGATCATCCGGGTCCGATTGCCGAATGGATCGTCGATCGAGCCTTGGTGGCCGTTGAGACCGAAGTGGATGCTGGAACGGCAATAGACATGCGATTGCTGCTTGTGGAGGACAATCGCGAACTGGCGGACTGGCTAGGCAAGACCTTGCGCCAGGCGAATTATGTCGTCGACATCGTCCATGACGGCGAGGATGTCGAGCACGCGCTTGCCGCCGGCGACCACGCGCTTGTCATTCTCGACCTTGCGTTGCCCCGCATGGGCGGACTGGAAGTGCTGCGCATGCTGCGAGCCCGCGGCAACCGGGTGCCGGTGATCGTACTGACTGCCAATGCCAGCCTCGATGGCCGGGTCAAAGGCCTCAACGAAGGCGCCGACGACTATCTGGCGAAGCCCTTCCAGGTAGAGGAACTCGAAGCGCGCATCCGCGTGCAACTGCGCCGCGCCAATGACCGGACGGCACCGGTCGTTGCCTGCGGCGACCTCATCTTCGACACCAACACCAGGCTGTTTTCGCTCGGCGGTGAAACACTGGCCCTGACACCGCGCGAACATGCAGTGCTTGAACAATTGATGATCAAGGCGGGACGTACGGTAAGCAAGGCCGCCCTGTCGGCGGCGATCTACGATTTCGAGACCGACGCCGATCCAAGCGCCATCGAGATCTATGTGCACCGTGTGCGCAAGAAGCTCGAGGGGTCGCGGGTCCAGATCACCACTTTGCGTGGCCTCGGCTATCTCTTGCGCCATGAGGATCTGGCGCCATGATGATTTGGCGCTATGAAGACTAACAGCCTGCGTCTGCAATTGCTGGCCTGGGTCGTGCTCCCCCTGGCCGGGCTTGCGACCATCAATCTGTGGACCAGCCAGCGCAACGCTCTGGCGACCGCCGATCTGGTCACCGACCGCATGCTGGTCGGCTCGGCCCGCGCCATTGCCGAGCAGGTCGCCATGGCCGATGGCGTACTCGATGCCACCATCCCGCCGGCGGCGATCGAGATGTTCGATACCGGCGATCGCGACAGCGTCTACTATCGCGTCGAGACCGCCGGAGGACGGTTGCTGACCGGTTACCCCGATTTGCCGCAAGCGCCGCGGCATGCGAGCACCGAGGCGAGCTATCGCGACCATATGTTGCGGCTCTTGACGCTCAGCCACGCGGTGATCGGCGCCGGCGGCGATTCCCCCATAACGGTCACCGTGGGCATAACGCTCTCCGGGCATGATGCGATGGTGAAGCGGCTGTGGTTCAGCGCCTTCGTCCAGCAACTGGCGCTGGTGGCGATCGCCGGCGTGTTCGTGCTGCTTGGCCTGCGCCGCGGCCTGGCACCATTGATGAGCCTGCGCGACGCGGTGCGTTCGCCAAGCCGAAGCGACCTCGATCCGGTTGACGTGCCGGGCGCGCAGAGCGAAATCCGGCCTCTGATAGAGGCGCTCAACGCCTACATGGAACGGGTGCGCGCGCAGATGGGAGCGCAGCGCCGTTTCATCGCCAATGCCGCACATCAATTGCGCACGCCGCTGGCGCTGCTATCGACGCAGGCAAGCTATGCGCTACGCGAAACCGCCATCGATGCGCGCCAGGAAGCGCTGGTGGCGCTGCAGGCCAGCTCCGGCAAGCTGGCGCGGCTGGCCGAACAATTGCTCACCCTGTCGCGTGCCGAGCCTGGCAGCCGGCGGCCACGCGCCGATCGCATCGACCTGACAGAAGCCGCCCGCCATGTACTGGAAACGCAGGCGCCCGCGGCGATCGCCCGCAAGATCGATCTCGGGCTGGAGGAAACAGGGCCGGTTGCAGTCATTGGCGACGGCACCATGCTGCGCGAGATGATCGTCAATCTTGTCGACAACGCGCTGCGTTACTCGACGGCAGGCGCCAGCGTGACGGTGAAGCTGGCCGCCATCGATAGCGAAGCCGTGTTGACGGTAGCCGATGACGGACCCGGCATCCCGGCCGAAGAGCGGGATCACGTGTTCGAGCGCTTTTATCGCATCGCCGGTTCGACCGAGGAAGGCAGCGGCCTGGGCCTCGCCATCGTGCGCGAGGTTGTCGAGAATGCCGGCGGCCGCGTCACCCTCGGGGATGGCGCGGCCGGCGGTCTGGTGGTCGAGGTCAGGTTGCCCCTGGCCTGAACCGACCCGCACCAAGCGCGGGCTCGTACTGTCCTCGGAACAAAATCAGGTGCCCTGCTCGTTGAACGGCGCCGGCCGCCACTTGACGACATAGTTCTCGAAGCGGGTGATGATGAATTCCACCACCAGCGCCATAGCCGCCAGGATGATCATGGCGGCGAAGACGCCATTGGCGTTGAAGGCGCCCTGCGCGGTCGAGATCAGCAGGCCCATGCCTTGCTTGGCGCCGAGGAATTCGCCGACCACGGCGCCGACCAAGGCAAAGCCGAAGCTGACATGCAGGCTGGCCAGGATCCAGCTCATCGCCGACGGGATAATGACGGTGCGGGTGATCTGGAACGGCGAGGCACCGAGGATCTGGGCGTTGGCGATCATCGCCCTGTCGGCCTCGCGAACCCCCTGGAAGGCGTTGGCGAAAACGACGAAGAACACCATCACCACGGCGAGCGCCACTTTCGAGGCCATGCCGAGGCCGAGCGCGATGATGAAGACAGAGCCGAGCACGACGCGCGGCACGGAATTGGCGATCTTGATGTAGATCGAAAAGACATCGGCCAGCAGCCGGTTGCGGCCGAGAATGATGCCGGCGGCGATGCCGCCCAGTGCGCCGATGGCGAAGCCGAGGAAGGTTTCCTCCAGCGTCACATAGATCTGCAGCCAGAGCGGTCCCTGCGAGGTGCCCTCGGTGATCCAGGACCAGATCTGTTCCCAGATGCCCGAGGGGCTGGCGAAGAAGAACGGGTCGATGATGTTATAGTCGGCGCCGAGTTCCCACAGGCCAAGGAACGCAACGAGGATAGCAAGGCGCAGGCCGATGACCAAAGCATGGCGGCGGCGCAGCCGGGCCCTCGCCCGGGCCTCGGCAACGGCAATGGAGGCATCGCGGACGGCGGCATGGGAAGCGGTGGGAGAGATAGCGGTCATGTTGGTGTCTCCTCTCAATGCCCGCTCTGCAAGGTGCGGCTCTGGCCGAGCTGCACTTCTTCGCGCAGGTCGTTCCAGATCACCTTGGCGATCTCGACGAATTTCGGGTCGTAACGGATGTCGGCCATGACACGCGGACGCGGCAGGTCGATGCGGTAGACACTCTTGACCGTTCCCGGCCCGGCGGTGAGCACATAGACCTTGTCGGCCAGCGCCACCGCCTCCTCCAGATCGTGGGTGACGAAGACGACGGAGGATTTCTGTTCCGACCACAGGCCGAGCAATTCGTCCTGCATGGCCGTGCGCGTCTGCATGTCGAGCGCACTGAACGGCTCGTCCATAAGCAGAATCTTCGGCTGGTTGATGAAGGTCTGGGCAAGGGCGACGCGCTTGCGCATGCCGCCCGAAAGCTGGTGCGGATAATGCTTTTCGAAGCGGCCGAGGCCGACGCGGGCGATCCAGTCGCGGGCCCGATCATAGGCCTGCGCCTTGGGGATCCCGCGATAAAGCGGACCGGCGGCGACATTGTCGATGACGCTTCGCCAGGGAAAAAGCGCATCGGCTTGGAAGACGAAACCGATGTCGCGGCTGATATCGGTGACCGGTTTGCCCATGACGCGGACATGACCTGTGGTCGGCCGCAGCAGGCCGGTGACGAGGTTGAGTGTCGTCGACTTGCCGCAGCCGGTCGGCCCGACGACGCAGGCGAATTCGCCACGCGCCACCGTCATGGTGAAGTCGCGGATCGCCGTCATCATATGGCCGTCGGGCGTGACGAAGCGTAGCGTCACATCATCGATGGCGATCGCGGCATCGGCCGGCGGCGCGGCCTGAGACAACTTCTCAGCCGCCATCGTTTGCACTTGCATGGCATACTCCTGTGGCGATGATGCGAGAATGCCTGCGGCCAAAACTTGTGGTCGCCATCTCTCGACATCGGTAGGCGCGCCGCTGCCAAATCGATTCAGGCCAGCGGCGCAACTTGTTGTTCCTCAAGAGCGAACCGGGTAACCCGCCTCGCCTGCCTGCCTACTTGGCGGCGTCGACGAATTCCGTCGTGAAGGTTTTCGACAGGTCGATCTGCTTGCCCTGCAGGCTCTTGGAGAAGGTCGACAGAACTTTCAGCACCGTCTCGGGGCCATCGGCCGGCATGCGTCCGTCGGGCGTGAACATCGCCTTGCCGCCGGCGAGCCCCTGGATATAGAGATCCTTGTTGCCGGCGTAATAGTCCTTCGGCATCTTGTCGGCGATCTCCTCGGCCGAATGGCCGGCGATGAACTTCATCGTCTTGACGAAGGCATTGGCGAGCTTCTGTGCTTCGTCCTTGTGGCCTTCGACCCAGGAAGACTGGACGTAGAAGGATGCCGCAGGATAGTCGCCGCCCAGCGCTTCCTTGGTCTTTTCGGGCGTGCGCATGTCGACCAGGACACTGGCCTCGCCGGTCTTGAGCAATTTCGCGATGGTCGGCTCCGTGGTCATGCCGGCCTGAATTTGGTCCTGCTTGACGGCGGCGATGAAGGTGTTGCCGGCGCCGACCGGCAGCAGCGTGTAATCACCCGGCTTCAGGCCGCTGCGGACGGCAAGATATTGGGTCAGGAAATCGGTCGACGACCCAAGCCCGGTGACGCCCAGCGTGGCGCCCTTGAAGTCGGCCGGCGACTTGATCTCCGGGTGCTTGGCGGAGACCAGTTCGACCTCGCCAGGGGCCTGGCTGAACTGGACGATCGACTCGATGTATTTGCCCTTTGACTGTAGGTCGACAGTGTGGTCATAAAAGCCGACAACGCCCTGCACGGCGCCGGCCAGCAATTCATTCTCGGCCTCGACGCCGGCTCGCGAGTTGATCAGTTCGACGTCGAGCCCCTCATCCTTGAAGTAGCCGAGCTGCTGGGTGAGCACGGCCGGCAGGTAAATCTGCTTTTCCATGCCGCCGACAATGATGGTGATCTTGTCCGCGGCGGACGCCGCGGTCGCGCCCGTGCCGACAATGGCGAGCGTCAGCGCCGCCGAACGCAAGATGCACTTCGAGATCAAACCGGTCATGTAACTTCCTCCACCTGGGCGGCGCGCCATCCAGGCTGCGCCGCATTCCTCCTGCCGGCCACTCCCGCACCGGTCACGCGGCGAACGCCGCAATGAATCAATTGCATGCCCAAGCTTTCAGCTGGCTTTCAGCCACTTTAGCAACCGGGGAATGAAAACAGCCAGGATTTGCTGGTTACGATGCGCCAAAACCCAATACGTCGCGCATGTCGTATTCGCCGGGAGCGCGGCCCGCCACCCACAATGCCGCGGCGATGGCGCCGCGTGCAAACATGATGCGGTCGCCAGCCGAATGCGCCAAGGTGACGGTCTCGCCTTCCGTGCAGAAGCTGACGCTGTGCTCACCAATGATGGCGCCACCCCGCGCCACCGCGAAGCCTATCTCGCCCGCCGGCCGCGCGCCGGTGACGCCATCGCGGACGCGCCTCGCAACCGTGGCCAGCCCGATTTCGCGTCCGCCGGCAACAGCCTGCCCCAGCATCAGCGCCGTGCCCGAAGGCGCGTCGATCTTGTGGCGATGATGAGCCTCGAAAATCTCCGCATCCCAGTCATCGGGGTCGAGCGCCCGCGCTGCCTGTTCGACCAATCCGACCAGCATGTTGAGCCCGAGCGAGAAGCTGCCGGAGCGCACGATGGCAATGGTTTTCGCGGCATCGGCGATGGTGGCCATCTCGGCGGCCTCGAAGCCCGTCGAGCCAATCACCAGGGCTGGCCCGCCCCTTCCGGCACACAATCTGGCCAGTTCCGCAGAGGCGGCCGGCGTGGTGAAGTCGACGACCACGTCGGCCATGGCAATTGCCTCGTCGCGGCTCACCAGCCCATTGCCGACACTGCCCGGACGGTGAAAGCAGCCGGCGAGCGCAAGACGCGCATCGGCCCGTACCGCATCCACCATCCGGCGACCCATGCGGCCGAGAGCGCCTGATATGGCGATCCTGATCGGCGGCTGCGGCATCGGCTTCCTGCTATTTCCACATGCCGCGCATGCGCGCGCCGATGTCGACGCGCACCTCCGGCCGGGGCGCCCTGCCCTGCGCCGCTTGCGCGGCCGGCCACGAAAGCTGCTGGAACGCGGCGAGGATGGAGGCCGGAATGAAACGGGTGCGCGAGGCGTAGACATGGCGGTCGCCGCGTGCCGCCTGGCCATGCGGAAAGAAGCGCTGGGGCATGACGAGGTTGAGATTGTCCTTGGCCCGTGTCATCGCCACGTAGAGCAACCGTCGCTCCTCCTCGATATCTTCCTTGGTGCCGACACCGAGATCGGCCGGAATGCAGCCATCGACCGTGTTCAGCACGAAGACGTTCTTCCACTCCTGGCCCTTGGCCGAATGGATGGTCGACAGGATCAAATAATCCTCGTCGCGGTGCGGCGGGCCGGCCTGGTCGCTGGTTGCGTCCGGCGGATCGAGCGTCAGCTCGGTCAGGAAGCGTTCGCGCGAAGCATAGCCCGAGCCGATTTGCTCGAGTTGCAGCAGGTCGGCGCGGCGCGTGATCGCATCCTCGTGGATGCGCTCCAGATGCGGTTCGTACCACAGCCTGACCTGTTCGAGATCGGCCGGCCATTTGGCGCCGGCGCGCAAACCGGAATAGAGCGAGACGAAGCCGGGCCAGTCGTCGGCGGCGCGCTGTGGCGGACGCCAGCCGGCCAGGCCCATCGCCTCGTCCAGTGCCGACGTCATGGTCTCGACGATCTGCGCGGCGGCGGAAGGGCCGATGCCGGGAAGAAGCTGCAGCACGCGAAAGCCGGCGACACGATCGCGCGGATTTTCGGCAAAGCGCAGCACCGCCAGCACGTCCTTGACATGCGCGGCATCGAGGAATTTCAGGCCACCGAACTTGACGAAAGGGATGTTGCGCCGCGTCAGCTCGATCTCCAGCGGCCCGCTGTGGTGCGAGGCGCGAAACAGCACCGCCTGCGACTTCAGCGCGGTACCGGCCTCGCGCTCGGCAAGGATGGTGTCGCAGACGAAGTTCGCTTGTTCGACCTCGTCGCGCACGGTCACAAGTCTCGGTTTGTCGGCGGATTTGCGTTCCGACCACAGGTTCTTGGTGAAGCGCTCCGAGGCTTCGCCGATGACAGCGTTGGCGGCCGCCAGAATGGTCTCGGTCGAGCGATAATTGCGCTCCAGCATCACCACATCGGCGGTCTGCGCAAACTGTCCGGGGAAGTCGAGGATGTTGCGCACCTCGGCGGCCCGGAACGAATAGATCGACTGCGCGTCGTCACCGACGACCGTCAGCCCGGCGCCGTCGGGCTTGAGTGCCATCAGGATCGAGGCCTGCAGCCGGTTGGTGTCCTGATATTCGTCGACCAGCACATGGTCGAACCGTCCGCCCAGATGCGTGGCGATTTCAGGCTCGGCTGTCATCTGCGCCCAGTAGAGCAGCAAATCGTCGTAATCGAGCACATTCTGCGCCTGCTTGGCCTCGACGTAACCGGCAAACAATTGCTTGAGCTGCTCGGCCCAGCCGGCGCACCAGGGGAAGGCGGACCCCAGGACCTCACCCAGCGGCGCCTGCGCGTTGACGGCGCGCGAATAGATGGCAAGGCAGGTGCCTTTGGTCGGAAAGCGCGCTTCCGTCCTGGAGAAACCGAGTTCGTGGCGCACGAGATTCATCAGATCGGCGGAATCCTCCCGATCATGGATGGTGAAGGCCGGATCGAGGCCGATCTCCAGCGCATAGTCCCGCAGCAGCCGCGCGCCGATGCCATGAAAAGTGCCGGCCCAGGTCAGTGCGTCCGTGATTACCGCGGCGTCGCGGCCGAGCACTTCGCCGGCGATGCGCTCGACACGTCTCGCCATTTCGGATGCGGCGCGCCGCGAAAACGTCATCAGCAGGATGCGGCGCGGGTCGGCTCCCTTGACGATCAAGTGGGCGACGCGGTGCGCCAGCGTGTTGGTCTTGCCGGAGCCGGCGCCGGCGATAACCAGCAGCGGGCCTGCAATCTTGCCGTCGCCATGTTCGACGGCCTGGCGTTGGGCGTCGTTCAGCCGGGCGAGATAAGCCGGCTGGCCGGTCTGTTCCAAAAACGTCGAATCATGGGAGGCGAGGTTCATCGCCCATCAAGCATCGTTTCCGCTTTGTTCGCAACAGAGAAGCAGCTCCGCCAATACAGCGGGAGCAATCAGCGTTTCGGGTCAACGCCCATCGACGCCGACTGCCGGCGTAGCGCCTCGCGGTCGTTTGCGGGCGCTGGCAGCAAGAGCGGATCGACACTGTCGGGAACCTCGTCGATCATCTTGCGGGCGAGACGGTAAGTGACAAAGGCCAGCGTGCCAACCAGAAGCAAACGGATCATGCGGCGGTCCTCCTTCGCTGGGTCAACCTGAGGCAGGGGATTTTGTTCCCTCGGCGCAATCGTGCAACCAAACCGACACCGCCTCGTTCTGCGGGTGGAGGAAGTAGCCATGAAAAAGCTGGGACTGATCCTCGCGCTGGTGACTTTGGCTTTCTCGGCCTGCGACAACAAATTGCCGCCGACAAAGGCGACTGGGGCCGATCAAGATCTCGCCATTCCTGTCGTGAACAATGGCATTGCCAGCCAGTGAATGGAGCATTGCGCAAAAACGATTGCGGGATCTTCACCGCATTGCCGCGATGCATTCCTCGAGACGCTCGAGGCGGAACTTGGCATTGCGCAGCTCGTGGCCTGCGTCCTGGCGCAGCTGTCGTGTCTGCGCCGAGGCGGCGGTCAAGTCTCGTTCGAGTTGAGCGATGCGGGCGCGCACCCGCCGCGCTTCGTCCTGACGCACCGCCTTTATCCAGCTCCGCCCGCGCATCTATGAACCCGCAGCATCCAAAAGCGTGCCACAGCCATGACAGTAAAACCCTAACTTCCGCCGAGCGCGAGCGTTCTAACTTTAACGAAATCTAATTTAGCATGCAGGAGAGAAGGCCGGCGCCGCTTGGGAGGTAATCTGATAGCGCCGGCCAGGCGGATATCAGGTCCGCCGCGTGAGCGAGGCTAGCTGAGTCTTGCCGTAGCGTCATGCCAGATCAAGGATTTCGGCCTTTCCCCGGCGTTTTCCCCCGCTAAATGCCGCGAAATCCCCCCGGGGGTTCAGGTCCCAAGCCGCTGCCTGGCGATGGCGGCATGGAAACTGGCGCCGAACAACAGCCCGTCGTCGTTGAAGTCGTAACTGGAATTGTGAAGCGGTGCCGAGGCCTCGCCGTTGCCGAGGAAGACGAAGCAGCCCGGCACGTGGTCGAGGAAGCGGGCGAAATCCTCCGACGCCGTCATCGGCTCGCAGGCGACCGCGATATTGCCGCGTTCGAAAACAGTCCCGGCGGCGGCAAAGGCTGCGTCGACCAGTTCGGCATCGTTGCGCAAAGGCACGAATTCCCTGGTGTAGTTGACCTCGGCGGCAACGTTGTAAGCGGTAGCGATGCCTTCGGCGATGATGCGCATCTGGCATTCGATCTTGGCGCTCACCTCGGGGCGGAAGCTGCGCGCGTCGCCAAGGATGCGGGCGATGCCCGGCAGTGCGTTGCGGGTGCCATCGGTGATCAGTTCGGTCACCGAAACCACGGAGATGTCGGCCGGGCTCAGCCGGCGCGAGACGATGGTCTGCAGGTTGGTAACCAGCGCACAGGCGGCGACCAGCGTTTCCTGACCCGAATGCGGCCGCGCAGCGTGACCGCCCAATCCCCTGAGCACGATCTCGAAGACGTCTTCGGCCGACATGACCGGGCCGGCACGGGTCTCGAAATGTCCGACCGGCAAGCCCGGCATGTTGTGCAGGCCAAAGATCTCGTCGAAGGGAAAGCGCTGCATCAGGCCATCGTCGAGCATCGCCAACGCGCCTTTTCCCCATTCCTCCGCCGGCTGGAAGATGAAGCGCACGGTGCCGTCGAAACCGCCCTCCCCGGCCATGAGCTTGGCCGCACCGAGCAGCATCGCCGTGTGGCCGTCATGGCCGCAGGCATGCATGATTCCGGGATTGCCGGAGCGGTATGGCGCGGTTGATTGCTCTGATATGCGCAGAGCATCCATGTCGGCCCGCAGCGCGATCGCGCGGTTGCCGCTGCCGCGCTTCAAAGTCCCGACGACGCCGGTGCCGCCGACACCCTCGGCGACATCGTCCAGTCCGAATTCGCGCAGCTTGGCGGCGACGAAGGCCGCGGTGCGCTCCTCCTCGAAGCCGAATTCAGGGTGCGCGTGCAGATCATGCCGCCATTCGGTCATCTCCAGCTTCAGCACATCACGATCGATTTCAGCCATCGCCTGATACCTCCTGATCCGCAAGCTGGGCAACGATATCAAGCAGGATGTTGGCGCCGGCGACAAGCTCGGCATCGGCGGTATGTTCGCGCGGATTGTGGCTGATGCCACCGGCGCTCGGCACGAAAATCATCGCCGCGGGCGCGAGGCGCGCCATCATCTGCGCATCGTGGCCGGCGCCCGAGGTCATGCGCTTGGACGCGTACCCGCGCTTCTTCGCGGCAGCTTCGATCAATTCGACAATGCTTATATCGAAGATCACCGGCTCGAAGCGGGCCAGCCGCTCGACCGAGATCGCGACGCCACCATCGGCGGCCAGGTTCTCAAGAAACGCGGCGAGTGCGGCTTCCTCGGCTTGCAGGCGATGCTCGAAAGGGTCGCGCAGGTCGACGGTGAAGACGGCGCGCGAGGGAATGACATTGATGGCGTCTGGCTCGAAACGCATCGTGCCGACCGTTGCAACGGTCGGCGTGTTCGAAGCTTTGGCGCGGTCGTGCAGGAACGTGACGACACGCGCGGCCGCATGCCCGGCGTCATTGCGCATCGACATCGGCGTGGTGCCGGCGTGGTTGGCGACGCCGTCTATGGTGATGCGCTGCCAGGAGATGCCTTGCAGGTTTTCCACAGCACCGATCGGCACGCCTTCGCGTTCCAGAACCGGGCCCTGCTCGATATGCAATTCGAGATAGACGTGCGGCTTGAGGAAGCCCGGCTCCTCGTCGCCGGCATAGCCGATGCGGGCCAGTTCCTTTCCCAGCACGCTGCCGTCGGTGCCGACGGCCGCCAGCGCCTCGTTGATCCCGACACCGCCGGCATGGACCAGTGAACCCATCATGTCGGGGGAATAGCGAACCCCTTCCTCGTTGGTGAAGGCGGCGACCGCGAGCGGGCGCGACGGGACAAGAGCCGACGCCTTCAGCGTCTCGATTACCTCCAGCCCGGCGAGCACGCCGTAGCAGCCGTCATAAATGCCGGCATCGATGACGGTGTCGATATGCGAGCCGACGAGGATCGGCGCATGGCCGGCATTCGCCGGCGCCTGCCAGACGCCGAAGATATTTCCCATGCGATCGATGGCGATTTCGAGACCGGCCTCGCGTAGCCAGCCGACGAAGCGGTCGCGACCCAGCCTGTCGGCGTCGGAGGCGGCCAGCCGCACCAATCTGCCCTCGCCATCACGACCGATGCCGCCGAGCTCGCGGATGCGGCCAAGCAGCCTTTGTGCGTCGATCGAGGTCATGGCATCGATCAAGGTCATGGCGTCGCTCCAGAAAGCACCTTGCCGGCAAGCACATCCGCCGGATTCATGCCGACGAGTTCGGCATAGCAGCGGGGATCTGTCGCGCCTTCGGTGTTGACGACCAGGACGCGCGAACTGGCGTCAAGGCCAAGCTCGGCCTTATGATCGGCCATCGCCCGGATCAGCCCGGCAAGGCCGACCCCGCCGCTTTCACCGGCGACGATGGCCGGATCGTTGCCGGCCGGGCGTGCCAGCCGCCGCATCACGGCGATGGCTTCGTCCTCGTCGACGGTCATGAAGGCATCGGCGACGCGTGCCAGCACGCGCCAGGCGACCGGCGAGGCCTCGTAGCATTCGAGCATCGCCATGACTGTCGCCTCGCCATGCGCGATCTTGACCGGATGCCCGGCCTTGGCGGCGCCGAAGACGCAGGCGGCACGGGCGGGTTCCACCACCGTGAAAACCGGCCTTGTTTCGCCAAGCACGATGGCAAGATGGCCGGCTACCGCCGCCGCGATGCCGCCGACGCCGGCCTGCACGAAGACATGGGTCGGCGGTTCGGAGACCTGGCCCAGCGCCTCGCGCACGATCGCCGTGTAGCCCTGCATGACGAGGCCCGGAATGCGTTCGTAGCCCGGCCATGAGGTATCGGAAACCACCGTCCAGCCTTTCTCCGCGGCGACGCGCGCCGCCTGCCTGACCGAATCGTCGTAATTGCCGTCGACATGGATCATCTCCGCCCCATAGCGGGCGATGGCCGCGACGCGCCCGTCGCTGACGCCGGCATGGACAAAGATCGCCGCCTTTGCGCCAACAAGCTCGGCGCCTTGCGCGACGGAGCGGCCATGGTTGCCGTCGGTAGCGCAAGCAACCGTCATGGTCGCCGCGACCGACCGGACTTCGGGCCGATCGAGATCCGCGACACCGACGGAGCGGCCGAGCCGCTTGCTTGCCTCCTCCAGGACCAGACGGAAGACCGCATAGGCGCCGCCCAGCGCCTTGAAGCTGCCTAGGCCGAGGCGAAAGCCCTCATCCTTGACATGCAAGGTGCCGAGACCGAGTTCGCCAGCCAACGCCGGCAGGGCGTGCAGCGGCGTCGCCAAGTGATTGTCACGGCGGGCAAGGAAACGCTCGACAGTGTCCGCCCCGGCGATGCCGAGGGTTTCGGCATCGGCCTCGTCCAGCGGCTGGCGGTGCAAGGCATGGCGATTGGGCAGGAACATTGGCGGTCTCTCCTTGGCGTCCAAGAGAAGATATATTGCAAACCCTGCGCAAAAAGCGCCGCAATTTAGCTCTTGAAATGCAAGTTTGTTTCGTCAGGATAGCAATGTCTCAGTCGCCAGCCTCACTCGACAGCTTCGATCTCGCCATCCTTGCCATCCTGCAGCGGGACAACACGACGCCGCAACGGCTGATCGGCGAGGCGGTGAACCTGTCGGCGCCAGCCGTGCAGCGCCGCATCAAGCGCATGGAGCAGACCGGCGTCATTACCGGCAATGTCGCCATTGTCGAGCCGGCGGCCGTCGGCCAGCCGATCACTATCTTCGTCGAGGTGGAGCTCGAGAGCGAACGCACCGAACTGATCGACGAGGCCAAGCGGCAATTCTCGGCGGAGCCGCAAGTACAGCAATGCTATTATGTCACCGGCGAGGCCGACTTCATCCTCGTCATCGCCGTGGCCGACATGGGCGCCTACGAGGCGCTGACGCGAAAACTGTTCTTCGGCAGCAACAATGTGCGGAAGTTCCGCACCTTCGTCGCCATGGACCGCGTCAAGGTCGGGTTGACGGTGCCCCTGCCTGGATGAGCCGGTGCACCCTTGCCACGTTTCTGACATTCTGGATCGCCAATTGGAGGGGGAGGCGCGCATGGACGAAACCACGAAAGTCGCGATCATCGGTGCCGGGCCGGCGGGCCTGGCGGTTGCCGCATGTCTTCGCCAGGCCGGGCAGGATTTCGTCATGCTTGAGAAGGAGCAGCAGGCCACGCCAGCCTGGCGGCGTCACTATGACCGTGTGCATCTGCATACGACCAAGCGTTACTCCTCGCTGCCCTTCGTTCCCTTCCCAAGGGATTATCCGCGCTATGTGCCGCGCCACCTCGTGGTCGAGTATCTCGACGCCTATGCAAAAGGCTTCGCCCTGGAGCCCCGCTTCGGCGAAACGGTGCGAGCGGTCGCCAGGGATGGCCGCGGTTGGCGGGTGGAATCGACCTCCGGCGCCTTACGCGCTTCGCATGTGGTGATCGCGTCCGGCTACAATGCCGAACCCTTGCTGCCCAGATTTGCCGGCATCGACGCCTTCAAGGGCAAGACGCTGCACAGCGCCGACTATCGCAACGCCGCGCCTTTTGCCGGCCAATCGGTGCTGGTCGTCGGCATGGGCAATACCGGCGCGGAGATTGCGCTCGATCTGGTGGAAGGCGGCGCCCGACCGACGATCTCGGTGCGCGGCGGCGTTCACATCGTCCCGCGCGAACTGTTCGGCGTGCCGATCCAGATGGTCGGCATGGCGACGCGGCTCGGGCCGCAGCGCATCAACGACGCCCTGTTCCCCGTCATCCTCGATCTGGTGCTGGGGAGGCTGGAGAAGTTTGGGCTCAGACGGCCGAAGCAGGGACTGCTGCAGCAGATCGCCCTTGCGTCGCGCATTCCGGTGATCGATGTCGGCACCATCGGCAAGATCCGGGAAGGTGCGATCAAGGTGGCGCCCGACATCGCCGAAATCTCGGAACGGGGCGCCCGTTTTGCGGACGGCAAGCACGGCGAATTCGACGCCATCCTCTTCGCCACCGGCTATCGGCCGGGCTATGCCAGGTTCCTCGAACCCGGCGTGGAGCCCGGCCCCAGCGGCGTCAATGCCCGAGCTTCGGATCTCGGCCTTTATCTGGTCGGCTTTCACAACGCGGTCACCGGGCTGTTGCGCGAAATCGGCATCGAGGCCCAGGCGGTCGCCGATGACATCCGCCAACGGCAAAACAGGAAAAAGGTGGCCGAAACCCTGCCGGTGTGATCCCAGGCGCGCCCTCAATCCACCGCGGGCGATGTCCTGAGCATCATGCCGGCGATCTCCTTCGTCAGTTTGGCGGCGACAAGCGCCGTCATGTTGGAGAGGTCCTGGCTCGGATTGTATTCAACGATATCAGCGGCAACGATCGGCTGGTTGATGCCTTGAATCAGGTTGATGACCTGCCGCGTCGACAGGCCGCCGGGCTCGCGGTGAGAGACACCGGGCGCAAAGGCTGGATCGAGCCCGTCGAGATCCATCGAGATATAAACCGGAGTCTTGAGATCAAGCGTCAGGCTTGCGCCGAAATGCGCGGCCTCCACGACCTCGACGCCAAAGCGCTTGAACTGATCGCGGTGATGGTCGTTCACGGCGCGCAGGCCGATCTGGATCAGCCGGTCGGCTAGCCGTTCCTCCATGATGCGCGCGAAGGGCGAGGTGTGCGAACGCGGATTGTCACCGTAGGCATGATAGATGTCGGGGTGGGCATCGATATGCACGATCGTCAGGCTCGGGTGGCGACGGCGCACCGCGCGCAGCACCGGCCAGGTGATCGCGTGGTCGCCGCCCAGGCTGATCAGCGGGTGGCCTGCCTCCAGGGCGCGACCGACTTCGCTTTCGATGCGCTGCCAGGGATCGCCCGGTTTGTCGAAGTCGATGTCGCCATGATCGATGAAGCGGCCGGTCAGGTCGAAGCCGGTCTCGCTCCATGAGGAGTAAGCATCGCTGGTGAGTTCGCGCCTGATGAGCGGCGGCGCCTTGGCCGCACCCTGGAGATAGGATGAATTCTCGTCATGCGGTATTCCCAGAAGCGAAATCGCGCCAGCCATCGACACTCTCCCATTGCGACGGACGAATTGACATCAGGCGCAATCGATAATCGCGGCCGCTATGCACTCAGCTCTTGCGCCCGGCGCAGCCAGACCTTGTTGTCGTGAAAGGCAGCGCCGCCATAGGGTGCGGGGGCGTCGGCGCCGGTCAGTACATTGATGCCCTCGCCGCGCTCATGCGCGCTGTTCGGCCAGATACCTTCGGCGATCACGACGCCGCGCTTGATGCCGCCGAACAGTCTGGCGTGCAGCACCACCTCGCCGCGCATGTTGCCGATCTCGACACGGTCGCCCTCGGCCAGCCCCAGAGCCGCCGCGTCCTCGGGATGCAGCAGGAGTTCCGGGCGGACCTCCTTGGCCTTCGACACCGGTGTTTCGGAAAAGGTCGAGTTGAGGAAGTTGCGCGCCGGCGAGGTCGTCAGCCGGAACGGATGGGCTTCGTCAGCCACCTCGATCAGGTCGACATGATCAGGAAATTCGGGCAATCGCGCCACCGGGCCGAACAGACCCATGCTCTTCGGCGGCCGGTTCGGAGCCGCCTGGCCGGTCCAGTCGGCGCGAAAACGGAATTTCCCATCCGCATGGCCAAAGCCCCGGATGAAATGCGCCGTGTCGAAATCCGGCTGCAGATCAATCCACTTCTGCTCTTCCAAGCTGGCGAAGCTGCCCAACCCGCGCTTGCCAAGGATGATGTCGATATGCTGCTGCTCGGTCAGCCCGAAGCCCGGCCTGTCGGCGACACCAAGGCGCCCGGCCAGCTGCTCGATGACGAAATGGTTGGTGCGCGGCCCTTCCGGCGGTTCGATCAGCTTGGGGCCGAGCGTGATGTGCTGGTTGCCGCCGCCCTTGTAGATGTCGTCATGCTCGACGAACATCGTCGCCGGCAGCACGACGTCGGCCAGCTTGGCCGTGTCGGTCATGAACTGCTCGTGCACGCAGGTGAACAAATCGTCTCGCAGGAAGCCCTGCTTCACCAGCCGCTGCTCGGGCGCGACATTCACCGGATTGGTGTTCTGGATCAGCATCGCCGTCACCGGCGGTCCGCCATAGAGCGCGTCACTGGCGCCGGTCAGCACCGGGCCGATGCGCGAATGGTCGAGATAGCGGATCGAGGGATCGCGCATGCGCGTGCCCTCGAGCACCTCCTGGTTGAGTTTGAAGATGCCGGAATTGGAATGGAAGGCGCCGCCGCCCTCATACTGCCAGGCGCCGGTGACGGCGGCGATGCAGGACGCGGCATGCATGTTGACGGCGCCGTTGCGCTGGCGGGCAAAGCCGTAGCCGAGGCGAAAATAGGTCTTTTTCGTCGTGCCGACGAGGCGCGCGAAGGTCTCGATCTCGGCGACCGTCAAACCAGTAATATCGGCCGCCCATTCCGGCGTGCGGGTAACGAGATGCGCCTCCAGGCCTTTCGGATCGTCCGTGTATTTCTGCAGATAGGCGCGGTCGGCCAGGCCTTCGCGAAACAGGACATGCATGACCGCACAAGCGAGCGCGCCGTCGGTGCCGGGCTTCAGGACCAGACCAATGTCGGCCTGCTTCATCGTCGCATTCTCATAGACGTCGATGACCACGATCTTCGCGCCGCGTTCCTTGCGCGCCTTGATGGCGTGGGTCATCACATTGACCTGCGTGACCACGGCGTTGGTGCCCCAGATCACCACGCAGTCGGATTTCGCCATCTCCCGCGGGTCCGGTCCGCGCAGCGCGCCTGCCCCCATCATCCAGCCGGTCCAGGCGAGATTGGTGCAGATCGAGCCGAAGAAGCCCGAGTACTTTTTCGCGTGGCGCAACCTCTCGATGCCGTCGCGCTGCACCAGCCCCATCGTGCCGGCATAGTAATAGGGCCAGACCGTCTCGGAGCCGTACTTCGCTTCGGCCGCGTCGAATTTCTCGGCGACGAGGTCGAGAGCGGCCTCCCAGCTAGATTCCTGCCAGACGCCCTCGCCCTTGGCGCCCTTGCGCACCAGCGGCTTCAGCAGACGATCGGGATGATGGACGCGGTCGGCATAGCGGGCGACCTTGGCGCAGACGACGCCCGATGTGTAGCTGTTGGCCTTGGCGCCATGGACCCGGCCGATGCGGTTGCCGTCGAGCAGTTCGACCTCGAGAGCACAGGTCGACGGGCAATCATGCGGACAGGCCGAATGGCCGATGCGGAGGTTGGCGTGCTGGTTCATGGGAGCAAGCTACCCGTTTATAACGGTCAGGTGTAGGGCCAGATGGCACCTTCCCTTCTCCCCTTGCTGAGAAGGTGGATCGGCGCAATAGCGCCGAGACGTCGAGGGGTGTTCCAGCGGAGTGAGACGCTGGCGTTTCCAGGCATACCCTTCATCCGACCTCGCTTCGCGAGGCCACCTTCTCCCTGGGAGAAGGTGAAGCGCTCACCCTACTCCGCCGTGCCTTCCTCATATTCGGCCGACATGGTCAGCCATTTTTCCTCGTGGCCTGCCAGCGTCTGCGCAAGCTGCGAGCGCTCCTTGGCGAGCCGCGTCGCGGTCGAGGGATCCTTTTCATAGACCGCCGGATTGGACAGCTCGTCCTCAATGCCGTCGATGCGTTTGCGGATGCGATCCATCAGCGCCTCGGTGGCGCGGATTTCCTTGGCCAGCGGTTCGAAGGCGGCGCGGCGTGCGGCCGCGTCGCGGCGACGGTCGGCTTTTGACGCCTTGTCCGCTTCGCGCTTGCCACGGCGGTCGCTGGAGACGCCGGTGACCAGCGTCTTGTAGTCCTCCAGGTCGCCGTCATAGGGATTGACCGCACCGTCCTTGACCAGCCACAGCCGGTCGGCGGTCGCTTCCAGCAGATGGCGGTCGTGCGAAATCAGGATAACGGCGCCGGGAAATTCGTTCAGCGCATGGATCAGCGATTCGCGGCTGTCGATGTCGAGATGGTTGGTCGGTTCGTCGAGGATGAACAGGTTCGGGCCCTCGAAGGCAGACAGGCCCATCAGAAGGCGCGCCTTCTCGCCACCGGACAGGTCCTTGGCGGGCGTATTCATTTTCTCGGTCGTGAGGCCGAACTGGGCAACGCGGCCGCGCACTTTCGATTCCGGCGCCTCCGGCATCAGCCGGCGGACGTGCTCATAGGCATTCTCCTCAGGACGCAGATCGTCGAGCTGGTGCTGGGCGAAGATCGCCACCTTCAAACCCGGCGCCACCGTCATGGTGCCGGTTTCCTGCTTCAGGCGACCCGACAGAAGTTTGGCGAAGGTCGACTTGCCGTTGCCATTGGCACCGAGCAGCGCGATGCGGTCGTCGGCATCGATACGCAGCGTCATCTTCTTCAGGATCGGCTGACCCTCGGTGTAGCCGACATTGACGTTGTTCAGCGCCACGATCGGCGAGGCCACGGTCTTCACAGGCTCGGGGAAAGAGAACGGCCGTACCGTGTCGTTGACGATGGCCGAGATCGGCTTCATCTTTTCCAACGCCTTGATGCGCGACTGTGCCTGCCTTGCCTTGGAGGCCTTTGCGCGAAAACGCTCGACGAAGGATTCCATGTGCTTGCGGGCGGCCTCCTGCTTAACCCGGCCCTTTTCCTGCAATTCCTTCTGCTCGGTATACTGGCGCTCGAACTGGTCGTAGCCGCCGCGCCAGAACGTCAGCTTCTTCTGGTCGAGATGAACGATCGAATTGACGGCACGGTTGAGCAGATCTCGGTCGTGCGAAATCAGAAGCACCGTGTGCGGATACTTTGAAACATAGTTCTCAAGCCACAACGTCCCTTCAAGGTCGAGATAGTTGGTCGGCTCGTCGAGCAACAGAAGGTCGGGCTCCGAAAACAGCACGGCGGCCAACGCAACGCGCATGCGCCAGCCGCCGGAGAAGGACGAGGCCGGACGGCGCTGCGCGGCGTCGTCGAAGCCTAGGCCGGCCAGGATGGTGGCCGCGCGAGACTCGGCCGAATGGGCGTCGATATCGGCCAGCCGCATGTGGATGTCGGCGATGCGGTGCGGATCGGTGGCGGTCTTTTCCTCTTCGAGGAGCGCGGAACGTTCGAGGTCGGCCTTGAGCACGATCTCGATCAGCGGGTCCTCGGTGCCGGGCGCTTCCTGCGCCACCTGACCGATCCGCGTATTCTTCGGCAGGCTGATCGAACCCGTCTCGGAGGGGAAATCGCCTGTTATGGCCTTGAACAGCGTCGTCTTGCCGGTCCCGTTGCGGCCGACAAGACCGGCCTTGGTGCCGGCCGGCAGGGTGAGCGAGGCGTGGTCGAGAAGCAGGCGCCCCGCCATGCGGAGCGAGAGGTCGTTGATGATAAGCATGGCCGCGCTTTTGCACTGGACATCAACGCTTCGCAAGACCTTGCGGGCCAGTTGGCCGCACAAGGCCTGGAAACGGCGCCCACAACCGCGCCGTCAGAGCCACGACAGCGCCCGCCGTGCAGTCGGCAAGGCCTCAGGCAGCCGCCTTGCCGCGCTTTGTCGTCTTGGCCACGACTGCCGGCGCAGCGGCCGGCTTGCGGCCAAGTCCCGTTGACTTCGCCAACGCCGACCGGGTCGCGGAGTAATTCGGCGCGACCATCGGGTAGTCCGGCGGCAAGCCCCATTTGGCGCGATAGTCGTCAGGGCTCAAACCGTAGTCCGTCCTGAGGTGTCGCTTGAGCGACTTGAACTTCTTTCCGTCCTCCAGGCAGATGATGTAGTCGGGAAACACTGACCTTTTCGGATTTACGGCGGGAACAAGGCTCGGGCTTTCCACGACAGCCGCACCAGCCAGCTTTCGGACCGAGGCGCTGACGCTGGCAATCAAGTCAGGCAGGCCCGAAGCCGGGAGCGGATTGTTGCCTACATAAGCCGAGACAATATCGGCGGTTAGCTCGATAACGATCTTATCCTCGATATTTGACAATTCTTTCACCCTATTTGCGACAAAGTCGTCTACCCCAGTGAAGACTTTTGTCGATGTATCTCTTTAACCGTGCCCCCAACGGACCCGCCAAGTCCCAAAACGAATCAAGACTTGGCGTCAACTACTTTTATGGGAAATCGACCTCGTGCAAATTAGAAAATCTAATACTTGGATACGGCAGACTTGGTTGAACGGCTGTCAGCCAATATCTCAAGAATACGCTTCCAGCGGGCACAACGCCCGAAATCCTTCTGCTCGATCGCCTTTTCGGCCTTCATCGCGGCGTAAAGTGGTGCCTCGGCGCCAAATTCCTTGATCAGCCAATGCGCTTCCTGCCTGGCGAGACGTTCATTGTCGTCAAACATAATTTTCCGCCTCCGAACGTTCCAGTCCGACCGCGATGCAACTGCCTATGACAAGGACGGCTCCGGCAATGGCTGTCGTCGTCAACCGTTCGCCGGACAAGGTCAGCAGCAGTGTCGAAGCGATCGGCGTGAGATAGGCAATGACAGCCACCTTCCCGCTGCCTCCCAGTTTCAGGGCCCGCGACCAGAAGTAATAACCAAGCCCCATGGGGCCGGCACCGAGATAGAGCCCGAGGGCCAGATCCACGCCGGGGGGCCAGGCTACGCCTTCGCGAACGGACCATATAAGCGTCAAGGCGACGCCAACCAGCGACGATGGCAGCAACAGGCGGTCCGGCGAAGTGGCGAGCCGTCCCACCATCACCGAATAGAAAGCCATGCACAGCGCGGAGCCGAATGCGCACAGACAGCCGGCGAGATCACCCTGAAACCAGGTGCGGTCGCGGCCTCCCGAAATCACCAGCGCGACGCCGACGAACCCAAGGGCCGCTGCAAGGCCCAGCAAAGCCGGACGCCGGGGATTTTCGAAGGCGATCACGGCCGCGGCAACCATCAAGGGCCAGGTGTAGGCCACGAGATTGGCTTCGATCACCGGCATCGAGGCGAAGGCGATATATTGCAGCACCATGGTGCCGACCAGACCGATGAAGCCGACCGCGAGCGGCATCAGCGCGGTGCTCGCCGTGATTGCCGTGGCTTTCTCCCGGCTCATCAACCGGATGGCCGCGAAGACCAGCGCGGCCCCTGCAAATTGCAGGAACTGCACCTGCGACACCGGGTGACTGGCCAGCAGGGATTTGCCCACCAGCGCATTTGTCGACCACAACGCCACCGCGCCGGTGGCGAAGACCAGCGCGGACATCGAGCCTGATCCAGGGCGAAAGAAGCGCCATGGGGCTCTATCTCTGCGCTCGACTATGATCCTGTCCGAAAACCGGCTCCCTTTTTCCCGGATCATGGATCGTTACCATGATTCCCTGGCCCCACCCGGAACCGGCGCTTCGGCCGGGGCCGGCGTCGGATGTTCCGCCTCGAACCGGCGATAGGCCGGCAGCTGATTGGTCCACACGTCCTCGGCCAGTTCATTGACCCATTCGCGGTCGTGATCGTTGTCGGCGGCAAGGTAAAACATCCTGTTGTCGTCCACATAGGGCTTGGCCACGGAGCGCTGGTTGAGCACCAGGGTGACGCGTTCGCCGAACTGGATCGGCGCCGTGCGGTGCAGGACGCCAAGGAACTGCCCGAGCGTCGCATATCTCATCTTGTGATCGATGCGCATGATACGGTTGCGCGGAATCTCGCGGCCGGATTCGAGAATGGCGCGGCCGGTCTCGGAATCATCGCAATAGATTTCGAGATGGCCGCCGACCAGCGGATCGCTGATCGACAGCGGAATGAGTTCGGTGACCGGAACGCCGTCGCAATGCCATTCGACGGCGCCATCCCTGGGATTCATGAAGGTGACGGTGGAACCTACGATCGACAGCGGGTAGGGTTCCAGCTTCGTGCCCATCATGTCGGACAGGCGCTCCAGGCGCAACTTGTCGTTCAGCAACTCCTTGATTTCGGGTATGAAACGGTCGGCGCCTGTGATGAAGGTCAGATCGAGGTGCTTGTGCACGGCATGGCTGGCCTTGAGCTTCAGGGCGGCCTCCTCGATCGCAGCAAGCAGTGCCGGATCATAGCCGTGCAGATACTGCGCAACGCCGAAGCTCGACACCTTCCAGGCGGTTTCGTGGCCGATAATGGCCTCGCGGCTCATCGCATAGTGCAATTCGGGTATCGTATGTGCGTTCATTGTACTTCTCCAAGTGGGGGCAAACACTTGGTTAACAGTCAATTAAATTAGCTCCCCCTGTAAAATTAGGAATGCTAGTGCTACCGTAAGCCAAGCTTAAGGTCGAAACCGTGCGTCTGCTCAGTCAGGTCAACCTCAATTCGCTGAAAATCGTGGAGAGTGCTGCGAGGCACGGCAATTTCACGCGTGCCGGAGAAGAACAGTTCATCACCGCATCGGCGGTCAGCCAGCGCGTCAAGAGCCTGGAGGACCAGCTGCGTTTCAAGATTTTTCAGCGCGGCGGCAATGCGGTGTCGCTGACACCGGAGGGCGAGACCTATGTCTCGCGCGTTCGCGAGGCGCTGGAGCGTATCGTCGCCGCCAGCATGGAAGCGACCGGGCAATCACAGGAACATGTGCTGAAAATATCCGTGCTGCCGACATTTGCCGCGCGCTGGCTGTTTCCGCGCCTGCCGCTGTTCCAGCAGCAACATCCCGATATCGTGATGCGGGTTTCGACCTCGTACGCGACGCATGAGTTCACGACTTCCGAATTCGATCTGGAAATCCGCTATGGCGACGGCCATTTCAACGGACTGCCGTCCGACCTGCTGTTTCGGGAAGACCTGACCCCGGTATGCAACCGCAAATTGTTCCATGAGGTTCTCGGCGACAAGCCGGTATCAAAGGTGACGCCGGACGACCTCAAGCACTTCACGCTGCTGCATTCCGACACCTGCACACAGAACTGGCAATCCTGGCTTGGTTTCGCCGGGGCCAGTTTTGTGCTCAGCGAGACCAAAAGCATCTATTTCGACTCTTGCATGATGTCCTACGAGGCGGCCAATGCCGGAATGGGTTTTGCGGTCGCCAACCGTGCCTATATGGCCAGCGACATCCGCGCCGAGAGGCTGGTCGCTCCCTTTGCCGTCCACCATCCGAACACGGCCGGCTGGTATTTCGTCTCGCCCCACAAGAGCCTTGCCGCGCGCAAGGTGCTGCGGTTCAAGCAATGGGTGATGGCGGAAGCGGCTCTGACACAGAGCCAATTGGATGGCGAAGTCACCGGCCTGGCTTCCGCGGCTGTGTGAAAATGCGGAGATGGTCCGCGCCAACCGCTTGCCCTCGCCTCTAGAAAGAACAAGTTGGATCAGGCGAAAGCCCTGCCCTCCTCGGTGCGCTGGAAATGCGCCAGATCGAGCGGCACCGACGGGCGACCCAGGACCGTCAGGATCATATGCGCCTGGCCGCGGTGATGGGTCTGGTGGTTGAAGACATGAGCCAGCGCGGGCGCCAGGCGTTGCGAGACGGTGCGCATGTCCGATACGGTCATATAGGTGAAACGACCCGACAGCGCCTTGTCGCTCAAGCCGCCGAGCCAGTCGATAATCCGCCGGTCCTCGGCCTCGCGCGCTGTCCTCAGGACAGGCAAGGCCCGGTGCAATATAGCGTCCAATGTCGTCGGCGCGGCGCCTTCGCCGGTGAAGCGCTTCATCCAGATGCGATCGGCGGCGAGCAGGTGGTTGAGCGTGCCCATCAGCGAGCCGAAAAAGACGCCGACGTCGCGATTGAATTCCTCGTCGTTGAGATCGTCGGCGGCATCGTAGATGCGGCCATTGGCCCATTGATTGTATGCCGCAAACATCATGAAGTGCTGTTTCATTTTTTCCCGCCGGTCCGTTTCGGGTGTCGGGAGCGATACCTAGACTGCAAAGGAACCCGCGCCAATGACCATTCTGCTTTACGAACTCGTCGGGCGTGACGAGGGCCGCCCGTTCAGTCCACATTGCTGGAAGGCAACAATGGCGCTGGCCCAGAAGGGGCTCGATATCTCGACCGCGCCGACGCGTTTTCTCGAAGTGCCCGCCGTTGAGGGCGGCGTTTCGAAAACCGTTCCGGTGATCCGCGACGGCGACAAGGTCGTCACCGATTCCTTTGCCATCGCGCTCTATCTCGAAGAGGCCTATCCGGATCGGCCTAGCCTGTTTGGCGGCGAAGGCGGCAAGGCGATGGCGCGCTTCATCGAGCGCTGGTCGCAATCGACCATCCACCCTTACGTCACCACGGCGGCGCTCGTCGACCTTCATGCCATGCAAGACGAACAGAATGGCTCGTATTTCCGCCAGAGCCGGGAGCAGCGCTTCGGCAAGCGGCTGGAGGACGTCGTCGCCGCACGCGACGCCGGCCTGGCAACCTTCCGGGCGGCACTGGAGCCGCTGCGCTCCATGTTGAGCTACCAGCCATTCATCGGCGGCGCCTCGCCGCTATTTGCCGACTATATCGTCTTCGGCGCATTGCAATGGGCGCGCATCGCATCGCCGTACAAGTTGCTCGAAGACAGCGACGTGGTGGCGCAGTGGTTCACCCGCTGCCTCGACCTGCATGGCGGGCTTGGACGAAAGGTTGCGGCGGCGGCGTGACGCCGCAAAGGCCTTCTATCCGCAGGGCAGCTCGAGCCCGTCAGCCTGTTGCGAAAATCAGGGGCCGAACAGCTGACCTTACTTCGCCGCCTTACTTCGCCGCCTTCTTTGGCTTGCTGGCTTTCGGCTTGCCGGCTTTGGCGACGAGCTTTTCTTGCTTGGGCGCGGCTTTTGCCTTGCTGGCGCCAGGTGCCTTCTTGGCCGGCTTCTTGCCCACCGTCGGCTTCCCCGCGTCCTCCCGGTCTACATCGGCTGCCGCCTGGTGCCAATGGCGTTCGTGCTGACCGGCCGGGTGCCCTTCTTCCTGCCAGATCTGATGTGCACGGTTGCGAATGCGCTCCTGACGATCGTCTGTCATGGTCATGTTGTCTCCATTCGGGCCGACTTCAGCGCGGCGCCGACCGGGCGACTATAGCAAGCAAACCGTTGCTGTGCAGCCGTCTGATGCCGACGGCCGACGGGATCAGCCACGGAAGCACCGACCATTCCGGCCCTGCGCTGTCGCTCCGGGCGTTCGTCGTCTGGAAAGTCAAACAATTGGCTTTCCGAACGCTTGGCGGACCACGCCTCACCCGCTCCTCACCCCTCTTGGCAATCAGCCGGGCGGCTTGTATAGAGCCCGCCACTCTCAATTCGAATTCAGACAAGGACGACCCATGGCGCTCGAACGCACTTTTTCCATGATCAAGCCGGACGCGACGCGGCGCAATCTCACCGGCGCCATCACCAGGATGCTGGAAGAGGCCGGCCTGCGCGTTATCGCCTCGCGCCGGGTGTGGATGAGCCGCCGCGAGGCGGAGGGCTTCTACGCCGTCCACAAGGAGCGCCCGTTCTTCGGCGAACTGGTGGACTCCATGTCCTCGGGCCCGACCATCGTGCAGGTGCTGGAAGGTGAGAACGCCATCGCCAGGAACCGCGAAGTAATGGGCGCCACCAATCCGGCCAACGCTGCCGAAGATACCATCCGCAAGGTGCATGCGCTCTCGATCGGTGAGAATTCGGTGCACGGCTCGGATGCGCCGGAAACGGCCGCGCAGGAGATCAAGTACTGGTTCTCGGATACCGAAATCGTCGGCTGAGCCGACACTGCACGTTCCATGCGAGAAGGCCGGTGTTTCGCCGGCCTTTTTCTTTGCTGGCGGTCAAACTCTCGCGCACGAATCGCAGCACATCGGCATGCAGCCGATCCATATGGGTGTACATGAGGCCATGCGGCGCGCCCTCGTAAACGAGGAAACGGCAGTCCGGAATGAGCCTGGCGGACGGAATGCCCGTCAGCTCGATGGGCGCCGAGCGGTCGCGGTTGCCATGGACGAGCAAGGTCGGCACGGTATTATTCGGATGGCGGCCGCTTCCAGCGCTGGGCTGCCTGGGCATCGGTTTCCTTGGCCTCGACCCAGCCGCCCTCGGAGCCGTCGGTGCGATGTTCCTTCTTCCAGAAGGGTGCACGCGACTTGAGATAGTCCATGAGGAAGTCCGCCGCCTCGAACGCCGCCTGGCGGTGCGCGGAAGCGGCTACCACCAGCACGATGTTCTCTCCCGGCGCGATCTTGCCATGGCGATGGATGACGGTGAGGCCTTGCAGCGGCCAGCGCTCGCTGGCTTCGGTTGCGATGCGGCCGATCTCGGCTTCAGCCATGCCCGGATAGTGCTCGAGTTCGAGTGCCGAGAGCGCGCCCTGCTCGTCGCGGCACAAGCCTGAGAAGGTGACCACCGCGCCAATGTCGACGCGGCCTTGCGTCAGTGCGGCGATCTCGGCGGCGACGTCGAAATCCTGGCGCTGAATGCGCACGGTCGCTGCCAGGACGCCCGGCATGACTGTCAGCCCCCGGTCATCGGCGGGAACAGCGCGATTTCGCGCGCGCCCGTTATCTTCTCGCGGTGGTCGACATGTTCCTGGTCGATGGCAACGCGGATCAAGTCGGGATACTGCAACGCGTGTTCGTAGCCTTCGCCGCGCGACCGCAGCCAGCGCAAGAGGTCGGCGACCGTCTCTATGCCGGCCGGCAGTTCGACATCTTCTTCCGGCATGCCGATCCGTTCGCGAACCCAGGCAAAGTAGATGAGACGGGTCGTCATCTCACTCGTCCATGATGTGCTTGAGGCCGGCGCGGAAATAGTCGTAGCCGGTGTAGAGCGTCACGAGGGCCGCGATCCACAGCAGCACGAGACCGGTCTGCGTTGTCAGCGGGAAGACCTTGTCGCCGGCCGGCCCCGCCAGCAGGAAAGCGATGGCGACCATCTGAATGGTGGTCTTCCACTTGGCGAGCTGCGTCACCGGCACCGAGACCTTGAGTGCCGCCAGATATTCGCGCAGGCCAGAAACCAGGATTTCGCGGCACAGGATGATGATGGCCGCCCACAGCGACCAGCCGGCGATGCCGGCATGGCGGTCGGTGTCGGCCGCAAGCAGCAAGAGGCACGTGGCGACCAGCAGCTTGTCGGCGATCGGATCGAGCATCTTGCCGATGTTGGAGGTCTGCTGCCAGGCACGCGCAAAATAGCCATCGAAATAATCGGTAACGGAAGCCAGCAGGAAAATGACCAGCGCCGACCAGCGAGCGAAGTCGCTCGATTTCAGATGGCCTTCGAGAAAAAAACACAACACGACCAGCGGCACCGCGACGATACGGGCGTAGGTCAGCATATTAGGCAGGTTGAACGCGCGCTGGGCCATGTCTGGTGGACTCTTTCTGCCTGCGTACTCAAATCAGAAGCTGTTGTAGGGGGTCAACAGGCCAGATTCGACTGGCCAGCTGAAAGTGGCGAATTTTTTCAACTTTCGTGAAAATGATTGTAGACCAATTTGGCGACCTGCTCGGAAATGCCATCGACTTTTCTCAGATCCTCGATCGCGGCGCGGCTGACCGCCTTGGCGGTTCCGAATGCCAGCAGCAGGGCGCGCTTGCGGCCGGGGCCGATGCCGGCGATTTCATCGAGCGGGCTCTTGACCATCTCCTTCTTGCGGCGGGCCCGGTGCGAGCCGATGGCGAAGCGGTGGACCTCGTCGCGCAGCCGCTGGACGAAATAGAGCACGGGGTCGCGAACCGGCAATGAAAACGAGTCCCTGCCCCTGACGAAGAAACGCTCGCGGCCGGCATCGCGGTCCTGCCCCTTGGCGATGCCGATGGCGACGACCCGGTCCTCGATGCCGAGATCCGACAGGATCTTGCGCACCGCCGTCATCTGGCCCTGGCCGCCATCGATCAGGATGACGTCCGGCCATGCCGGGAAGCTGCCGGAAATGTCGTCCTCGATATCATCGCCCGCCTCGGCCGCCATCGCCTCGCCCGCAGCCGCATCCTCAGCCACGGCGACATCGCCATGCTCCTTGAGCAGCCGCGAAAAACGCCGCTCCATCACTTCGCGCATCATGCCGAAATCGTCGCCCGGCGTGATCTCGGTCGAGCGGATGTTGAATTTTCTGTACTGATTTTTCACAAAGCCTTCCGGCCCCGCGACGACCATGGCGCCGACGGCGTTGGTGCCCATGATGTGCGAATTGTCGTAAACCTCGATGCGCACCGGCGGCTTGGCCAGGCCGAAGGTCTCGGCAAAGCCGGCAAGCAACCGCGCTTGCGTCGAGGTTTCGGCCAGGCGACGGCCGAGTGCCTCACGCGCATTCTGCAGGGCGTTGTCGGTCAGGTCCTTCTTCTCGCCGCGCTGCGGCACGGAAATCGCCACCTTGCGGCCGGCGCGGGTCGAGAGCGCCTCGGCCAGCAGTTCCTGGTCCTCGACGGTCTGCGACAAGAGAATGGCACGCGGTGTCGGCTTGTCGTCATAGAATTGCGCCAGGAACGAGCCCAGGACTTCCGATCCCTCCAGCGCCGGATCGGCCTTCGGGAAATAGGCGCGGTTGCCCCAGTTCTGGCCGGTGCGGAAGAAAAACACCTGGATGCAGACCTGGCCGCCTTCCTGGTGGATGGCGAACACATCGGCCTCGTCGACGGTCGCCGGGTTGATGCCCTGATGGCTCTGCACGTGCGACAGGGCCGCCAGACGGTCGCGATAGATGGCGGCGCGCTCAAAATCGAGGTCTTGCGAAGCCTGCTGCATGGCAGCCGAAATCTCAGTCTTCACCTTCTGGCTGCGGCCGGACAAAAAGTCCTTCGCTTCGGCGACCAACCCGGCATAACCCTCATGCGAAATTTCGCCGGTGCACGGACCCGCGCAGCGCTTGATCTGGTAGAGCAGGCATGGCCGCGTGCGGTTCTCGTAGAAGGAATTGGTGCAGCTTCTGAGCAGGAAGGCGCGCTGCAGGGAATTGATGGTGCGGCCGACGGCACCGGCCGAGGCAAAGGGGCCGAAATAGTCGCCCTTGCGCGACCGCGCGCCGCGATGCTTGTAAATGCCGGGCGAGACATGGTCGCCGGTCAAAAGGATATACGGGAACGACTTGTCGTCCCGCATCAGCACATTGAATCGCGGCCGCAAACGCTTGATGAGATTGGCTTCGAGAAGCAGCGCCTCGATCTCGGTGCGGGTGACGACGAATTCCATCGTCGACGTCTCGCGCACCATGCGGCCGATGCGGCTGGTGTGGAATCTGCCTTGCGCGTAGTTGGTGACACGCTTCTTCAGGCTGCGCGCCTTGCCGACGTAGAGCACGTCGCCGGCGGCGTTCATCATCCGGTAGACGCCGGGCGCATTGGGCAGCCGCTTGACCAGCGTCTGGATCACCTCGGCGCCGACCATGCCTTCGGCGTCGCCCGCATGCGGCGTCCAGTCGATGGCCGTGAAGGCGACATCCGGGCCAACCGGTTCGACGATCTCCTCCAGCGCCTCGTCCTCGAGGTCGATTTCGGGAGGAAGATCATCAGCGCCGCCGCGCGCCTTGTTCTTGTGATCCAAAGGACTCATTCCGCCATGCCTGTCACATCGGGCGTCTGCCATGCAAGATGCTGGCCGCCGTCGAGCGCGATCAACTGACCGGTGACCGAGCGCGCCTGCCAGAGATAGCGGATGGTGGCGCCGAATTCCGGCAATTCCGGGCCGCGCCTCAGAATGAGGCCAGCGACCTGCGCGTTAAAATCCGAATCGTTCTGGCGCACGTTCTTCAGCGTCGGGCCTGGCCCGATCGCATTGACGCGGATGCGCGGCCCGAGCGCCTGGGCCAACATCTGCGTCTGCGTCCACAATGCCGATTTCGATAGCGCATAGGAGAAATAGCGCGGCGTCGGCCGCCAGACGCGCTGGTCGATGATGTTGACGATCAGCCCGTCCTGCCCTTCCGGCAAGGAACGGGCGAAGTTCTGCGCCAACAGCGCCGGGGTTTTCAGGTGAATGGCAAAATGGCGGTCCCAGGCGCGCCAGTCGAAATCCTCGACGGAATCATCGACGAAGAGCGAAGCATTGTTGACCAGCAGCGAGATTGGGCCCAGCGCGGCCTCCGCCTGGCCGACAAGGTCGCCGACGGCATCCATGTCGGTCAGGTCGGCCGCAACCACGGCGGCACGCCCGCCCGACCGGTTGATCCCCGCGGCCAGCGCATCCGCCGCATCGTGCGAGCGATTGGAATGGATGGCGACCGCAAAGCCATGGCTGGCAAGGTCCTCGACAATCGCCTTGCCGATCCGTTTCGCCCCACCGGTCACCAGCGCCACGGCAGTGGCTTTGCTCATATGTGTCAATCCTCAATTTCGGCCCGAAAACGCGACGCCGACGAAATATGGCCCGGCATGCGTTAAACGGCGTTCGCACCTGGGGCAACATTGTGGCGAAGTGCCCAGTTCGACGTGCCGGGCCCTCTTGGACTCGCAACCGCCGGACCGCAATATAGGTCGCTGGAGTCCTTGCACCAAGCCGCGTGCAGCGCAGCACGAACTTGCTGCTGACATTTCGCTGTTGCGAAGATGCAACGTCAAGGTTCTGCCTCATTCGCGCCGGGGAATGACCCAAGTTCAGGTTCGGTTCAGCCGCATTTTGACACGACATTTGGAACCGACGAACGCCAGATCCGTTTCACCCCCCGGACGGGTCGATGGCGATCGTGAGAAACAAGCCTGTGTCCTGTGGCTTAAGGAGTAAAGAACAATGCAAGCCAATCTCAAATTCGCACGGCCGCTGGCTGTTGCGCTCGGGCTCTTCGCCCTCGGTGGTACCGCTTATGCCGCGGACGTCGTTTCGGAAGAGCCGCCGGCACCCGCTCCGGTTGCCGAACTTCCGGTCGCCTCGTGGGCCGGTCCCTATGCCGGTATCAACCTTGGCTACGGCTTCGGCGGCAAGACCAAGGAAAAGGATTTCGGCGTTTCGACCGATACCAAGGGTTTTGTCGGCAGTGTCTTCGGCGGCTATCAGTGGCAGCAGGAGAACTTCGTGTACGGCGGTGAAGCCGAACTCGGCTACAACGGCGTCAAGGGTGACGACAACGGCATCCACTCCAAGGGCGGCATCGAAGGCTCGCTGCGTGCCCGTCTCGGCTACGCCGTGACCCCGGAAATCCTGCTCTATGGCACCGGCGGTCTCGCCGGCAGAAGCCTGAAGGTGGAAGACTCGGTCATTCCTGCCAGCGACACCGCAACCATGCTCGGCTGGACCGCTGGCGTCGGCACCGACATCAAGCTGACCGACAATGTCTTCGGCCGCGTCGAGTATCGCTACACCGACTTCGGCAGCAAGAGCTTCGACGGTATCGGCAAGGTCAAGGCGACGGACAACCGCGTCACCTTCGGCCTCGGTATGAAGTTCTAAGTCGTTCAAGCCACGACACGAAAAGCCGGGCCTCGCGCCCGGCTTTTTTTGTGCCGGTCGCTCAGGCCGGAACCGCGGACTTCAGCTCTGGGAATTTTTCGTCGAAACGCGCCGCCCAGCGGGTCAACCGGCCGCGCCCCTTCTCCCACCGACCGCCAAAGCGGAGCGAGAGATAGCCGAGGCAGGCACGCAATGCCAACTGACCGGCCGTGATCTTCTTCGGCAGCTTTGGCGGATTGGCGTTGAGCAGATCGAGTGCCGCCGTGATCTTCGCCCACTGCCGATCGAGCCAGGGCTGATAGACCATCTCTTCAGGCCGGGTGCGGTGTTCGTAGACCATCGACAGCGCGCAATCGCAGATACCGTCGGCCAGCGCCTCCAGCACTTCCGCTTCCAGACGCTTGTCGGGATTGCGTGGAAACAAGGCGTTCTTCGAAATCCGGTTGAGGTGCTGGGTGATGGCGCGGCTGTCGTGAACCGAACGGCCATCGTCGAGCACCAGCACCGGGATCTTGCCGAGCGGATTGGCGCCGATCAGTTCGGCCGGCCTGTCCTCGGTCTTGACCGGCACCTCATCGAGGGCGATCCCGGCATAGGCCGCTGCCATCCTTACCTTGGAGCTGTAGGGAGAGGCGGACGCGTAGAGCAGCTTCGGCATGATCGGTTTCCTGTTTGCAAACATCCAGTGTTGACCGCAGGACTGTCGCGATCAATTGCCAGAGTGCAAAAAAACAGCGGCCACAAACCGGCTGCGGTTTCCGCCCTGGCATCACGACAAGCCTGATACCGGTACTCTGGAAAGCATCAGCAGGTCACCACAAAAAGCCGCCCGATTCGAACGTGCGCCCACACTTCTCCGGCACCCACGCTTCGCAGGCGCTAAGCGTCACGCCGATACATTCGCCAACCACCGCAAGGAGCGAAAGAGTTGGGCGAGCGAGGCAGCCAACCGGCGCCTCGCTTTGCTTGCCCCTCGGCCCCTTCCCGATGCTCAGCCCAGAGGGCTGAACCCGCTGCCGAACATGCTCCGATCCAGAGCGTCAGAGCGTCCTTGCTGGGTCCCGAAGGACACGCGACGCCAACGATCCGTCTACTTCTTGGCCGGAGCCTTCGCCTTCGCAGGCGCTGCCTTTGCCTTCGGCGCTGGGGCTTTCTTCACCGCCGGCTTGGTCGCGGCGGCGGCTGCTTTGGCAGCTGGCTTGGCCGCCGGCTTCTTGGCCGGTGCCGCTTTTGCTGCCGGCCTCGCCGCGGCTTTCGCGGGAGCCGCCTTCTTGGCAGCGGGTTTGGCAGCGGGTTTGGCCGCCGCCTTGGCCGCAGGCTTCTTGGCCGGCGCCGCTTTCGCCGCCGGCTTCGCCGCGGCTTTCGCGGGCGCCGCCTTCTTCACTGCCGGCTTCGCGACAGCCTTGGCCGCCGCCGGCTTCTTGGCCGGTGCCTTCGCTGCCGGCTTTGCCGCCGCCTTGGCAGGTGCTGCTTTCTTCACCGCTGTTGCGGCCTTCGCCGCGACTGCTTTTGCGGGTGCTTTCTTTGCCGGTGCCTTGGATGCCGGCGCTTTAGATGACTGCTTAGCCATGTCATGCCCCTTCACGTTATGCCGATGGCCGTGAATGACCCCGGCGCGCAATGCATATCTGACTCGCGTCTCGCTAGCCAGCGAAGCAATGGTATGATTTTCTCAACTTAAATTTTAGTTGCGATCCACACACAATCACACTCATCACCGCAAAAATCCGCTGCTGATCTTCTGACGCCGCCAGCAAATCGATACCGGCGTTCCCGATGCGATCTCGCCATCAAGATCCGAAGATTAGCGAGCGGCTTCACGCGTGATCCTTGGCCGTGAACATCATAACCCGCCGCGTCATCGAAGCGATCATCTTTTGCAGGCGCGCGGTTCGCGCGGATCACGAGCGCGATGCGACGATCGATCTGAAGATCACCTTGTCAAGCATGGCTTGAGCACCGGCTTTCCGATTGACAGAATACTCTGTAGAACAGAGTATTCTGTATGAGATGCGATTGCGCCGTCGGTTTCGGCCATACAGAAGCAAATGGCACCGCAAAATCGCCAAGCCATATGGCGACAACCCAAGGCTTTGCCGCATTGGAGCCTGTTGATGAGCGCCGATGACATTATCCACCAGAGTACACGGCTCAGGATCATGGCCGTCCTGAACATGCTGGAAAGGCGCGAGACCCTGGAGTTCGTCCAGTTGAAAGCCATGATCGAAGTCACCGACGGCAATCTCGGAGCACATCTCGATACGCTGGCCAGAGCTGGCTATGTCGATATTGAAAAGCTTTTCGTCGGACGCCGGCCGCAGACACGGATCAGGGTCACGACGGCCGGGCGGCGGGCCTTTCGCGGTCACATTGCCTTTCTTCGCAAGATCATCGATCAGGCAGAGGCAACGCGTCGCAGAAAATAGCAAAGCGACGAGCGAACGCCTTGGTTCACCGCCTCACAATACGGCGAGCCGCCGGTCGACAGTTCGACGGCGGCGGAATTGCCGCGTGTTTCGACAAGAGTGCGTTATGATCACGGCTGATAGCCGAGACAGATGGCGCCGGGCGCGACGACGGCGCAGGCGCCGACCCGCCGGGGCGTCAGCGTCTCGCCTGCGCCCCCTTTCAGGCCGCAGGCGCGAAAAAGATCGGAAGGAGACGAGGTGCGTTCAGCGCAGGACGCGGCAACGGCCGTTATAGACCATCCAGCGATCGAAGCCCGAGACGCAGAACTCGACATTGTCGCCGATCGAGGCAAAGCCCTGGCCTTCCTCGATCAGATAGAAGATCGACCGGTCCCGGCCATCCGACAGGCTGACGGTTGCCCGGCAATAATGACGGCCGATCGGCCATTCCTCGCTCGCCTGCTGATAGCGGTGCTGGCGAATGTCGCGAAAATCGGTGATGGCCACGTCGGGCAGATGGGGCACGTGATGCACCTGGTAGGAGAACCGATGCGTGATCTTGCTCAGCACCCATGTCTCGCCACAGACGCTGCCATCGTCCTCAGTATAGACGCCGAGGTCGGCCGCCTGGACCGCCCGGGTGACACCGAGAGGCGCGGCAAGGGGCGTGCAGAGCGAAATCAGGGCAGCAAGTGCGGATTTGGCGAAGCGAGTCATGGCAGCCTCTCAAGGTCGATTGCGCGCACTGTGCGGATTCGCTCGGCGGCGGTCAAGCGGTTGCCGAAACAATGGTTTCCAGAAACCGGCGCCGGGCAGTTGCTGTAAGCAGCAACCCGCGGGTAACGGCTAAGTTCCCCACGGACTGATCGTGCGGTCGTAAGGAACGCGGCGATCGAAACTGGCTATCCCGGCGGCGGGACCTGCTCGCCGGCCAGCCATTCCAGCGACCAGTGGGCCGGCTTGCCCACGGCGAGCAATTTGTGCAGTGCCGGCAGCATGGTTCGCAGTTCGCCTTCCAGCGTGAAGGGCGGATTGACCACCACCATGCCGGTGCCATCGAGGCTGGGATCGGAAGAGGCTGGCCTGATCTCGAATTCTATGTCGAGGATTTTCGAGATGCCGGATTGCTTCAGCGCTTTCCTGAAGGCGATCACCGCCTTGCGGTCCTTGATTGGATACCACAGCGCGTAGATGCCGCTGGGCCAGCGCCTGTGCGCCTTCACCAGCCCGTCGACGAGGCGGCCGAACTCACCCTCTTCCTCGAAGGGGGGATCGATGAGCACCAGGCCGCGCTTTTCCTTCGGCGGCAGGTGCGCTCCGAGCGCAAGCCAGCCGTCCAGTTCCATCACCTTTGTCTGAAAATCGCCGGCGAACTCGATCTTCAGCCTGGCGGCGTCTTTCGGGTGCAGTTCGATCGCCGACAACCGGTCCTGCTTGCGCAGGAGATTGCGCGCGAGCAGCGGCGAGCCCGGATATTTCTTTACGCCGCCCTCCGGATTGAGCGAGCGCACCGCCGCCAGATAAGGCGCCAGCAGCGCCGCCACCTTCGCATCGAACGCGGCATCTATCAGCCTGCCGATGCCGCCCTGCCACTCGCCGGTCTTGTGCGCTTCGAGTGACGACAGATCGTAGCGGCCAATGCCGGCATGAGTGTCGATGACGCGAAACGCCTTGTCCTTCTGCTTCAGGTAGTCGAGCACGCGCGTCAGCACGACATGCTTGACGACATCGGCAAAATTGCCGGCGTGGTAGGCGTGGCGATAGTTCATGTGGGACCCCTGCCCCAACGTGGCGGCGGCGGCTGCGAATTCGGATTTTCCGGTCGCCCGCCAGGAGAACGCAAGGACAGCAAGAAACCGATCAGGCCGACCGCCATCAGCGAGAAGCCGATCGGCCGCGCGCGGCCGTCGATTTCCCCGACACCGGAGCGCAAGACAAGGTCGACCGCTCGCATCGGTATGTCCTCGGCATCGCCCGGGCCGATCGTGAAGACGTAAGCGCCAGGGCTGACGGTGGCGATCAGGCCAGCCTCGTCGCGAAAGATCTTGTCGGGCAGTTGCGGGCTGGCCTGGCGCGGATTGTCCACATGGTTGAACTGCAGCGTCGAGGCAAGCACCGTGCGGCCATTGGTGGCCGCGGTCAGCGTCAACACAGTGCGCTGCTGCGAAACGATGCGTTCGGCCCTCGCGGTCAGGTCCACCAGCACCCGCACCGGCGCATCGCGATCCCTAAGCGATACGGTCAACGGCTTGAATCGGCCCTGCTCGTAGACCCGCCAGGTGCCGATTTCGCGGCCGGAAAAATTGGCCGTCGCCCAGGGATAGATGAGACCGATGCCGGTGCCGGCCAGCAGGATCAGGACGAAGAGAAAGCGCATTCAGGCGGTCACCTTGCAATCAAACCTTGCCGGACGGTCGGCTTATATCGGCGCCGTCGCGCAGGCGTTCCATTTCGTCCAGCAGCATGTCGAGGCCGAGTTCGAAGGTCTTGTCGAATTCGGCGGCGCCAAAAAAGCGCCCGGCCTCCACGACGTTTGGATAGTCCCTGGCCAGTTGCTCGTCGCTGACCGTGTTCACCGCGGACGGGCCTCTGGAATAGCCCGCGTTCTCGTCCAGCACCGCGCCCATCAGATAATAGCCCACGGCGCGGAAGAGCCGCGCACTGAGTTCCGCGTCGAAGCCGCCATCCTTGAACAAGCCGATAATGCCGTTCAACCAGGCAAGGCAAGTCGGCGAATTCATCCGGTAGGTAACAATGAAAGTGGAATAGGCGGGATGCTCGCGGCCGATGCGGCGGAAATCGTCGACGGCAACACGCATTCTTTGCCGCCAGGGAAGGCTGGTGTCAGGTACTTCAAGGGCGCCGATCAGCCGGTCGATCAGCGCCTCGTGCAGATGCGCCACCGAGGGGAAGTGATGATAGATGCTCATGGCCTCGCAGCCGAGCGCGGCGGCGAGCTTGCGCATCGAAAAGCCGGAAAGGCCCTCCCTCTCGATCACCTCGAAAGCCGCGTCCTCGATCATTTCGCGCGACAGACGCCCGCGCGCTCTCTGTTTCGTGATTGATTGATCCATAGTGCCGCTTGACAACTTACAGTGTAAGGTTCATTTTCTCCGTCACCTTACATCGTAAGGTTAACAAAGACCAGAGGAGAAAAACCATGTCGTACCATCGCATCGTCAAATCCGTGCAGTCTTCGTCCCAGCATGTGTTCTTGTCCGCCGCCGCGGCCTGTATCCTGTCGCTTGGCTCCGCGCCTGCCCATGCCGACGACTATGATGCAACCCTCAAGGACATACAGTCGACCATGGGCGGCGTACCAAGCTTTGTAAAACAGTTTCCCAAAACCGGTCTGCCCGGTGCTTGGGCCGAGGTCAAGGCCATCGAGCTCAGCGACAAGACGGCGCTGCCGCCCAAGGTCAAGTCGTTGATCTCCTTGGCCGTGGCGGCGCAGATTCCTTGCACCTACTGCATCTGGTCGGACACGCAGGACGCCAAGCGCGCCGGCGCCACGAACGAGGAGATCGAGGAAGCCGTGGCGATGGCGGCGCTGACGCGCCACTGGAGCACTATATTCAACGGCATGCAGGTCGATTTCGACACATTCAAGAAGGAAATGGGCGGGCAGTAAGCCCGCCGGCAAGAAGGAAATGGGGGCAGTAAGCCCGCCGAAATGGGCGGGCAGTAAGCCCGCCGGCAAGAAGGAAATGGGCGGGCAGTAACATAGCCAAGCTGGAGCACGGCGCCGCGTCAGGAGCGGTCTGCCACACGACAACAGGCGTCCCTGTTTTGTGGTTGCCTGAACGAGATGGCCCGCTGAGAAACGGACCATCTCGACCATTTTTGCGGCCCGCGCCAGTGCGGCGGTCAACCTGGATGCGTGGTCGCGCCATGGACAGCAGCTAGCCTATGCCCTCAAATGCCATTGCCGAGATGGCCGGCATTCCACTATGACTTCGATGCGCCTGCAGGCGAGAAGGGGATGTCGACTCATACCTTGGCGGATGAGGGACCTCGAATGCACAGAGGACACGGGCGGCCCGACAGAGAGAAATCGGCGTTAAAAATCATTCCTGCGGGCCGATTCTGCCTTCTGATTTTGACTCTTGGTCTGCTCTGCGCCGCTGCCAGTTGCGACGTGGATTCCGTCCGCAGAGAGATACTGGCAAAGTATTCACGGCCAAGCGTTTATGTCTGCAGTCCCAGCGGATTTGGGCAGCAATCTCATTGCAACCTGAAGATTTGACGCCTTCTGAATCGCTCTTCATTTCAGACAGTGCCCAGGGGCTACCCACCCCAATGATCTCACAAGGACACTCCGCCCTGTTCCTCGACATCAGGCTTTTGATGGCACCCGAGAAGAGATCGCGGCAGCCTGTGAAATTTGCTTGGATCGAGCCAATATGCTGATTCAAAATGAAGAACCCCGGCCGTAGCCATCCGCGCCCGCGCCGGGAACGCGTCGGCCATGATTAACCAATGGCAAACACAATTGGTTAAGGAATCTCTAATTTAGTTGACTTGAATTTCCACAGGTATATTTTCAGGGCGTTGGGATGTGCAATTTGGGCGAGCAATCGGCGATGATGGCATGGGGCGCGTGATCGCGATCTTGGGGCGCATGGACTGCTGAACGGCAGATACAAGCCGGGCGGCAGCGGCCTCGTAACTCAGCTAGTGACAAGCGCACATCAGTGATGGCGATCCGCGGATGCGGAGATTGCCGCGTTTAAGGACGTGGCCGGGCAGTGCTTTGCCCTGCCCGGCGGTAGCGTGTGCGGTGCGTGGAGGAAAGCATGAGTAAGGTCATCAAGGTTCTGAAACTTGGTTCCAGAAACGATCAAAGGGGCAACGGCAACGACCATAACCGAGGCCGTGCGCTGGTCGCTGGAGGCGCGGGCTTCCTAGGATCGCATTTGTGCGAACGACTTTTGCAGGACGGATACGACGTCGTCGCACTGGACAATTTCCATACCGGCAAAAGATACAATCTCAATACGCTGCTGCGCGATCCGAGATTCAGCTGCATGGAGCACGACATCGTCGATGCATTGCCTTTGGACCTTCGGTTCGACGAGATCTACAATCTAGCCTGCCCTGCTTCTCCGCCACATTATCAGGCAGATCCGATCCATACCTTCAAGACCAGTGTGCTTGGCGCGCTGAACCTGTTGGAACTCGCGCGTCGGAACAATGCCAAGATATTCCAGGCCTCGACTTCCGAGGTCTACGGCGATCCGTTCGTGCACCCGCAGCCCGAAAGCTATTTCGGCAATGTGAACACGCACGGACCGCGCTCCTGCTACGATGAAGGCAAGCGTTCGGCCGAAACCCTTTTTTTCGACTATTCGAGGACGTATGGCCTCGATATTCGCGTAGCCCGTATCTTCAACACCTACGGTCGTCGCATGCAACCCGATGACGGGCGCGTCGTCTCGAACTTCATCGTCCAGGCGTTGCGTGGCGAAGACCTGACCGTCTATGGCAGCGGCCTGCAGACCCGCTCCTTCTGCTACGCCGACGACCTGATCGAGGGTTTCATGCGGCTGATGAATGCGCCGAGTGCGCCTGCCCATCCGGTCAACCTCGGCAATCCCGGCGAATTCACCATCATGGAACTCGCGACACTGGTTGTCAGCTATACCAACTCCAGATCGAAAATCGTGCATCGGCCATTGCCGATCGACGATCCCAGACAACGCAAGCCGGATATTTCCTTCGCCAGGAGCAATCTTGGCTGGGAGCCGAAGATCAGTCTGGCCCAAGGGCTCGCGCATACCGTCGACTATTTCGACGCCCTGCTCTACGGGAGCCGGATTACCAAAGGGGCCGCGGCTTCATGAGCCAGCCGGCAGTCCTGGTGACAGGGGGAGCCGGCTTTATCGGCAGCCATACGTGCAAGCTGCTTGCCGCGGCCGGTTATCTGCCGGTGGCATTCGACAACATGTCCCGCGGCAATCGGAAATCCGTCGCCTGGGGTCCGCTTGTCGTCGGCGACATCCGCGACCGGGATGCATTGCGGGCGGCGATCGAAGCCTATCGGCCCGCATCCATCATACACTTCGCGGCGCTTGCTTATGTTGGAGAGTCCGTCGGTCAGCCGGCCGAATACTATTCCACCAATGTCACGGGCACCATCGCCGTACTCGACGCCGCACGCGCGCATTCGATCGAGAACATCATCTTTTCCAGCAGTTGCGCAACCTACGGCGTTCCGGAAGCACTGCCTATTCGTGAGACCTCTTCGCAAAATCCGATCAGCCCGTACGGGCGCACCAAGCTGATAGGCGAACAGATCATCAGCGACTATGCCAACGCATACGGAATGAAGTTCGCCATCCTGCGCTACTTCAATGCCTGCGGGGCCGATCCCGACGGGGAGCTCGGCGAGTGGCATTCGCCGGAAACGCATCTGGTTCCCAGGGTGCTGATGGCGGCGTCAGGCATCATCGACGAGATCGAGGTCTTCGGCACGGATTATGAGACATCGGACGGGACTTGCGTGCGCGACTATATCCACGTCAGCGATCTGGCCCGCGCCCATTTGAAAGCTCTTCAACATTTGGAGGGCGGGGGACAAAGCCTGGCGGTCAACCTCGGCACCGGGCGAGGCGTGTCCATCAAGGAGATTGTCCAGGCGGTCAGCCGGATGACTTCAAGACCGGTTCCGGCCGTCTTCAGGGCCCGGCGCCCGGGAGATCCGGCCGAACTCTATGCCGATCCGAGCAAGGCGCGCGCGCACCTTGGCTTTGTGCCGCAGCTTTCCGACATCGACACGATCGTCAGGTCCGCCGCCCCATTCTTCGGGCTGCGGACGAAACCGATGATACTGCCACCAAGCGACGGCGCGGTAGCGGTCGCTGCTCGATAGATCAGAGATAGCGCGGGTGGCAGCTTGCGCGTTGGCCAAATCCGCTGGGGCTGCAGATGTAAGGCGAGCCTCCTAACAACGCACCTTCATCGACAGGACTGAAAGCGACCTTCACGGGTCCCGTTGTGCGGATCGCGATCGGCGGTGGCGGAGCAAAAGCGTAAGTTCTTTCAGTGGTGCGGATAGTCCTTGTCATCAGCATCTCAGGCTCGATCCTGAGCGAACGCACCATGTATCCAGCCTGGACCGGTCGGACTGAAGGCTTGCTCCGGAGCGGATGCGCGACCGGTGCAATAAGGACGGAACCGGTTCTGGTCGTATCCATCCCCTGACATCCTGCAACCAGAGAGGTCATCGCCACCACAACAATAGAGAGAGCTTTCTTGCTTAGGCGAGAAGCGCCCATTGCGGAATTGTTCCCCATGTGTCCCTTGCCTTTGAGTATAAGCTGGGGCGCGTTGCGACACCTGCGCCGCTTCACGCCGTTTCAGTGACCACTCGCACATCACACACAAATATTAGACATCACTAATTATTAAATTTCATGAAAACCATATGGTGTTGGATCCATCGTCTCGTCGTTCTGTCAGAGAGAAGTGATTGCGCCAATCGGCGGTCGGTGCGCCGACAATTCCAGCCGGACTGCTCAGCGTTTTATAAGCGATTCGCAAGCTTCTTCACAGGCCTGGCAAAAGCGGCCTGCCTGAATCCGCCCCTCCGGACACGCCGTCACCGATGTGGTATCGGGAGGGGCCAACGGAGCCAGGACGGCGCCTGCCGCGGCGAATAGGATTCGCCCGACCTGCCGTAAGCTTCTGATTTCGTGCATGTCGTTGTCCCGGAACCGAGGACACTTCCGAGCCATATGCATCAGTTCTTGGAGTCGATCAACTTGCGGGCCTCTTCGAACCGCGCGGCCTTGGTATCACCAGATTCGAATTTTCGGTATTCGTCGGAAGGACCTTCGGGAGTTCGTTTGAAACTGTACCATTCTCCGTCCGGATCCTTGCGTTGCTCGATCGTTCCATCCTTGATTCGGTGGCTGTAGCAGGTGCGGCGCTGTTTGCCCTTGTAGCTGTTGGACCGCCAAGCGACATCCATGCACATCTTGCCGTCTTTGGTCACCAGCCACCTGCCCTCTGCGACAGACGCTGAATCCTGCCCCGACGTCCAGGCCTCAAGGCGCCGATTGCCCTTCGCGAAATAGGCCGCTCCATTTTCCCATATCCATGTGCGATCGGCATACAGAAGCTGCAGCTCATAGGCAGTTGGAACAGTGGCGGCAATTGGAGCAATAGCGCTATCCGCTTTTGCAGGTGCGCTGTCCTTGGCGGCAGCCGCGTGGGACGTTCCCGGGAGGGCCACCTGGCCGCAGAGGGCCAGGACAAACAGGAGCAGCGTGAAACGTGCGGACCGACGACGTTCCCTGCGCCGCAGACGATCTACGCCATGCGGCGGCGACCTGGTCGGAGCTATCGGTACAATCAGCGTTGGCATGTCTGTGCGGCCCAGGGCAGCGCTATCGGCGCGACAGCCTTTGCGAATTATTTAACAGCCGCGGGAGCCGCGATGTCAACTTTCGCGGCGCCCGCTGTCGCCAAAATTAAGGATTGCGTCGTATACTCCCTCGCCTTTGACAATCGCGCGCAAAAGCAACATCCGCAGACGTCAGAGAGGACGCGGTTCCAAATGGGCGACGATCCGGAATTGAATCAGGCCGAGGTTCAGCAATACCTGCAGCAGCCGATCGCTCGGGACCCGGCTGCTCGCAATTACCTGAACCTCGACACGGCGATCTTGCTGGGGATCCTGTTCATCGCGGTCGTGTTCAGGTTCCACAACATAACCTTGCCGCTGGTCGACGCTTTCAGCTGGCGCGAGACAAGCACGGCAATGATGGCCGACAATTTTCAACAGCGCAGCTGGAACATCTTCTTCCCGGAGGTGAGTTGGACCGGACCCGGCCCGAGTTATCAGGGCCGCGAGTTCCAGATCGTCAGCTATCTGACCGCCCTGCTCTACCAGCTCTTCGGCTGGCACGACTGGTTTGGCCGCGTGGTTGCGGCCTTCTTCGGTCTGGTGACGGTGTTTTCGCTGCACAGGTTGACGGCGCTATGCTGGGGCCAAACGCATGCCCATGCGGCGGCGCTCGCCTACGCGCTGATGCCGGCGGCGATCATGATCGACAGCTCGTTCCTGCCCGATCCGTCGATGCTGGCACTGGTAACAACAGGCGTTTGGCTGTTCGCCAAATACTGGGCTGGCGGCAGCCGATGGCTTTTGCCGCTCGCCGCCGTCAGCTTCACGCTCGGTGCGCTGGCAAAGCCGCCGGGCGTGGCGGCGGGCGCCGTCATCTTCTACCTGATGGTGCGCTGGATTCTGCAGAAGAAACGACGGCAGGCGACTGAGGTCTTCCTGTGGGGATTTTTGAGCCTGGCCATCATCGGCGCCTATTTCAGCTGGGCCATCTATCTCGGCCGCAGCTATCCACCCTATCACGTCGCGGGCAGCGGCTACATCTGGAACTCCGGATTGTGGACGTTCGTCAATGATGGCTTCTACTTCAAATCCGTGTGGAACACCTCTGTCTGGTGGTTCTACGGCTATCCGTTCATGGCGCTGATCGCGGTCGGTTTCTGGATACCGCCCGGACCCGCCGAAGACCCGACGAAGCGCACCCTTTCGGCCATTCCCTATATTTGGCTGGGTGCGGCCATGATCGTCTACCTGGCGGCGGCGCGCGAAATCACCAGCAACCCCTGGAATTACCACATTTTCCATGTGCCGTTCGCGATGTTCTGCGGCCGCGGCGCGCTTCTTCTGGCAACGTTTGCATCGGGAACCGTTCTGTCGCCGGTCGTGCTGCGTTCGATCTGTATCGTTGTCGTGACCCTCGTGTGGTCGACCTTTCCTCTCGTGAGGACAATGAAGGCGCCGGTCGCGATGAACGGCAAGCTGCTCGGCGAGGAGTTGGCGCGGTTGGCGCAACCGGGCGACCTCGTCGTGGCCATCGCGCCGGAGGTCGGCGATCCCGTCGCCGTCTACTACAGCAGGGCACGCGGCTGGGTGTTCCCGCCTGGCGGAGGCGATGTCGAATGGTCGAAATTCGTCGCGGACGACGCCACCGCGATCGCCCAGCTCGAGGAGTTGCGCGGTCAAGGCGCGGATCTGTTCGGCACGGCCAAGAACGCTGCCGACAATCAGGACCAGTTGTTCATCGAGCATCATGGGGGGGTCGTCGACTATCTGGACAAGACCGCAACCAAGCTTGTGGATTCGGATGCTTTGCTGGTCTATAGGATCACCCGTCCATGAGAGCTGCGACAGCTGTGGGCCTTGACAGGATATGGCCCGACGGCTCAGCGGCCACGCATCCGCCCCGCGGAAGGCCGGCAAGGCGGTGGGCCAGGCGAACCGCCCCAGGATGACGCCTTGGACGTTCAGTCGCCACGATGCCGCCGCTGGAACTCGGCGGTGAAAACCGGCGGAGAATTGGTTGAAAAGAGCAATCTCGATAATGGTGACGCTGGCCCTGCTGGCTTGGCTGGCAAGCGACTCGCGCTGGCGGATGGTCGGCGATGCCTTCGACCGCATCACGCCAGCTACGTTCGCGGTGGCGACGATCGCCTTTTTCGTCACCTATGTCTTGCGTGCGCTACGCGTCTGCGACGAGTTCCGCGACGAGGTGAATGGCCGTTTCGGAGCCTGCCTGCGCGTCATTCTGATCCACAATGCGATGATCAACGTCGTACCCTTCCGGGGCGGCGAGACGGCCTTTCCCTTGCTCCTGCGCCAGGTCTTCGGCGTGCCGATCATGCGCGCCAGCGCCTCGCTGCTGTGGTTCAGGCTGCAGGACGCTTTCGTCGTCGGCGTGCTGGCGCTGGCGGTGTGGCCGGGCCTGCATGCGGCGATAAGGATCGCTGGGATCGCCGCCTTGATCGCTGCCGCCTGGTACCTGCCGCGCTGGGCGCGCGCGCCGCATGACTGGGCCGGGCGCGGCAGGATCGTGGCGAAGCTCGGCCTGCTGCGCGACACCTTCACCGAGGCGACCGGGCGCTCGCGTTACGGCTGGTGGTGGACGATCGCCAACTGGTCGCTGAAGCTCGCCGTGCAGGGATGGCTGCTGGCCCTGATACTGGGAACATCCTTCACGACGGCCTTTCCAGGCGTCGTCGGGGCCGAAGGCGCCGCAATATTGCCGGTGCAAGGCGTCGCCGGCTTCGGCACTTATGAAGCGGGAGCGGCGGCGGCACTGCTCACATCCGGAATTGCGATGAAGAGCGGTCTGCAGGCGGCCCTGGCGCTGCACCTGTTCATCTTCTGCTCGGCTATCGCCACCGGCGCGATAGCCTGGCTGTTTCCCTCGAAATCGACGCTGCCAGGGACTCCGGCCGTCGGACCTGCAAGGAAGCCATCCCAATGAACATATTGCCCATCCCCGCTTCGGGGCTGCCTGATGGCGCGATGATGCCGGACCATACGCTGTCCATCGTCGTGCCCATGTACAACGAGGCCGAAAACGTCGAGCCGCTGCTGACGCGGATTCACCAGGCGATGGAGCGCTACGAGCAGCCGTGGGAGGTCGTGCTGGTCGATGACGGCAGCACCGACGCGACGGTGAGCGAGATCAGGCGCCTGGCTGCGCATTATGGCCCGCATGTGCATGCGGTCGAACTCGTGCGCAATTACAAGCAGACCGCCGCGATGCAGGCCGGCATCGACGCGGCGCGCGGCGATGTCATCGCCACGATCGACGGTGACCTGCAAAATGATCCCTTCGACATCCCGCGCATGGTCTACCGCCTGCTGAGCGAGGATCTCGACTTGGTGGTCGGCTGGCGCAAGGACCGCCAGGAGGGGCTTTTGATGCGCAGGCTCCCTTCGCGTATCGCCAATGCGCTGATTGCACGCGTCACCGGCGTGCGCCTCAAGGACTATGGCTGCAGCCTCAAGGTCTATCGCGGCAGCGTCATCCGCAGCGTCAAGCTCTATGGCGAGATGCACCGCTTCATCCCGGCATGGCTGGCTACCGTGACGACCCCCAGACGCATCGCGCAGGAGGTTGTGACGCATCATGCCCGCATCCACGGCCAGTCCAAATACGGCATTTCGCGCACCTTCAGGGTCGTGCTCGATCTGGTGTTCATGTATTTCTTCATGCGCTATCGCACACGGCCCGGACATTTCTTCGGTGGCATCGGCATCGCGCTTGGCGCGCTAGGTTCGCTGATACTTGCCTATCTGCTTTGCCTGAAGCTGTTTTTCGCGCAAGACATCGGAACACGGCCGATGCTGTTCACTGGCTTCTTTCTGCTGATCGCCGGAGTGCAGATGGTGACGTCGGGCGTGCTGGCGGAAATGCTGGCCCGCGTCTATCACGAGGCAAACGGATCATCGGCCTATGTCGCGCGGCCACGGCCGGCGCCCGGCGACGATGACGGCTGGCTCCGCCCGAGCCGGCCTTCATGAGGAGATCGGAACGCCAGGGATATTCATGGCCACGAGCCCGTGGCGGTCGAAGGGCAAGAGATAAGGCGCAACCCTGCGCCCACCTCTCGCCCTCGACTCGTGCCCCCAGCGAAGACCTCGGCGGCAGCCCTCGGTCAGGCACCGCCACTTACACATGTCGCGGCGAATAGGATTCGCCCGACCTGCTTTAAGCTTCTGATCTGCATGTCGTTGTCCCGGAACCGAGCACACTTCCGGGCGACATGCATTCTGATTTTATGCATGTCGTTGCCCCGGAACCGAGGACACTTCCGGGCGACGTGCATTTAGGTCCAATGCTCTAGTAACGCGAACGGCAGCTGGCGCGCTGGCCGAAACCGCTCGGGCCGCAAATCCAGGGCGAATGCCCCAGGAACTGACCGCCATTGCCCGGGCTGTAGGAAACCTTCACCGGTGCCGGCCTATCAATCCGTTGCGGCCGCACGAAGGCCGCGTAGGCCTCCTCCCTGGTACGCGTCACGACGCTCATCTGTGTAAGCGGTTTGCGGTAGAGAAGCTTTGTCTTGACGTGATGGACCTTCCCAGCGTGATGGGCCATTTTGCCGAACCCGTAGTCGATGGTTCGCCCGTTGATCGAGCCGGTCTTGGTTGTATCCATGGTCTGGCAGCCGGACACCATCGAGACGAGCACAAAAGCAGCAACAGCACAGGTATATTTTCTGCCGTTGTTGGCCAAATGTTCCATAACCCTGTTCATCTGCATCTCTCTACCCTTAAACATAATTCGGTTATGTGCGGGTGATATACTTTATAGTCGGCTTCTTTCCGCACTTTTTAAGTGATCATCGCCACTCAATCTGCATACGTATATTAGAACGAACTTATTAAAATTCGTGCAAACAGCATAATGAACACAGTCTTTCGGTGTTCGTTCGAATATGATGAAAATTCGATTGATTGGATCGGAGCCTGGCAGGGCGCGTGGGGTGCTTCGGCAAACGAAGCCTCCGCACCGGTGGCAACGACGGCGATCGGCGCTCAGGCTGGCAGAGTCGAAGGGCTGTTGCAGGTGTTAGGGGACGCTCAGCGCTGCGTTTCCCAACCTGGATCGAAGTAGAAATTGCGGGCGCCGATTTCGCCCATGCCGGCGCCCGAAACTGGGAAAGCCATCTTGACGAGATGAACGGCGCCGGCACCCTGCTGCAGTCCGTAAATGCCCTCCAGGCCGCGGCCGTAAAAACCCGCGAGCGGAGCCGTTAAAGCCACGCCGGCGAGCGAAGCCTGCAAGACAAATTTGCCGATACTTGGCCGCAGGGAAATCTTGTTCTCGGTGACGTGCTTGGCAATGATCACGATGGTCAGCAGGCTATATAAAGCTGCATTGAACGCGGCGAACCAGTAAAAACCCGTGGCGCTCTGCGGATTTTGTACAAGGAGCACGGGCAACGACGCACCGACGGCAAGCGCCACATAGGGGATGACGACACGAACCGGCAGGAGATCCTTCGGGCCGCGGCCCTTCGGTGTGACGCGAAAATCGACAAACGATTTGGTCAGATAGTCGCGGACGGCCGACAGCGTGCCCGCCAGCACCCACGGCCAGCGCGCGAAGAAATGAAACAGCATACCTTCCCAGCTGAGTGCCTTGGCCGTTACCGGTCGTGAGAGCGCGAACGCCTTCAACATCATCACCAAGACGATCGGCGTAACCGAACTCGGCGCATAGTGGAGAATGAAATCCAGATATGTCACATTGGCGAAGTTCCGGCCAGAAAACAGCGCGTAGATCGGCATGAGATACGTGGAGAGCGCGAGCAGTGCGAACAGCGGGTACCAAAGCTGGCAGAAAACGAACTGCAACCTCAATCGCAACCTCAGCTTGGAGAGATACATGGGCGAGTATTCGAGCAGGATGGTGGTCAGGCTCCTCGACCACTGGAATTCCTGAGTGACGAGGTCGGCGAAAGTCTGCGGGCCATCACCGTGCGCAATGGCGTCGATTGCATGCACGCCGCGCCAGCCCCCCGCGTTGATCAGCATGGAGGTCGAGTGGTCTTCGGCCAGTTCTGGGCCAAGCCCGCCCGCCTGCTTCAATGCGGCGGTGCGCACGGCATAGTGCGAGCCTATGCACAGTGGCGCTCCGACGCTCGTGTAGCCCGACTGCAGCAGGCCGTGCAGCATTCCCTCCACGAACAGTCGGCCGCGGGCCGACCAACTCTCGGCGGCATTGTTGTCGCAAATGCTCGGCGCCGAGACGTAGCCGACAGCGGGATCGGCGAAGGCCGCCAGCATCTCGCGCAGATAGGTCAGCGTCGGCACGTGATCGGCGTCCATCTGGGCGACGAAGTCGTAGCGTTCATAGCCGTAGTGATCATAGAAGAACGCGAGATTGCCTTCCTTGCAACGGGTTCGGCGCGGCCAGGTCTTGCGATGATAGTCTTCCCGGCCTCGCCGCGTCGAAATCTGGATGTTTCGCGCCTCGCACCATGCGATCGTCTCCTCGGAAGGGTCCTCGTCGGCAAGCCAGGTGTCGTGAGGATAATCCTGCGCAAGCATCGCCTCTAGCGTGCGCGCAACCACGAAAAACGGTTCGGATGGCGCTTTCGTCACCACCATCGCCACCCTCGAACTCGCAGCGATCGTGTAAAATTTGGACGGCCTTTTCGACACAAGCACGAATAACAGGAAATACATCGGCATCAGCGTCAGCCAGGCCAGCACCGTCGTCGCGAAGGCGTATGGCCCGATGTACTCGACATGCTCGGGCCTTAGCCACCAGATCCAGAAAAAACCGAGCGTGACGAACCAGAATGCCAGCGCCAGCCTCAGGATCCATTGCTGAGTGGCCGACAGGACGGGAACCAGAAAAGGGCCCTTCTGCGCCGCCTTGGCCAGAGCCGCCCGAGACCCGCGTTTCGGCCTCGTCTTACCGCTGATGGTCGCCACGTCCGCGGAAACACTCATACACGTACCGCCGCCACTCTAAGCGTCAGCCGACGACGGCCGACAACCTTCAACCCCGGCGCCAGAATCCATCCTAAACTTATTAGAGTCAACTAAATTGAGAGCTTCTTAACTATACTTCTTGGGAACTGGTTAACCTAACGCCTTTGAATCGCCGGGCCGATCCGGCGGTCGCGCGCCCCCGACCAGCGCTGGACGGGCAAGCCGGACGTTTTGCGTAGAGGGATTCACCGAGAGGGGCTGGTCCCCATGTCTGGATGAGGACAAGCAGCGTTAACCACGTTGCGAGCGCCAAGGTTAAGCAACCGTTAATTGTGCTTGACTCTTGGCCCCGACCGGCTCTTAAATTAGCTAGGGATGATATGTCGGGATGTTGACGCGAATTTGTGAGTATCGCGGCGAACTTTCTCTCTGAAGCTCTTCAGTATCGGAGCCTTGAGGGATAATTTTGGGTGGGTCCGTGCCAAGTTCGCACACTCGCCAATGGTCGCTCCGAAATCCCGCAGATTACGCCAATAGAGCCGATGGGTGTTGGATAGGCGTGTCGATCACGCATCGACGCGCCGGGCGAAGCCTTGGCTTCCGTAGGAAGTCGGGCCTTGGGAGGCAAACAATGAAACGCTCCGCAGCAAATGCGCTTGTAGTCACGCTGGTTTTGGGCGGAAGCGCCGCGTTCCCCACGGCGGGAGGCGCCGGCTCCGTCCCCGTGACGGACCCCGTTCAGACGAGCAGCGCCGCGTCGGCATTCGGCTCGTACGATCCGTATGGCGATTTCACCAATGACAAGACCGCCAGCATCGAGGAACTGTTCCTGCCTTGGGAAGACGTTGATTTATCGACGCTGCCTCTGGCCGATGCTTATGCCCAGCAGCGCGGGCGCTCGCTGTTGATCACGATCGAGCCGTGGACCTGGTCGAAGGACTGGCGCATCACCCCGCCCGAGCTGCGAGACGGCATATTGGGCGGCAGATATGATGCCAATATGCAGGCGATCTGCGGCCTGGTGGGACAGATGAAAAGCCCGGTGACCATTCGCTGGGCGCAGGAAATGGAAGACAAGAACGGCCGCTTCACTTGGGCCAACTGGGCACCGAAGGACTGGATTTCCGCCTACAAGCGCGAAGTCGATGTCTGCCGCAAGGCCGCCCCCACGGCCAAATATATGTGGTCGCCCAAAGGCGATGAAGGCTTGGAAAAATACTACCCTGGTGACGACTATGTCGACGTGATCGGCCTGTCGGTGTTCGGCCTGCAGAAAAAGGACAACGACGAGGCCGGTCACGACCGTACGTTCGCCGAGTTGCTGAAGCCAGGCTATGATCGCGTTGCGGGGTTCAACAAGCCGATCGTGGTGGCGGAACTCGGCTATGTCGGCAAGCAGGACTATGTTTCGAAGTGGCAGGACGATTCTCGCAAGTCCTATGCGGAGTTCCCGGCGCTGACTTCAGTTGTCTACTTCAACCAGAAGGAAGTGTGGCCGTGGCTGGGGGGCTATGGTCTGCCCGACTGGAGGGTGACCCAGCACGTCCTGCCGTAGACGCGTCGTCCCGATGCGTCCCGACACGATCGGGATGGATCTCCATCTTTCTGTTTGTTTGCCATCCATGCCGAACCAGCGTTTCGGCATGATGGTGAGGCGTGGCGTGAATCAGTCCGTGGAGTAGTTCCGTGAAACGAGTGCTGGGTAATTGTCTTGGAGCGGCATTCGCCTGCTCCGTTCTTGTTCTTGCCTTACAGGTCCCCGCGACAGCCAAGACAGCGGCCAAAATCGCCGAGCAGGCGCAAAAGGGCGCCGTGGTGCCCGACGAAGGCGTCTACCAGATCTATCAGAACCGTTCGTGGATGTGGGGCAATCACGGGGCCGCGTTCTTTGCCGTCAAGCAGCGGCAATTTAATGCCTGGTCGACGGAAAAGGGCCAGCCGGGCTATGGCGACGGGATATGGTTCATCCCCGGCGGCGGCAAGTTGTGCTACCGCGCGCAATGGCACGGCTCCTGGGGCGTGAAGGGCTCAATGACCTGCTTCGAGCATCGCCAGACCGGCAAAGCGATCTACAAGCGCAAGTCGCCTGATGGCGAGTGGTACGTTTTCAGGAGTTCGCATCGGAACCGGTCGGACGAGTCCGCGAAATTGAAATACGGCGACTACGTCACCAGGAAACAGACACGGATCAAGGCAAGGCTTTAGAACCGTCCTCCGCGAAAGCCGCCGGGCTGGAGTTGTTCATCGTTCCAGGCGAACGTCGAACTGCTCTTCGTTCTAGCGCAATTCGCCAGGCAAGGCGCTGCGCGCTTTTCCCGGGATAGGTCCACACTTTCCGTGGAATTGCTCTACGCCTTGCGCTCCCAGCGGCGGTCCGCGGCTTGCTGCCAGTAGGTCACGGCGTGGCCGGCGTCCTTCATCGTCTTCCAATGCGCCCGGGCCATCTCGACCTGGGCCGCGTCATGGCCGTCGAACAGGAACACCGCACGCTCATAGCCGGCAAGGTCGGGTGGCGCCGCGCCGTCTACGAGGAACCTGATCTTGGCTTGGTTGGGGTTGCCGTCGCCGGTGGTCAACAGGATTGGTTGTTCACCGGGATAAGCTTCGCGATCGGTCGCGTGCGCCAGGAAGGAATCGTCGCGGAAAGTCCACAGATGCTGGTCGAGCGCGTCGCGCCGCTCCTCGGTGCCGGTCTGCACCACGGCGCGCCAGCCGCGATCGACGCTGCGCTCGAGCAGGCCCGGCAGCGCATCCTCCAGCGTCGATTCGGTCAGATGGTAGAACAGCACATCGGCCATGGATGAACGTCAGCTCTCGTAGTGATCACGCACCAGCCGGTCCAGCAGCCGAACGCCGAAACCCGAACCCCAGGACTGGTTGATCTCGTTCAACGGCGAGCCCATCGCGGTCCCGGCAATATCGAGATGCGCCCAGGGCGTGTCCTTGACGAAGCGCTGCAGGAACTGCGCGGCAATGATCGCGCCGCCGTAGCGGCCGCCGATGTTCTTCATGTCGGCGTTCTTGGAATCGATCAGCTTGTCGTATTCGGCGCCGAGCGGCATGCGCCACAGCCGTTCCTGCGTTGACTGTCCGGCCGCGGTAAGCCTTTGCGCCAGTTCGTCGTCGTTGGAGAACAGGCCGGCATAATGCAGGCCGAGCGCAACCATGATGGCGCCGGTCAGCGTTGCCAGGTTGACCATGAATTTCGGCTGGAAGCGGTCGTTGCAGTACCACAGCGCGTCGGCCAGAACGAGGCGCCCCTCCGCGTCGGTGTTGAGCACCTCGATGGTCTGTCCGGACATGGAGGTGACGATGTCGCCGGGGCGCTGGGCATGACCATCGACCGCGTTTTCGACAAGACCGATGATGCCGACGACATTGGCCTTGGCTTTGCGCGCGGCAAGCGCATGCATCAACCCGGTCACGGCGGCGGCCCCGCCCATGTCGCCCTTCATGTCCTCCATGCCCGAGGCCGGCTTGATCGAATTGCCGCCGGTGTCGAATGTGACACCCTTGCCGACGAAGGCGACGGGCCTGTCCTTCGGCTTGCCGCCGTTCCACTGCATGACCGCCATGCGGGCGCCCCGGGGCGAGCCTTGCGCGACGCCGAGCAGCGAGCCCATGCCGAGCTTCTTCATCTCCTTCTCGGTCAGGATCTCGACGTTGACGCCGAGTGCCTCGAGTTCCTTGGCGCGGGCGGCGAACTCGACAGGTCCCAGCACGTTTGCCGGTTCGTTGACGAGATCGCGCGCCAGAAGCACACCGTCGATCACCGCCTCGGCATCGGCGAAAGCTTTCTTGGCGCCTGCGGGGTCGGCGGTATGGATGGTCACCTTGACCGGCTTTTTCGGATCGGGCTTACCGTTCCCTTGGCCGCCCCCCTGGCCGCCTCCTTGGCCGTCGTCCTTATCCTTCCTGGTCTTGTACTTGTCGAAGGAATAGCTGCGCAAAAGAATGCCCGCCGCGAGGTTCGCGGCATCCTTGCCATCGGGCGAAGCGCCGGCCAGGTCGAGCACCACGGCCACGTCGGTTGCCTTGCGCAGCGATGCCGCAATGGTGCCGCCGAGCTTCAGCCAGGCATATTCGTCGAGCCCCGCGATCTTGCCGGCGCCGATCGCGACCAACCTGTCGAGCGACGTCGTTTCCGGCGCCAGGATTTCGACGATGCCGGCGAGCTTGCCGGTAAACTCGGCGATCGGGAAAGCCCGATCCAGCGTCTTGCCCGGATCGTAAGCCCTGGCCGCATCGCTCAGGCCGCCATTATCCGCCGACAGCACGAAGACCGTGCCCTTCCTGCTCGCCGCCGCCTGGGGCGCGGCGAATTTCGCAAAGGCGATCGACGGTCTCGGGTTCATCATGTCCTGCTTTCGGGGATTGGGCGACTTTGCGCGAAGCGGTTGAAGTGATCCGCGACATTTGGTCGTTTTCCGGCATTTGGCAAGACTTTGCCAAAATGGCTACCCATATGAGACGTGGAATCGAAGGCGATTCGTCGCGGCACGGCCCCGCTTCATGCCGCAACCTGTTGTTAACCATCGATGTTCGTCCTTTCTTATCCATTGCCGCCGACACTCCGACCCGCTGCGGCACGCGACGTGGGACGGGAACCGGATCGCCTGCCTGATGCAGCCCAACGGAGCCAGTTGTGCGGGCGTCGCCGGACAGCTACCCTTAGCGTGGTGGCATGATGCCGTTCGAGAAAATCGAGTAAAGCCTTCATGAAGGTCATTGAACGCTACATCATGCGGCGCACTTTCGTTGTCTTCATCGCAGCGCTGGTCTGGACGCTGGCCATCGTGTGGACGACGCAGGTGCTGGCCAAGATCAATCTGGTCACGGACAGCGGCCAGTCGGCCTTGACCTTCTTCGAGGTCGCGTCTCTCATTCTCCCTTCCATCGTTCCGATCGTCGTGCCTTTCGCGCTCGTGGTGGCGGTCGCGCAGACACTCAGCGTGATGAATTCGGATTCGGAACTCGCGGTGGTCAATGCATCGGGTGCCTCGCGCTGGACCATCGTGCGGCCGATCATGCTGCTGGCGCTGGCCGCCAGCGTCTTTTCATTCGCCGTGGACAACGGCATCGACCCCTATGCACGACAGAAGAACCGCGCCCTGGTGGCGGAGTCGCGCGCCGACCTTTTGTCGCTGATCATTCAGGAAGGCACCTTCCGCAAGATCGAGGAAGGACTGTTCCTGCAGATTGGCGAGCGGCTTCCCGACAACCGGCTGGGTGGCATCTTCGTCGCCGATTCCCGTGAGGAAGGCGTCAATCTCGTCTATTATGCCAAGACCGGCAGCATCATCGAGCGGGGCGGCGAAAAGGTGCTGATGATGAATGACGGCGTCATCCATCGCAAGACGCTGACAGGCGACCTCAGTGTTATCCGGTTCACGTCCTATGCCTTCGACATGTCGGCCTTCATGTCGGCGGCCAACCAGGTGACGCTCCTGCCAAAAGACCAGACCACCCAGTACCTGCTCAATCCAAGCCCCAACGACAAGAACTACCAGCAAAGTCCGCAGGAGTACCGGGCGGAGATCGACCAGCGGTTTTCGGAATGGACATACTCCATGGTTTTCGCACTGATCGCGCTCGCGGTCGCGGGAGACGCGCGTTCGCATCGCGAGGCGCGCGTCAATCCGCTGATCACCGCCATCGCGATATCGCTGTTCGTTCGCTGGCTGGGGTTCTTCGCCGCAAGCAAGGCCGACGAGGTCCCGCAATATTCCTATGTGGTGTATGGCATACCGATCGCGGCTTCCGCGGTGGCGATCTGGTTCATCGTGTCGAACCGGACCATGGAACTGCCGGTTGCATGGGCGGACTGGATGACAAACCTGGCCAGCCGCATCGGTGACGGGTGGAATGCCCTCAAGTCTCGTTTGTCCAGGCGCGACACCTCGGGCCAGGGAGTCGGCTGATGGGCTGGACGCTGGGCCGTTACTTCTTCTTCCGTTACGTGGCGATCACGATCTGGTTCTTCATCGGCCTTCTGGCGCTGGTGTTCCTGATCGATTTCACGGAATTGTCGGGCCGCACCACTGGCCTGCCGGGCTTCACCTATGGGACGGCGATGGCCATTTCAGGCCTTCGAATGCCCATGATCATGCTGCAGACGGTGCCGTTTGTCGGCTTGTTCTCGGCGATGGCGACGCTGGTTTCGCTCAACCGGCGTTACGAACTCGTCATCGCGCGGTCCGCGGGCGTTTCCGCCTGGCAGTTCCTTTTGCCGTGCTGCATCGGCGCATTGCTGTTCGGCGTCGTGTCGGTCGGGATCATCAACCCGCTTGCCGCCCACGCTTTCTCCTTGTCCGAACAGATCGAGACCGAGCTGCGCTCCGGCAAGTCCAATACCGTTTCAGCCGATGCCGCGCCCTGGATTCGCCAGAAAACCAGTTCCGGCGACACGATCATCGGCGCGCGGGCCATCCTCGACCAGGGCCTGGAGATGGCCGACGCCGTGTTTTTCATCCTCGACCAGCAAGGCAACATCGTCGAGCGCAAGGACGCCGCACGGGCCTACCTGCGCGACGGCTATTGGGAATTGCAGGATGTAAAGACGTTCAGGAACGGCACCATCCAGCCCGTCGCGAGCGATCGTGTGCAGACCAATCTGAAGCCGGAATTCGTGCAGGAGCGGCTGGCGCGCCCGGAGACAATTCCCTTCTATGACCTGCCCGGAAAAATCGAGGTTGCCCGTTCCTTCGGCCTCAAGGCAAATGCCTTTGCCATGCAGTTTGATTCGCTGGTGGCGTTGCCGTTCCTGCTCGTCGCCATGACGCTGATTGCGGCAACAGTTTCAATGCGATTTGCGAGGATGGGACAATCGGCAACGATGATTCTGGGTGGCGTCGTTGCCGGGTTTCTGCTTTATGTCGTTTCGGTGCTGGTGAAGGCGTTCGGCGTGGCGGGGTTCGTGCCGACTGCCATAGCCGCCTGGGTGCCGGTCGTGGTAGCTATGTTCTTCGGGGTGACTTTCCTGCTATACAAGGAAGACGGCTAGTGAGGGAGGCGTTTTTGCCCAGCGACAGGCAGGCCCATTTGGCGCGCCTTTATGCGGCGAGCGCCTTGGTGTGCCTGCTTGCCTGCGGCGTGCCGCTGCCGGCCTTCGCGCAGGAGGTCGGCAACTTGGCGACCACCGTTCCATCCGGTTCGCAGATGCTGCTGGCCGCCGACACGCTGGAATACAACAACGACAACCAGACCGTGACCGCCGTCGGCGGCGTGCAGATCGACTATGGCGGCAACCGCCTCGTCGCCCAGAAGGTCGTCTACAACCGCAACACCAAGCGGATGGTTGCCAGTGGCAATGTCGAAATCGTCAACAGCGACGGCACGAAGATCAATTCACAACACATCGACATCACCGACGATTTCGCCGACGGTTTCGTCAACGCGCTGCGCGTTGAAACGGTCGACAAGGCCTATTTCGCCGCCGAAAGCGCCGAACGCATGGGCGGCGTGCTGACCACCTTCCACAATGGTGTCTACACCGCCTGCGAACCGTGCGAGGACAAGCCCGACAAGGCGCCGACATGGCGCGTCAAAGCCAGGAAGATCATCTGGAACGGTGAGAAGAAGACGGTTCGCTTCGAGAACGCGAATTTCGAGTTCTTCGGCTTTCCGCTGGCTTACCTGCCGGCGTTCGAGATCGCCGATCCCACGGTGAAGCGCAAGAGCGGCTTCCTGATCCCCAGCATCGGCTACAACAGCCATCTGGGGTATAGCGTCAAGGTTCCCTATTATTTCGCCCTTTCGCCGACGTATGATCTGACGGTGACCGGAAGCGGTTACACCAAGCAGGGCTTCCTCGGCGAAGCCGAATGGCGCCAGCGCTTCAACAACGGCGAATACACATTTAAGGTCGCCGGGATCCAGCAGCAGGATCCGGACGCTTTTCTCGATGCCGCCGGTTTTCCGCCCTCCGGGAACAATGTGAATTCAGGCGCGGCCGGCGATCCGAACAAGTTCCGCGGCATGATGGGCACGCAGGGGCAGTTCGCCATCAACGAACGCTGGAATTTCGGCTGGGACGTGTTGCTGCAGACCGACAAGAACTTCTCGAATACCTACAACATCGCCAAGTACAATTCATACGTCCACCAGTCGTCGGTCTATTTGACCGGTCTGAACGACCGCAACTATTTCGACGTGCGCGCCATGCATTTCGAAGTTCAGGAAAACACGCCGAACGACAATGCCGCCGCGAGAAGTGGCCAGCAGCCCTGGGTGCTGCCCTCGCTTGATTATGCCTATATCCCCGACACATCGGTCGGCGGCGGCCAGTTGTCGCTCAACGTCAATACGCGCGTCATCCGCCGCGAAGATCTCGACGAGACCTACTTTACCCCGTACGTGCCCGGCTCGGGTACGCAACGCGTGCGCGGCATCGAAGGCGAGTCCAGCCGCCTCACCGCCGAGGCCGAGTGGAAACGGAGCTTTGTCACCGACGACGGGCTGGTGCTGACACCGTTGCTGGCGCTGCAAGGCGACGTCGACTATGTCAGAGCGTCGTCGGCCTCGCTCACCGCGATCAACCAGATGGCGACGAATTTGGGCCAGCAGGACGACATGCGCTCGTCCTTTGCCCGCTACATGGCGACTGCCGGGCTCGAGATGAGCTGGCCCCTGTTGTTCTCGCTGGCCAGCGGCTCGAGCCACGTTGTCGAGCCTATGGCACAGGTGTTCCTGCGTCCGAACGAACAGTATGTCGGCGGCCTCTCCATTCCGAACGAAGACGCGCAGAGCATGGTTTTCGATGCGACCACGCTGTTCGAGCGCGACAAGTTCTCCGGTTATGACCGTATCGAGGGCGGCTCGCGTGCCAATGTCGGGCTGCGCTATTCCGGCTCCTACATCAATGGCTGGGGCACCAATGCCATCTTCGGCCAATCCTATCAAATTGGCGGCGAGAACTCCTTCGCGGCACCCGATCTGGTCAATGTCGGCGCAAATTCAGGCCTTGAGACTACCAAGTCCGACTATGTCGGCCTGTTTGGCATAACCAGCCCCAATGGATTCGCGGCTTCGGTCAGCGGCCGGTTCGACGAACAGAGCTTCGAGATCCGCCGCGCCGAGCTGAAAGCTGCCTACTCCGGCCTGCCGGTGTCGTTGAGCGCCAAGTATGCCTTCATCCAGGCGCAGCCGCTCTACGGTTTCACCACCGACCGTCACGAGGTCACGCTCGGCGCATCCACGCATCTTGCCGAGAACTGGCGCGTGTTCGGGACAGGAACCTACGATTTGCAGGAGGGCCTGCTGGTCAAGGACGGGGTGGGCTTCGCCTACAACGATTCCTGCTTCACCTACCTGATGACGTACGCGCAGTCGCGTGACCTGAACACCAGGGAAGTGACGCAAAGCATCGGATTCAACCTCTCGTTCCGCACCCTCGGCGACTTCGGCTCGTCGAGCAACGGAGTCGACACCATCCAATAGGCGGCGACATCGTTTCGCCGCATAGGGCTGGCACGGATTCGCGCATCCGGAAGGGGACGGAACTGGCGGAGCCGGGAATAGAATTGGGATGCCAAGGATGAGGAAATACCTCTTTTCAGCAGGGTTCGCGTTGCTTGTGGCGGCGACATCCGTGTCAATGACCGTCATGACGCCGCCGGCTTTCGCCAGCGAGATCAAATACGTCGTCAACGACATACCGATCACCACCGGTGATATCGCCCATCGTGCCGCCTTCCTGAAGCTGCAGCGCAAAAAGGGGGATGCTGGCCAGGAAATGATCGACCAGACGCTCCGGCTCGCCGAGGCCAGGCGGCTTGGCATCCGCATCAGCGATGCACAGGTCGAGGCCGCCTATCAGCGCTTTGCGACCAACAACAAGATGCAGCGCGGCCAGCTCGACGGCGTCATGGAAAAATCCGGCGTCGGCAAGGACCATTTCAAGGAGTTCATCCGCGCCCAGATGGCCTGGAACCAGGCCTTGAGCGCGCGCTACCGTTCCGGCGAAGGCGGCAGCGTGACCGAACAGGACGCGGTGCGACGCATGCTCGACAAGGGCGGCGCCAAGCCGAGCGCCATGGAATACATGCTGCAGCAGGTCATCTTCGTCGTGCCGGCGGCCGAACGCAGCGCGACGCTGGCCAAGCGCAAGCGCGAGGCCGACGCCATGCGCGCTCGCTTCAACGGCTGCAACACGACGCGCGAGTTCGCCAAGGGCCTGATCGACGTCACGGTTCGTGATCTCGGCCGGGTTCTGGCGCCGCAACTGCCGCCAGACTGGGCCGAGCAGATCAAAGCGACCAAGGTCGGCGGCGCCACCGTTACGCGCGAGACCGAACGCGGCGTCGAATTCATCGGCATCTGCTCGTCGCGCGAAGTGTCCGACGACAAGACCGCCCAGATGGTGTTCCAGAGCGAAGGCTCCAACGACAAGGCCGCCGACGATCTCAGCAAGAAATATGTCGACGAGCTGAAGGCCAAAGCCCGCATCGTCAAGCGCTGACGTGGGTAGCGCGATGACCGCGCTGGCGTTGAGTGTCGGCGACCCATCCGGCATCGGCCTTGAAATAGCCATCGCCGCCTTCCTTGCGCGTGACGCTGTCGGCTTGCCCCCGTTCTATCTGCTGGCCGACCCGGCTGTGGTCACCGCGCGCGCGCGCCACCTTGGCGTTTTGCTGCCCGTCGAGGAGGTGACGCCGGTGCAGGCGATCGAGGTCTTTGGCCACGCCTTGCCGATCGTTCCGCTGACGGCGCGCTTCATCGACAGCCCCGGCCGGCCAGACCCGGCCAATGCGGCCGGCACCGTCGAAGCGATCGACCGTGCGGTCGCCGCCTGCCTTGCCGGTGAGGCCGCCGCAGTCGTGACCTGCCCGATTGCCAAGAAGCCGCTCTATGATGCGGGCTTCCTTTTTCCCGGCCACACCGAATATCTGGCGCATCTCGCGGCTCGGCACAGCGGCGTCGAGGCGATGCCGGTAATGATGCTAGCAGGCCCCGACCTGCGCACGGTTCCCATCACCATCCACATCGCCCTGGCCGAGGTGCCGAAAGTCCTGAGCACCGAATTGATCGTCGCGACCGCGCGCATCACTGCGGCCGACCTTGCCAGCCGCTTCGGCATCGCCAGGCCGCGGCTCGCCATTGCCGGCCTCAATCCGCATGCCGGCGAAGGCGGCTCCATGGGCACGGAAGACGAGCACATCGTGCGCCCGGCGGTCGACATCCTGCGCGCCGAAGGCATCGATGCTTTCGGTCCCCTGCCCGCCGACACGCTGTTCCATGCCCGGGCGCGGGCGGGCTACGACGTGGCGCTTTGCATGTATCACGATCAGGCCTTGATCCCGGCCAAGGCGCTGGCCTTCGACGAGGCGGTCAACGTCACGCTGGGCCTGCCCTTCATCCGCACCTCGCCCGACCATGGCACCGCCTTCGACATCGCCGGCAAGGGCATTGCGCGGCCCGACAGCCTGATCGCGGCGCTGAAGCTCGCCAGAAAACTCGCCGACACCGACGCAAGGGCGGCGGCCGCATGAGCATCGATGGGCTGCCGCCGCTGCGCGACGTCATCGAGCGTCATGGACTGCAGGCGAAAAAGGCGCTTGGGCAGAACTTCCTGCTCGACCTCAATTTGACAGGCAAGATCGCGCGCAGCGCCGGCGACCTGACAAATGCCACGGTGATCGAGGTCGGGCCCGGGCCCGGAGGGCTGACGAGGGCGCTGCTTTCCAACGGCGCCCGCCGGGTCGTCGCCATAGAGCGCGACGAACGCTGCCTGGCAGCGCTTGCCGAAGTCTCGGCTCATTACCCCGGCCGGCTGGAGGTGATTTCGGGCGACGCGCTGAAGACCGACTTCGCCGCCCTCGCCGCGGAGGCGGCTGGAGATAGCGGGCAGGTGCGGATCGTGGCCAATCTGCCCTACAATATCGGCACGGAACTGCTGGTCAGATGGCTGACGGTCACGGACTGGCCGCCCTTCTACGCCTCCATGACATTGATGTTCCAGCGTGAGGTCGCCCAGCGCATCGTCGCAGCGCCCGACAGCGACGCCTATGGCAGGCTGGGTGTGCTCGCTGGCTGGCGCACGCAGGCCAGGATCGCCTTCGACGTGCCGCCTCAGGCCTTCACGCCACCGCCCAAGGTCACCTCTTCGGTGGTGCATCTCGAGCCCCGCGCGACACCCCTGCCCGCCGATGTGAAGAAACTCGCTCGGGTCACGGAAGCCGCCTTCGGCCAACGCCGAAAGATGCTGCGGCAAAGCGTGAAAAGCCTCGGCGGCGAGGCCTTGCTCGAACGAGTGGGGATCGACCCGACACGACGCGCCGAAACGCTTAGCGTCGAGGAGTTCGTGCGGCTGACCAATGCAGTGTAGCTCTGTTCTCGCCGCTCACGCAGGGCTATCCGGGAGAAGGAAAAAAGCGGTCAATCCGTCTTCTCGTCCAGCAAGCCCGACACGAAATCGAAAAGACCTGGCCGGCGGTCGCGGCGCAGCCGCTCTGCCACGACGATGCCGCGCACTTCGGCGAAAGCACGGTCTAGATCGTCGTTGACGATGACGAAGTCATATTCCTTCCAGTGCTCGATCTCGTTGCGGGCGTTCTTCAGCCGCGTCTCGATCACCGCTTCTTGATCCTCGGCGCGGCGCTTCAGCCGCGCCTTCAATTCCTTCATCGACGGAGGCAGGATGAAGATCGAGACGATGTCGGCGCGCATCTTCTCCTTGAGCTGCTGGGCGCCCTGCCAGTCGATGTCGAACAGCATGTCGCGTCCCTGCGCCAGCGCCAGTTCGGCAGGTTCACGCGGCGTCGCATAGCAATTGCCATGCACCTCGGCCCACTCGAGCAGCGCGTCGGAATCACGCAGCCGCTCGAATTCGCGCATCGTGCGGAAATGGTAGTGAACGCCCTCGATTTCCGAGCCGCGGCGAGGCCTTGTGGTGACCGAGACTGACAGTTCGAGGCTGGAATCGCTCTCCAGAAGGTTGCGAGCGATCGTCGACTTGCCGGCACCCGATGGTGACGACAGGACGAGCATCAACCCCCGGCGGCGGATGCGGGACCCCAAATCCCTGGCAACCATCGGTTCCTTGGCAACCATCGGCTACTCCAGATTCTGGACCTGTTCGCGAAACTGGTCGACGACCGCCTTCAGTTCCAGTCCGATCGCGGTGACGGCGGCGGCATTCGACTTCGAACACAGCGTATTCGATTCGCGGTTAAATTCCTGTGCCAGAAAATCGAGCTTGCGGCCAACGGCGCCGCCGCCCTCGAGTAAGGCCCGGCCAGACGCAACATGCGTTTTCAGCCGGTCGATCTCCTCGCGAATATCGGCCTTGGTGGCAAGAAACGCCGCCTCCATGTGCAATCGGCTTGCATCCAGATTGGCGGATGCATCCATCAACAGCCTGACCTGCTCGGCGATGTGTTCGCGGATCGCCGCCGTATCGCGCGACGGATCCGCTTCCGCGCGCAGGGTCAGTGTCTCGATGACGTCGATATGACCGGACAAAAGCAGAGCCAATGCGGCACCTTCGCCTTGCCGGGCCTGTTCCAGGCCGTTCAGCGCCACGTCGAGCGCGGCCATGATGGCGGTGTCGAGCGCGGCCCGCGCCTCGTCGGTTTCGATGGTTTCGGGAACGTCGAGCACACCACGCAGCGACAGCAAACCGTCAGCCGTTGCGGGCGCGACGCCGAACTGTTCCTGCAATCGCTTGGCCAGGCCGGCGAGATCTTTCAAAAACACCTCGTTGACGACTGGTTGCGCCTGCGCGCCGGCTGCACGGCCGATGGTCAACGTCGCCTGGAAGTTGCCGCGCGCGAAACGCTTCTGCAGCGTTTGCCGAAGCACAGGCTCCAACCGCTCGAACCCCTGAGGCAGCCGCAACCGCACCTCGACGCTCTTGCCGTTGACGGATTTGACTTCCCAGGCAATGGAGGTGCCGTCATGCTCGGCGACGGCGCGCGCAAAACCGGTCATGCTCTGCAAATTCATGTCGCCTGCACATCCCTGGCGCCTCACCCCGAAACCGGTTTTCCGGAGGGACGAGTGCGGCTTAACTTAAAATGACCATTCCGCGAATACGTCGAAATTAGACGCCTGGCGTTCCTTCAAATGTCAGGCCGCCGCCGTCCAGGCAACGCTTTTCTTCGCCTTACTGGGCCGCGCCCGCATCACCGCCAGCATCGCCATTGTCGCCATCGATGCCGCTGTCAATGGCAGGCTTCTCGTCAGCTGGCTTGTCGTCAGCAGGCTTGTCGGCACTGCCGCTGGCACCGGCGGCAGCAGCGGCCTTGGCTGCCTCATCGGCCTGCTTCTTCTGCAGCGCGCGATAGCGGGCGACGTTTTCATTATGCTCGTTCAGCGTCGAGGCAAAGACGTGACCGCCCGTGCCGTCGGCGACGAAATAGAGATCGTCGGTCTTCGACGGGTTGGCCACGGCCTCGAGGGCCGCGCGGCCTGGATTGGCGATGGGCGTCGGCGGCAAGCCGCTGATCACATAGGTGTTGTAAGGCGTCTGCTTCTGGATGTCGGACTGATAGATCGGGCGATCCGCCGGCTTGCCCTTGCCGCCAAACAGACCGTAGATGATGGTCGGATCGGACTGCAGGCGCATGCCCTTGGCCAACCGGTTCAGGAAGACGGCGGCCACGCGCGAGCGTTCGTCGCCCTTGCCGGTTTCCTTCTCGACGATCGAGGCCAGGGTGACAAAGTCCTCGACGCTGGCCAGGGGCAGATCCGGCGCGCGCCGCTGCCACACCTCATCGACCAGTTTCTTCTGATCGGCGAGCAGCTTGTCGACCATCTGCTGACGCGTTGCGCCACGCGTGAAGCGCAGCGTGTCGGTGGCAAGGCTGCCTTCAGGGGGTGTCTTCGCCGGCATATCGCCGCTCAAAGCCGGTTCGTCGGCGATGCGCTGCAAGGCCTGCTCGACCGTCAGCCCCTCGGGAATAGTCAGCGAATACATCACCGACTTGCCGCTCTTCAGCAGTTCCATGATGTCGCGCATGGATGCCCTGGGCTTGATCTCGTACTCACCGGCCTTGAGCGCGGAATCGTTGCCGAAGGCACGCACCCCGAGGCGGAATACGCGGGCGTCGCTGATCAATCCGCGGCGCTCGAGCTGGTCGGCAATGTCCTGGACGCCGGTGCTGGGCTTGACGAGGAAAGTGTCGCCATTGGCGGATGGGCCGGGTTCGGTAAACTCCTGCTTGCCGAAATAGAGGGCCACGCCCGCCGCCAGAACGATCAGCATCACCGCCGAGATGACGAAGTTCATGAACACGACGACCTGGCTGCGCGAAGCACGCGAGCGTTTCGGCGGCGGTGTTCCGGCTTCCGGCCGCAAGGCTTCGCTGGCCGTCTTCGGCACGATCGGCCCGGTGTTCGCCGGCCTTTGCCCGAATTCTCCGTTGCCCGACGGATTAGTGTTCATGTCGCCCTACCGTTCGATCTCTCAACGAATCCCCTGCGGCAGAGTAGGGGCGAATATGGCAAAATTGACGACACGCCAAAGCATTGCCCGGTAACCGGACCGTCAGCCATTATACCGCTGGAAGACGAGCGAGGCGTTGGTGCCACCGAAGCCGAAGGAATTGGACAGTGCCACGTCGATCTGGCGGGCGCGTGGCTTGTTCGGCACCAGGTCGATAGCGGTTTCGCGTTCTGGATTGTCGAGATTGATGGTCGCCGGTGCGATATTGTCGCGGATGGCGAGGATCGAAAAGATCGCTTCGGCCGCGCCTGCCGCTCCCAGCAAATGGCCGATCGACGACTTGGTCGACGACATCGAAATCTTCGACGCCGCATCGCCGACCAGCCGCTCGACGGCGCCGAGTTCGATCGTATCGGCCATGGTCGAGGTGCCGTGCGCATTGATGTAGTCGACATCGGCCGGCGTAAGCTTTGCCCGGTTCAACGCCGCCGTCATGCAACGGAAAGCGCCATCGCCATCTTCAGCCGGTGCGGTAATGTGATAGGCGTCGCCGGTCAGGCCGTAGCCGGTCACCTCGGCATAGATCTTGGCGCCGCGCGCCTTGGCATGCTCAAGCTCCTCCAGCACGAGGACGCCGGCGCCCTCGCCCATGACGAAACCGTCACGGTCACGGTCATAGGGCCGCGAGGCCGTTTGCGGGGTATCGTTGCGCTCGGTCGACAGCGCCCGGCATGCGGCGAAGCCGGCGAGCGACAGCCGGGTCACCGGCGATTCGGCGCCGCCAGCCAGCATGATGTCGGCATCGCCGAAGATGATCAGCCGGGCGGCGTCGCCAATGGCGTGCGCGCCGGTCGAGCAAGCGGTGACGACAGCGTGGTTGGGGCCTTTCAACCCGTGCCGGATCGAAACCTGGCCCGACACGAGATTGATGATGTTTCCGGGAATGAAGAACGGGCTGATGCGTCGCGGGCCGCGTTCCTTGAGGATGATCGCGTTCTCGGCGATGCCCTCAAGACCGCCGATACCGGAGCCGATCAGCACACCGGTGGCGCAACGCTCCTCCTCGGTTGAAGGCTGCCAGCCGGAATCCTTCAGCGCTTCATCGGCGGCCGCGATCCCGTACAGGATGAAGTCGCCGATCTTGCGGAGTTCCTTCGGCTCAAGAATGGCTTCGGGATTGAGCGTGCCGTTGGAGCCGTCGCCGCGCGGAATGACGTGGGCGATCTTGCAGGCAAGATCGTCCACCTCGAACTCGGTGACGCGCTTGGCAGCGCTGCGGCCGGTCAGCAGTTCCTTCCAGCCGTGCTCGAAGCCCATACCGAACGGCGAAACCAGGCCAAGGCCCGTGACGACGACACGCCTCATCGCAGGTCCTCCCCGGTGACGACTGCGAAAAGCGTCAGGCCGAAGCCTTGTCGATGTACTTCACCGCATCGCCGACCGTCAGGATGGTCTCGGCCGCGTCATCGGGGATCTCGACGCCGAATTCTTCTTCAAACGCCATGACGAGTTCAACCGTGTCGAGGCTGTCAGCGCCCAGATCATCGATGAAGCTCGCCTGCTCCGTCACTTTGTCGGCATCGACGCCAAGGTGCTCGATGACGATCTTCTTGACGCGCTCTGCGGTGTCACTCATTTGGGCATCCTCGTCTATTGTTTGTCTGTCTTCGTTAGCGGGCGGAATGCCGCTAATCAAGCTGAAAGATGGTCCTGCCGGAAACGCAACGGCCACGGACCGGTTTTTGCCCGAACCGCCGGGTTGCGGGCCGCATTACACGAAAAATAGCCGAGGTCCAAGCCGAAATGGTGGGTTTTCACAGCCCGTCGGCGTTGCTGTCGGGCCTCGCTCAGATCATCGCCATACCGCCATTCACATGTATGGTCTGCCCGGTTACGTAGGCGGCCTCGTTCGAAGCCAGATAAGCAACGGCGGACGCCACTTCGGCACTGGTGCCCATGCGCTTGGTGGGGATCGCCGCCATGATCGCCTCTTTCTGCTTGTCATTGAGCTTGTCGGTCATCGCCGATTCGATGAAGCCCGGCGCGACGCAGTTGACGGTGATGTTGCGGGTGGCGATCTCCTGCGCCAGCGATTTGGACAAGCCGATCATGCCGGCCTTGGAGGCGCAGTAATTCGCCTGGCCGGGATTGCCGGTCACCCCGACCACCGAAGTGATGTTGATGATGCGGCCATGGCGGCGGCGCATCATCGGGTGAGTGAGTTCACGGGTCAGCCGGAAAACGGCGGTGAGATTGACCTCCATCACCGTATCCCAGTCGGCGTCCGACATGCGCACGAACAGGCCGTCCTTGGTGATGCCGGCATTGTTGACCAGGATGTCGACGCCCTCGAGATCGGCCTCCGCCTTCTGGCCGAGTGCCTTGACCTCGTCACGGTTCGACAGGTTGGCCGGGAACAGCTTGACCCGGTCGCCCAATTCGGAGGCCAGCGTCTCCAGTTTCTCAACGCGCGTGCCGTGCAGGCCGACGGTCGCGCCTTGCGCATGCAACACCCTGGCGATCGCCTCGCCGATGCCCCCCGATGCGCCGGTGACAAGCGCCTTGCGGCCGGTCAGTTCGAACATCTCTTGTCCTCTTCTCAAATCGTACGGACGGTTATCGATAAACATCACCCGATGGCCAATCGTTACCACCAGAATGACCAGACGCTTGTCCTTTACATCGCAGATTACGCGGTAATCCCCAATCCGATATCTCCAAAAAGTCGTCAAAGAAGATGTCGGCGGCGAAGAATTCAAGTCACAGCGCAGCCACAGCCGCCTCGACCTCGGCTGCGGAACCCACGGAGGCGGTGGCGATGTCGCGGTTGATGCGACGAGCCAGTCCTGAAAGCACCTTGCCGGCACCGATCTCGTAAAGCGTGGTGACGCCGTTGGCGCCGAACCACTCCACCGTTTCGCGCCAGCGGACGCGACCGGTCACCTGCTCGACCAGCCGCCCGGCGATCCCGTCGGGATCGGTCGACGGCTGCACCGATACGTTGGACACCACGGGAACGATTGGCGCGGTCTTTGTCACGCCGGCAAGTGCCTCGCGCATGACATTGGCGGCCGGCGTCATCAGCGCGGAATGGAAGGGCGCCGAAACCTGCAGCATCAGCGCCCGTTTGGCGCCTTTTTCGGTGCACAGTTTCGCTGCCAGTTCAACCGCCGCCTTCGCCCCTGATATGACCAGTTGGCCGCCGCCATTGTCGTTCGCCACCTGGCAGACGGCCCCCTTGCCGGCCCCAAGGGCGGCCTCAGCACAGGCGGCTTCGACATCGGCCTGCTCCAACCCGATGATCGCCGCCATGGCGCCCTCGCCGGCCGGCACCGCTGCCTGCATGGCGTTGCCGCGGATGCGCAGCAGGCGGGCGGCATCGGCAACGGAAACGAAGCCGGCGGCGGCGAGTGCCGAATATTCGCCCAGCGAATGGCCGGCGACATAAGCGACCTTGTCCTTCAGCGAGAAGCCGCGCGATTCCAGCGCCTTGATGGCGGCAAGCGACACCGCCATCAGCGCCGGCTGCGCGTTGGCCGTCAGCGTCAGCGTCTCTTCGGGACCTTCCCAGATCAGCTTCGACAGGTTTTCGCCGAGCGCGTCATCGACTTCCTGGAAAATCCTGCGTGCCTCGGGAAAGGCATCGGCAAGATCCTTGCCCATGCCGACAGCCTGGCTACCCTGTCCCGGAAAGGTGAATGCAACGGCCATGCGAGGGCTCCCCTGACTGGTTTTGCTTGCCTGATACTACGAATTTTCCCTGCCTGTGACGCAAGGCAGGCCGCCAAGTCAAGCCACTTCAGCCCACGCCGATGGGCCTATCCCCGCGCGAGTGCCTGTTCCGAAAGGCTTTTTGGCGATCACACCTGATGAAAACCGCTCACGAATCGTTCGCTGGCTCTTCTTATTTCCGCCACAGGCGCTAGCTTTGCGTGACAATTATATGACAATCGAATGACGTGGGTTGTCTTTGGGCGGGAAGTTGAAGTGGCAAAGAGTTTCAAACGTGCCGGCAACGCGGCGCCGCAGTTCCTGGAAGACGATCCGTCCACCGGCTATCTGCCGGGCCGTAGATGGCCTGTTGTCCGCTACGGGCTGATCAGCCTGGCGATCTCGGCCGTCTTGGTGTTCGCCATCGAACTGATCGTGCGCGGTGATGTCGCCGGCACCGTTTCCTTCTTCCTGCAGCCGTTCAAGCCGGGCTGGACAACTATCGTCGTCTTCGCGCTGGTCCTGATCGGTCTCGACGCGGTGCTCGGCCGCAGCCATCAGAGCCTGATGATCGTCGCGCCGCTGACCTTGTCGCTGGCCTTTGTCGGCCACCAGAAGTCGTATTATCTCGGCGATCCGCTCTACCCGACGGATTTCCTCTACGCCCGCCAGATCTTCGCCCTGCTGCCGCTCTTGGTGCGCGAGCGGCCAATGACAGCGCTGGCCATGGTCGCGGGCATCGTCGCCGGCCTGTCCCTGCTCGTCTACGGCTGGCGGCTATGGCGCCGCAAGGTTCCGGCCCTCAGCCGCAAGGGCCGCCTTGCCCGGCTGACGCTGGCGGTGCCGCTGCTCGCCTTCTTCGTCTCGATCATGGATTACGCCACCTTCTCGTGGACCAGGGACCGGCTGCAGATCATCCCGATCATGTGGGACCAGAAGGAAAACTACGCCTCCAACGGCTTCGCGCTCGCCTTCGCGCTCAACGTGCCGATGGCGCATGTCTCGGCACCGCCGGGCTATTCCGACAAGGCGATCGCGGCGATCGAGCGGCCCGAGGTGACCGCCTCGGTGCCGGCCCAGAAGCCGGACATCATCATCGTCATGAGCGAATCCTTCTGGGATCCAACCAAGCTGCCCGGAGTCACCATCACTCCCGATCCGATGCCCAATGTGCGGGCGCTCCGATCGGGCTCGATGTTCTCGCCCGAATTCGGCGGCATGACCGCCAACATCGAATTCGAAGCGCTGACCGGCTTTTCCAATGCTTTCCTGCCGGCCGGCAGCATCCCCTACCAGCAATATGTCCGCACCCCGACGCCGTCGATGGCGACCTTCCTGAAAAGCCAAGGCTACAGGGCACGCGCCATCCATCCAGGCACGAACTGGTTCTGGAACCGCGGCGCGGTCTATGCCGATTTCGGTTTCAACGACTTCAAATCGGAAGAGACGCTGCCGCCCATGGAAAAGCGCGGACCGCTGGCATCCGACGCGGCGATGACCGACGAGATCATACGCGAAGCGGACGCCAGCGAGGACCCGGTGTTCTTCTTCGCCGTCAGTCTGCAGAACCACGGCCCCTATGAACCGAACCGTTATTCGAATCCGACCCATTCGGTGCAAGCGCCGATCAGCCAGTGGGCGCGCGACTCGCTGCTCTCCTACGCCGAAGGTTCAGCCGACGCGGACCGCGGCCTTGAACGGCTGATCGAATGGGCCAAGAGGCGCGAGCGGCCCACGATTGTCGCCTTTTTCGGTGACCACCTGCCGCCGCTCGGACCGGTCTATGTCGAGACCGGCTTCCTGAAGGACAACGTCGCGCCGCGCAAGGAACCGACGCCGGAAGCCGCCCTCGAACATCACGCGACACCGCTGATCATCTGGTCGAACCGCTCCGGCCCGGTCGAGAATCTGGGCACGGTCAGCCCCGCGTTCCTGCCCTATCATATCCTCACCGCCGCCGGCATCACCCACCCTTACTACACCGGTTTCCTGGGCGAGATGCGGGAGCGCTATCGCGTCGTCGACCGCAACCTGCTGCTCACGCCGGCCGGGGCGGCCACGCCAGACTGGTCGCGTCAGAAAGAGATTGACCCGGCGATCCGCGACTTCCGGCTGATCCAGTACGACATGATGTTCGGCAAGCGCCATGCCGCGCCCGACTTCTTCCCCGAAACGGTCGACAAGATCGTCGCCCATACGAGTTGAGCCGATCGGCGGGCGCTTAATTTCCCTGCCGCCCGCCTTCGGAGCAGCCGCTCAGTTCGTCAATTGCAGCTTCGAAAATTTGTTGGCGATCGGCAGAGAAACACGTTCGGCAGCTTGGCCGGATCGTTGATGGCACAACGCTGGGATTCGAGGCGGAGGCGCTGTAATGGGTGCGGTTGGCGACCGTTGACGGCGTGGCTCAACCCTGTGCGACCTGACATTGCGGTTAAGGGCCGGTTGCCGGGAAAATCGCCGGCCTGCCGGGCGCTGCCACGTGGGTTCCTGCGGCCTGCGACATCAGGGATGCCGCTTGCCCTTGCTTTATCAGCGGATTGCTTTATAGACGCCGCCAATCTGCCGGTCCCAGCTGGGGGCTGAACGGAGGGCCGGAGGTTTTTTCGAGAACCTTCGTGTGAAGCCAGAAGCGTTTCCGCCTCCCGTGTCTCCGCTCTCGACCGTCTCGTCATGCTCCTTTCTTCCCCGCGCCTTTCGAGGCACATGCGGGTCAGAGAAGTTGCAGAGGCTTTTGCCGCCGGGAACCGGGAGAGAAACGAAGAAAGGCACCAAGACATAATGGCTCTTTACGAACATGTGTTTCTTGCCCGGCAGGACCTCTCGCAGCAGCAGGTCGATGCGCTTGTCGAACAGTACAAGGGCGTCATCTCAGCGAATGGCGGGTCTGTCGGCCGGGTCGAGAACTGGGGACTGAAGTCCCTCACCTACCGGGTCAACAAGAACCGGAAGGCATACTACACGCTGATGGACCTCACCTGCCCGCCGGCAGCGCTCAACGAGATGGAGCGCCAGATGGGTCTGTCCGAGGACGTGCTGCGCTTCCTGACCATCAAGGTCGAGGCGCATGAGGAAGGCCCTTCGGCCATGATGCAGAAGCGCGAAGAGCGCTCCGAGCGCGGTGGCTTTGGCGATCGCGACCGTGGCGATCGGCCGGCCCGCAGCTTCGGCGACCGCGGCGATCGTGGCCCGCGTTCGTTCGGCGATCGCGAAGGCGGCGACCGTGGTCCGCGCCGTCCGCGCGAAGGTTTTGAAGGGGGTGCAGAATAATGGTCGACATCAACCAGATCCCGACCCGGCGCCCTTTCCATCGCCGCCGCAAGACCTGCCCGTTCTCCGGCGCCAACGCCCCGAAGATCGACTACAAGGACGTGCGTCTTTTGCAGCGCTACATTTCCGAGCGCGGCAAGATCGTGCCGTCGCGCATCACCGCCGTCAGCCAGAAGAAGCAGCGCGAGCTCGCCAAGGCGATCAAGCGCGCCCGTTTCCTCGGCCTTCTGCCCTACGTGGTTCGCTAAGTCTTCCGAACGGGCGGTTCGCCGCCCGTTCCTTTCACCGGCCATGACGGGCATGACCGGTTAGCATCAAATCCCGAGTTGAGGTCAAACCTCTAACTGCCGCGACAGGCAGGACAGCGACACCGGCGGCAACGCCCTTTTGCTTCCTGACCTGTTCCAAAGAATTCGGCGTCGGCCTTGTGGACGGACGCCCAACCAAAAGGAACATAATCATGGACGTCATCCTTCTCGAACGCGTCTCCCGCCTCGGCCAGATGGGCGATACCGTCAAGGTCAAGGACGGTTTTGCCCGCAACTTCCTGCTGCCGCAGGGCAAGGCGTTGCGCGCCAACGAAGCCAATAAGAAGAAGTTCGAAGGCCAGCGCGCCCAGCTCGAAGCCCGCAACCTCGAGCGCAAGTCGGAAGCCGCAGAGGTTGCCGAAAAGCTGGACGGCAAGAGCTTCATCGCCGTTCGCTCGGCCGGTGAGACCGGTCAGCTCTACGGTTCGGTGTCGACGCGCGATATCGCCGACCTGCTGACCGCGGAAGGCTTCACGGTCAACCGCAACCAGATCCAGCTCAACCAGCCAATCAAGACCATCGGCGTCACCAATGTGGCAATCGCGCTGCATCCGGAAGTCGAAGTCACCATCACGCTCAACATCGCCCGCACGGCTGACGAAGCCGAGCGCCAGGCCAAGGGCGAGACGCTGACCACCGCCGAAGCCATTTATGGCGACGACATCAACGACAATGCGCGGCCGGAAAACTTCTTCGATCCGAATGCCGAGTTCGAAGACGGCGAAGAAAACGCCTGATCACATACGCTCCGAGCGCCGGACCGGCGCTCCGATCGTGCTGTCGATTTCCAGTCATTTCTGGACCAATGCCCGGGCCTCTCGCCCGGGCATTTTTGTGCCAAAAGGAACTTTTCGAAACCCTATATATTGATGCAGAGTAGGACAGCCTGTCTGACCGTGAGGGGACACCGGACCATGAATATTCTGTTGAAGCGCGTTCTCGACCGCCTGGTGCGCACGGGCAGCCTCAAGGTAACCGGGCCGAAGGGCACGACGTTCATCTTCGGCGACGGCAGCGGCGAGCCGGTGCACATGCACATCAAGACCAGGCATGCCGAGCGCGCCATCACCTTCGATCCGATGCTGGCGGTGCCTGAATCCTACATGGACGGCGAGCTGGACATTCTCGAAGGCGGCGTGCTCGGACTGATGCGCATTGCCTTCCAGAACATGGGCAGCGGCGGCATCGACGCGACATGGTCGAAAGCCATAGAGGGCCTGCGCCACGCCTTCCGTCGCCTGCAGCAGATCAACACCGCCGCGCGCTCGCGCCGCAACGTGCAGCGCCACTACGATCTGTCGGGTGAGCTTTACCGGCTCTTCCTCGATGAGGACATGCAGTATTCCTGTGCCTATTTCGAGCAGCCGGACATGACGCTCGACGAGGCGCAGGCCGCCAAGAAACGTCATATCGCCGCCAAGCTCAGGCTGAAGGCCGGCCAGACGGTGCTCGACATCGGCTCCGGCTGGGGCGGGCTCGGCCTCTATCTGGCCAAGGCCTTCGATGTCGACGTGCAGGGCGTGACGCTGTCGACGGAACAGCATGGCGTCGCCACCGACCGGGCCCACGCGCAAGGGCTGGAAAACCACGTCCATTTCGAACTGAAGGATTATCGCGAGCTCAACGAACGCTTCGACCGCATTGTCTCGGTCGGCATGTTCGAGCATGTCGGGGTCAACCATTACCGCACCTTCTTCGACAAGGCGGCAACATTGCTGAAGCCTGATGGCGTCATGCTTTTGCACACGATCGGCCGCTCCGGCGTGCCGTGGGCGACCAGCGCCTTCATCCGCAAGTATATTTTCCCGGGCGGCTACATCCCGGCGATGTCCGAGGTGCTGCCGGCGATCGAGAAGTCCGGCCTCGTGGTCACCGACGTCGAGATCCTGCGGCTCCATTATGCCGACACGCTGAAGCATTGGGGCCTGCGCTTCGCCGCCAACCGCGACAAGGCAAAGGCGATCTATGACGAACGCTTCTGCCGCATGTGGGAGTTCTATCTGGCTGCCTCGGAAGCTGCCTTCCGTTGGCAGGACTTGGTGATTTTCCAGTTCCAGATCACCAAGAAGAACGACACGCTGCCGATGACGCGCGACTATATGGCCAAATGCGAGAAGGCGCTGGAGTTGCGCGACATGGGCCGCCGCGAGGCGGCTCCTGTCGAGAAGTCCGCCAAGCCCGCCCGCCGACGCAAGGTGGCGGAATAGGAACAGCGCTGACAGGACGCATTATTGGCGCTTGCCATTATAGGCTCCTGCCCCGAAAAAGGCCTCGTGATCGTCGCGAGGCCTTTTTTATGACCTATCTCCTCTACACAGCCGCGGCGCTTGCCGAGATCGCCGGCTGCTTTTCGGTGTGGGCGTGGTGGCGGCTGGAGAAGTCGCCGCTCTGGCTGCTGCCTGGCTTTGCCTCTCTGATTGTGTTCGCCTGGCTTCTGGCGTTGGTCGACACCAATGCAGCCGGCCGCGCCTATGCCGCTTATGGCGGTATCTACATCGCTGCCTCGCTCGCCTGGTTGTGGCTGGCCGACGGCGTGCGGCCCGATCGCTGGGACCTTGCCGGCGCGGCGCTCTGCATGGCCGGCGCCTCGATTATCCTGCTTGCACCCAGGGGGGCATAGGCCATGGAGCTGCCGGCCGCTCTTCGACAGGGTGTCGATCGCCTTTTGGAAAAGGTGGCGCTGCCGGACCTGAAGCAAGCGGCAAAAACCCTGTCCGACCGCTACCGCGCCGAATTGCGCGACGGTCGCCTGCATATGGCGCAGGACATGGCGGTCAAGGCCTATCTGGCGACGCGCATGCCGGCGACCTACGCCGCGGTCCGCGCCAGCCTCGATGCGCTCGCCGAAGCCCGGCCGGATTTCGCACCCGCGACGTTGCTCGACGTCGGCGCCGGTCCCGGCACCGTGCTTTGGGCCACCAGTGATCTCTGGCCTGAACTGGAACTGGCCACGCTGCTTGAGGCGAGTGCCGCGGTGCGCAAGGTCGGTGAGACGCTTGCCGCCGATGCGATCACGGCCCGGACCGTCTGGCGGGCCGGTGATGTCACGACCGACATTGCCGACCTGCAGTCCGCCGACCTCGTCACATGCGCCTATGTGCTGGACGAGATCGCGCCGGCGGCCCTGCCCAAAATGGTCGACCGGCTTTGGCAACTCACCAAGGACACACTGTTGATCGTCGAGCCGGGCACGCCGGCGGGCTGGCTGCGCATTCTAGCTGTACGCGCACAATTGATCGCGGCCGGCGCGCATGTGCTGGCGCCCTGTCCGCACGACGCGCCCTGCCCGCTCAACCCGCCGGACTGGTGCCACTTTTCCCGCCGCGTAGCCCGCTCGCGCCTGCACCGCCTGGCCAAAGAGGCGGAAGTACCGTGGGAAGATGAGAAATTCATCTATGTCGCCGCTTCGCGCCAGCCGGCTGCCTTCCACGCCGCGCGGATCGTCGCGCCGCCGAAATCCGGTTCCGGCAAGGTCGTGCTCAAGCTTTGCGAGGCAAATGGCAGCGCCGGCGAAAGGCTCTTCACCAAGCGCGACGGTGACGCGTTCAAGGTGGCGCGGCGGGCGGATTGGGGCGATGCACTGGCATGAGGATGAAAGAGACACGACAGCCTCGCAATCCGGTGTCGCCAGCGCTCACTTTCCTGTTTTGTTCTCCTGCGAGAAACGCTAAGTTCCCAACTCTCGATTCGAGTCAATTGCGATTCTTTCCACGGAAAAATTTTGGCTGTGAATCGCGAGTACCAAAGCCGCTTCTTCACGGGCTGTTGCAGATAAGTCAGCACTGACTTGTCCAGTTCTGATATCGACAGACGGGGATCGAAATCGGGGACATCATGGCAGAGGCAGCACGAAAATTCGGCGTGGCGGAGCAACCGCTCTATCGCGAATCGCCCAACAACATCGAGGCCGAGCAGGCGCTGCTTGGCGCTATACTTGTCAACAACGATGCCTTCTACCGGGTGTCCGACTTCCTGAAGTCTGGCCATTTCTACGAACCCCTGCACCGCAAGATCTTCGATGTCGCGGCCGAGCTGATCCGCATGGGTAAGGCGGCGACGCCGATCACGCTGAAGACCTTCCTGCCGGCCGACGAAAAGGTCGGCGATATGACGGTGGCGCAGTATGTGGTGCGGCTGGCGGTGGAAGCCGTCACCGTCGTCAACGCCACCGACTACGGTCGCGCCATTTATGATCTGGCGACGCGCCGGGCGTTGATCACCGTCGGCGAGGACATGGTCAACATCGCTTATGACGCCCCTGTCGACATGTCGCCTTCCGAACAGATCGAGGACGCGGAGCGCCGCCTGTTCGAGCTGGCCGAGACCGGGCGCTATGACGGCGGCTTCGAGAGCTTCACCGACGCGGTCAAGACCGCGGTCGACATGGCCAACGCCGCCTATATGCGTGACGGCGGTCTGTCGGGCCTCGCCACCGGCATGCGCGATCTCGACCGCCGTATGGGCGGCCTGCAGTCGTCCGATTTGATCATCATCGCCGGCCGTCCAGGCATGGGCAAGACATCACTCGCCACCAACATCGCCTTCAACATTGCCGAGATGTATGAGCCGGCGCAGCAGGCCGATGGCTCATTCAAGGCGGCCAATGGCGGCGTGGTCGGTTTTTTCTCGCTCGAAATGTCGTCCGAACAGCTGGCAACCCGCATCATTTCCGAACAGACGGAAATTTCGTCCTCCAAGATCCGCCGTGGCGAAATCAGCGAAATGGACTTCGAAAAGCTGGTCGCCTGTTCGCAGACCATGCAGAAGATCCCGCTGTTCATCGACCAGACCGGCGGTATTTCCATTGCCCAGTTGTCTGCCCGCGCGCGTCGTCTGAAGCGCCAGCGCGGCCTGGATCTGATCGTCATCGACTATATTCAGCTGATGCAGGGCTCATCCGCCAAGTCTTCGCAGAACCGCGTGCAGGAAATCACCGAGATCACCACGGGCCTGAAGGCGCTGGCCAAGGAACTGGCCGTGCCGATCATCGCGCTGTCGCAGCTGTCGCGTCAGGTCGAAAGCCGCGACGACAAGCGTCCGCAGCTCTCCGACCTGCGCGAATCCGGTTCGATCGAGCAGGACGCCGACGTCGTCATCTTCGTCTATCGCGAGGAATATTACCTCAAGAACCGCGAGCCGAAGCTCGGCACCGAGGAATACGTCAAGTGGGAAAACGAGATGAACGAGATGCGCGGCAAGGCCGAGGTGATCGTGGCCAAGCAGCGCCATGGGCCGACGGGCTCTGTCACGCTTGCCTTCCACGGCGAATTCACCCGCTTCTCCGATCTCGCGGAAGAGCACCATATCGCGGAAAGGTTTGAGTAGCCCCTTGCCAGCGACCTCGATAGCCGTAACGGGTCTCGGCGCTCTGCGGCGCCCCCCTCTGTCATGCCGGACGTCCCGCCCGCACGGGGGGAGATTGGCTGTCGCGCGCGGCGCCCGCCAGAGGGCGGGAAGGTAAAGCGTGGTCAAATCCCGCGTCCAGTTCATCTGCCAGAATTGCGGTTCGGTGCATCAGCGCTGGGCCGGCAAATGCGATGCCTGCGGCGAGTGGAACACGCTGGTCGAGGAAGGCACATCTGGCGGCATCGGCTCGGGTCCTGCCAACACGCGCAACGCCCGCAAGGGCCGCGCGGTGGTGCTGACCACACTTTCAGGCGATATCGAGGACGCGCCGCGCATCATCTCAGGTATCGGCGAACTCGACCGCGCCACCGGTGGCGGTTTCGTTCGGGGCTCTGCACTTCTGGTCGGCGGCGATCCCGGTATCGGCAAATCGACGCTGCTCACCCAGGCCGCGGCCGCACTTGCCTCCAAGGGCCATCGCATCGTCTATGTCTCGGGCGAAGAGGCAGTTGCCCAGATCAGGCTGCGTGCGCAGAGGCTCGGCGTCGCATCGGCGCCGGTGGAACTCGCGGCCGAGACCAATGTCGAGGATATCCTCGCCACGATCGCCGACGGCAAGCGGCCCGATCTGGTCATCCTCGATTCGATCCAGACACTGTGGACCGACTTGGCCGATTCGGCGCCAGGTACCGTCACACAAGTGCGCGCCGCGGCGCAGGCGATGATCCGCTACGCGAAATCCACGGGTGCCGCGATCGTGCTGGTCGGCCATGTCACCAAAGAAGGCCAGATCGCGGGTCCGCGCGTGGTCGAGCACATGGTCGATGGCGTGCTCTATTTCGAGGGCGAAGGCGGCCACCACTTCCGTATCCTGCGCACGGTGAAGAACCGCTTCGGACCGACCGACGAGATCGGGGTCTTCGAAATGTCGGACAAAGGTCTGCGCGAGGTCTCCAATCCATCCGAGCTTTTCCTTGGCGAACGGCACGCGAAATCACCGGGAGCAGCGGTTTTCGCCGGCATGGAAGGTACAAGGCCGGTTCTGGTCGAAATCCAGGCGCTGGTCGCGGCCTCCTCGCTCGGCACGCCGCGCCGGGCGGTGGTCGGCTGGGACGGCGCGCGGCTGTCGATGATCCTGGCAGTGCTGGAGGCGCATTGCGGTGTGCGTTTCGGGCAGCATGACGTCTACCTCAACGTCGCCGGCGGCTACCGCATCAGCGAGCCGGCGGCCGATCTCGCGGTCGCAGCCGCACTGGTTTCCTCGCTCACTGGTCTTGCCCTCCCCGCCGATTGCGTCTATTTCGGCGAAATCAGCCTTTCGGGCGCGGTGAGGCCGGTTGCGCATGCGCAGCAGCGTCTCAAGGAAGCCGAAAAACTGGGTTTTGGTAGCGCGGTTCTGCCCTTGGGCAGCGAGGAACTTGCTGGGGGGATTGGGGCCGGCGCTTTCCAGCCCACCGAGCTTGCCGACCTCGTGGCGCGCATAGCCGGCTCACGGCGCAGCCGTGCCGACGATGAAGAATGACGCGGCTCGTCGAGTCGTGAACAAGAGATCGGAGTGGGGCCAAAGACATGCCGATTACGCTGCTTGACGGAATTCTCGTCGGCTTCACCCTGGTCTCGGCGATGCTCGCCATGGTTCGCGGCTTTTCGCGCGAGGTGCTTTCGGTCGTCTCCTGGGCGGCGGCGGCGGCGGCGGCCTTCTTCTTCTACAAACCGGTCCTGCCCTACCTGAAGCCCTATATCGACAATGAGAAGATCGCCATGGCGGCGGCCGCAGGCGTGGTCTTCATCATCGCGCTGATCGTCGTCTCGGTCATCACCATGAAGCTTGCCGACTGGATCATCGATTCGCGCATCGGCGCCCTCGACCGCACGCTCGGCTTCCTTTACGGCGCCGCGCGCGGCGTCCTGGTCGTCGCTGTCGCGCTGCTGTTCTTCAACTGGCTGGCCGGCGCCAAGGCCCCGGCCTGGGTCACGGAAGCCAAGTCGCGGCCGCTGCTTGAACAGATCGGCGCCAAGCTCGAGAGCCTGCTTCCAGAGGACCCGGAAAACGCCATCCTCAAGAAGCTCAATCCGAATCAGCCGGCCACCGAGACGCCCGTCGCGCCCGACGCACCGGCGGCGGATGCACCAGCCGGTGGCGACGACGCCAATGCGCCGGCGCCTGACGACAACGACGCCGGTCCTGCCGACAACACCGCCAAGCCGGCGCCAGCGCCGGCGAACTGAGGTCCGAACGGGGCGTCTGGCGATCGATCCATGTGAACGATCGCATGCAGTGCGTTGCTTTCGACGCGCGACCGCCTTATATGGCGATTTTAGCGGAGCTTAAGATGGCAGACGCAGACGACGTGCTTTCCGCCGAGGCTGACGATCATTTCCATGACGAGTGCGGCGTGTTCGGCATCTTTGGCCGGCAGGACGCGGCGGCCATCGTCACACTCGGCCTGCATGCGCTGCAGCATCGAGGTCAGGAAGCGGCCGGCATCGTCTCCTATGACGGCACCCAGTTCCATGTCGAACGCCATGTCGGCCTGATCGGCGACACCTTCACCAAGCAGCGCGTCATCGACAGCCTGCAAGGCAACCGCGCCATCGGCCACACGCGCTACGCCACCACCGGCGGTGCCGGCATGCGCAACATCCAGCCCTTCTTCGCCGAATTGGCCGATGGCGGCTTTGCCGTCGCCCATAACGGCAACCTCACCAACGCCATGACGGTGCAGCGCGCGCTGCAGAAGCAAGGCGCGATCTTCTCCTCCACCTCCGACACAGAGACGCTTTTGCATCTGGTCGCGACCAGCAAGGAGCGCGACCTCAATTCGCGCTTCATCGACGCGGTGCGCCAGGTCGAGGGCGCCTTCTCGCTGGTGGCGATGACGGCCAAGAAGATGATCGGCTGCCGCGATCCGCTCGGCATCCGCCCGCTGGTGCTGGGCGATCTGGACGGCGCCTGGATCCTGGCCTCCGAAACCTGTGCGCTCGACATCATCGGCGCGCGTTTCGTGCGCGACCTGAAGCCCGGCGAGATGGTCGTCGTCACGTCCAAGGGCATTGAGAGCCTGTTCCCGTTCGAACCGCAGAAGACCCGCTTCTGCATCTTCGAATATGTCTATTTCGCCCGACCCGACTCCTCGGTCGAGGGCCGCAATGTCTATGAGGTGCGCAAGCGCATCGGCGCGGAACTGGCTCAGGAAAATCCGGTCGACGCCGATATCGTCGTACCGGTGCCGGATTCCGGCACGCCGGCGGCAATCGGCTTCAGCCAGGCGGCGGGCATTCCCTTCGAACTCGGCATCATCCGCAACCACTATGTCGGCCGCACCTTCATCCAGCCCGGCGATTCGATCCGCCATATGGGCGTCAAGCTCAAGCACAACGCCAATCGCCGCATGATCGAGGGCAAGCGCGTGGTGCTGGTCGACGACAGCATCGTGCGCGGCACCACCAGCCAGAAGATCGTGCAGATGGTGCGCGACGCCGGCGCCAAGGAAGTGCACATGCGCATCGCCTCGCCGCCGACCAGCGCATCATGCTTCTATGGGGTCGACACGCCGGAGAAGTCGAAGCTGCTGGCTTCGCGCATGTCGGTGGAAGAGATGGCCGAGTTCATCCGGGTCGATTCGCTCGGTTTCCTCAGTATCAACGGTCTCTACCGCGCCGTCGGCGAGGCCAGCCGCGACGACGAGCAGCCGCAGTTCTGCGATGCATGCTTCACCGGCCAGTACCCGACCCGCCTGCTCGACTTCGAAGGCCACGACAATGTGCGCACGCTGTCGCTGCTGGCGACAAGCGGCTCGTAGAATTGCCGGACCGTCATCAGCCTTAGCCAGAGTTCCGGAAGCCATCGCATGACCCTCGACCTTACCGGCCGCGTCGCGGTCGTCACCGGCGCCTCGCGCGGCATCGGCTATTTCATCGCCAGGGAATTGGCTGCGGCCGGCGCGCATGTCATTGCGGTTGCCCGCACCGTCGGCGGGCTGGAAGAACTCGACGACCAGATCAAGGCGGCCGGCGGCCAGGCGACATTGGTGCCGCTCGATCTCGCCGACATGGCCGGTATCGACCGGCTGGGCGGCGCCATCCACGAGCGCTGGGGCAAGCTCGACATCCTCGTCGCCAATGCCGGCGTGCTTGGCGTCATCTCGCCGATCGGTCATGTCGAGGCCAAGACCTTCGAAAAGGTGATGACCATCAACGTCACCTCGACCTGGCGGCTGATCCGCTCGGTCGACCCGCTGCTGCGGCTTTCGGATGCCGGCCGGGCGATTATCCTGTCGTCCAACGCGGCGCATTCGGCGCGCGCCTTCTGGGCGCCTTACGCGGCATCGAAGGCGGCGGTGGAGACCATGATGCGCTCCTGGGCGCATGAGACGCAAAGTCTGCCGCTGCGCGTCAATGCAGCCGACCCCGGCGCCACCCGCACCGCGATGCGCGCACAAGCCGTGCCCGGTGAGGATCCCGAGACATTGCCGCACCCCTCCGAGATCGCCAAACGCATCGTGCCGCTGGCCAGCCCGGATCTCAAAGAGACCGGCCTGATCTTCCAGGCCAAGCACAACCGCTTCGTCGCCTACCGGCAACCGGAATAAAACGCGGGTTCGAAACGGATTAAAACAGCCTTCGGCTACGTTCTTCTGACGTAGGACATTCGAAATCGGAGGACCGACATGCCAAGACTCGCCACCGTTGCCGCCACCGCCCTTGCCGCCGCTCTTGGAGCTACGGTCGGCGTGGCCGTTTCCCAAGATACCAAGATGAGTTTCTTCGTCACCAGCGTCGGCTCCGGCAAGGGGGGCGATCTCGGCGGCCTGAAGGGCGCGGATGCCCATTGCGCGTCGCTGGCGGAAGCCGCCGGCGTCACCGGCAAGACCTGGCACGCATATCTCTCGACCAGCGCGGAGGATGCGCGCGATCGCATCGGCAAGGGTCCCTGGTTCAACGCCAAGGGCGCCAAGATCGCCGATGATGTCGCCTCGCTGCACAGCGACGCCAACGGCATCACCAAGCAGACCGCGCTGAACGAGAAGGGTGAGACGGTCAACGGCCGCGGCGATACGCCCAACCGACACGACATGCTGACCGGCTCCAAGCCCGACGGCACCAGGATAGCCGACCAGACCTGCGGCGACTGGACGATGAGCGGCTCCGAAGGGGCGGCGATGATGGGCCATCACGACCGCACCGGTCTCGACGATTCGGCGGCGGCGAAGTCGTGGAATTCTTCGCATGCCTCGCGTGGCGGCTGCAGCCAGGAGGCGCTGAAAGGCACAGGCGGCGACGGCCTGTTCTATTGCTTTGCGACCGACTGAACCATGGCGGAGGCAACACGCCAGCTAGGAAACCCGACGGATCATCACGCGGCTGTGATCTGAGGGGAGAAGCCGCTGGGCGGTCATGCTTTCGTCATTTCCGAGGAGTTGTTAGGATCGAGCGAATCCCGCAACGAGAGCCCGATCTGGGCAGAACAAGGAAAACTCCATGGCTACGACCGCAGCATTGGTCTGGTATCTGGTAATCGCCGGCCCGCAGGGCGGCATGGTCGTGCTGCCCAGCACCTTCGACAAGCGCGAACAGTGCACCGCCGCCATCACCGAGTATCAGAAGCAGCCGACACCCGCCGGCTGGTCCGTGCAGTGCGTGCCGAGCGCCTCGCCCTTCACCGACGAAGGCGACGCCGAAGAGCCGGCAGCTCAGTAAGCATCAGATATCGCAAGGCCCGCGACCGCTGCCGCGGGCCTTGCGATTCATCACCGCGCGCTCACCGTCAGTTCCGGCTTTTGTTTGATGGTCTGGAACACCACGCAATAGCGCTCGGTCAGCTTCAGCAGCGAATCAATGCGCTCCGGAGGCTCCGCCGTGTCGAGATTGAAATTGAGCCGAATGGCGCGAAAGCCGACCGGCGCATCCTTGGCGACACCAAGCGTGCCGCGAAAATCAAGATCGCCTTCGGCTTCAACGGTAGCGGCGCCGAGCTTGAATTCGAGCGCCGTCGCCACCGCCTTCAGCGTCACCCCGGCGCACGCCACCAGCGCCTCGAGCAGCATGTCGCCGGAGCACAGTTCGAGCCCCGAGCCGCCTGTTGCCGGATGAAGGCCGGCGATTGCCAACGCCCTGCCCGTCTCCACCTTGCAGGCCACCGACTGTTCGTCGATCGAGCCCTTTGCCCTTAGCGTGATCAGTGCTTGCGTGGCGTCGTCGCGGTAGGCCTGCTTCAGCGGCGCCTGCATGGCCTTCAGCTCGGTTGCGTCCATTTTCGTTCCTCCGACAGGCTTTCTGCCTTGATAGCATGGTCCTGCGAGACGTGTGAGGCAATCCAAACATGACGACCCAAGCTGTCAGGAACTGGTTTCGGCGGAAACAACAGCAGTGGGCGCGCCATCGTCTGATCCCTTTGACTTCATCCGCCTCGGCCATAGCTATGCGGGAGTCTTTTCCGCGGAGGTCTCATGCGTTCCAAGCTGAAACTCGTCTCCCTTGTCCTCTTCATGCTTGCCGGTTTCGCGCAGCCTCTCCTGGCCGAAACGGCGGAGCGGCCGGCACCCGCGGGCGGCGTGCTTTCACTGCTGCCGTCACCTGAGATCACCGACCATTCGATCACCATTGGCGGACGCAGCCTGCGGTATCAGGCAAAGGCCGGCACGCTTCCGCTGCTCTCCGGCAAGGGCGAGATCACGGCGGAGATCTTCTATGTTGCCTATACGCTGAAGCCGCGGGAGAGCGTGGCGACGGAAGCACCGCGGCCAATCACCTTCGTGTTCAACGGCGGCCCGGGCGCCGCTTCAGCCTATCTGCATCTCGGCGCGCTCGGACCGCGCGTCGTGGCGACCGGAGCCGGCGGGGAATTCCTCCCCTCGCCGCAAAAGCTCATCGACAATCCCGACAGTTGGCTCGACATGACCGACCTCGTCTTCGTCGACCCGGTGGGAACCGGCTACAGCCGCGAGGCGCCCGGCCAGGATACGCACGACTTCTGGGGCGTCAGCCAGGATGCCAGTTCGATCGGCGCCTTCATTAGGCTCTATCTCGCCCAAAACAGCCGCATGGGATCTCCGCTGTTCCTCGCCGGTGAGAGCTATGGCGGGTTCCGCGCGGCACTGCTTGCCAGGACGCTGCAGGAAGATATCGGCATCAGCCCGAGCGGCATCGTGCTGATCTCGCCGGCGCTGGAATTCACCCTGGTGCAGCCCGACGAATTCGAGCCGCTGCATTGGGCTCTCGAACTACCCTCCCTCGCCGCGGTTCGCCTGCGCAGTGAAGGTGTCAGCGGCGACACTTTGCGGAAAAAGCTCGCCGAGGTCGAGCATTATGCACTTGGCGAGTACCTCAGTGCGCTCACCAGTGGGCTGGAGCAAGGCGGACGGCTGGCGGGTGATCGCGTGGCCGAGATCACCGGCCTGCCTCTCGACCTCGTTCACCGCAACTTCGCCCGCGTCCCGACCTCGCTCTTCGCAAGGGAGTTTGGCCGTGCCGCGGGCAAGGTGCTCAGCCCCTATGACGGCATGATCGCGACGGCGGACATCGCTCCCCAGAGTGCCCGTATCGCTGGCCCCGATCCGGTGCTGGACCGTAGTGTGCCGGCGCTGACCTCGGCCTTTGTCGCTTACGCGCGCGACGAGCTGAACTTTCGCACCGATGTCAGCTACCGCTTGCTGAACGGCGATATCAGCCACAACTGGAACTACGGGACGAGCGCCTCGCGCCAGGGCTATGCCGGTGTGATGGATGATCTGCAAGGGGCGCGGTCCTTGAATCCCGCGCTGGGCGTCGTCATCGTCAATGGCTACACCGATCTCGTCACTCCCTATCTGGCGTCGCGTTATCTGGTCAGCCAGATCCCGTCGCTCGCCGGCGCCAGGCCGATCCGCCTCGACGTCGTTGAAGGTGGGCACATGATGTATCTCGAACCGGACGGACGGCGCGCGCTGAAGCAGGCCGCTTCGGAGCTTTACCAGGCAACCCAGTAGCCAACGGGACATCGAGTCTCCGGGCAACCAAGGCCCGGCGCCGATGCAGGACCGGTGGCCGGTGCAGTGATCAAGCTGTCCCAAATGGGACATTGACGGACAAGGTCCCAAAACCGTCTGATCGGGCGAGGTTTCGTCATTCCATTTCCCGGTGGTCCCACAATGTCACATACGCTCTCGACCACACCGAGGCAGGATGGGTTTCGCGCCCCTGGCGAATTCGAGCCCAAATCGGGCTGTTGGCTGATCTGGCCAGAACGGCCGGACACCTGGCGGCTGGGCGCCAAGCCCGCGCAGAGGCTGTTCGCCAATGTCGCTGCGGCGATCGCACAAAGCGAGCCGATGACGGTGGCGGCGTCCAGCCGCCAGTGGCAGAACGCAAGAGCGCGATTGCCCAGCCATGTGCGCGTCGTGGAAATGTCGACCAATGATTCCTGGCTCCGCGACAGTGGCCCCAATTTCGTCGTCAATGATCGAGGCGAAGTGCGCGGCGTCGATTGGATCTTCAACGCTTATGGCGGTTTCGACGGCGGCCTCTACTCGCCTTGGGATCTCGACGACCTCGTGGCGCAAAAGGTCCTCGATATCGAGAGGATGGACCGTTATCGCGCACCGCTGATCGCCGAGGGCGGCGGACTGCAATGCGACGGCCAAGGCACGCTCATCACGACCGAGCAGTGCCTGCTCAATCGCAACCGTAATGCCCATCTCGGAAAGGCGAAGGTGGAACAACAGCTTGGCGACTATCTCGGCGTCGACAAAATCATCTGGCTGCCGCGCGGTTTTGCTTTCGACGAGACGGATGGCCATGTCGACGACCTCTGCTGCTTCGTTCGTCCGGGCGTTGTGGCGCTGAGCTGGACCGACGAGCGGGACGATCCGCAATATGAGATCGTACGCGAAGCCGAAGAGGTGCTGCGCTCGGCCCGCGACGCGCGTGGCCGTCGCCTGGAGGTTCATCGGCTGCACCATCCCCTGCCGATCGAGATGACGATGGAAGAAAGCGAGAGCGTGGACCGGGTCGATTCGACCTGGGCACGGCCGACCGGCAACCGGATCGCGGCGAGTTACATCAACTATTATCCGGGCAACAGCGTCGTGGTCGTGCCGGAATTCGGCTGCAATCTCGACGGGAAGGCAAAGCAACAGCTGGCCACGCTGTTTCCCGATCACAAGCTCGTCGGCATCGAGAACTCCCGCGAAATTCTGCTCGGAGGCGGCAATGTCGCCTGTATCACGTTACCCGTTTATGCGCCCCACCGGCGTTGAGCGGCAAGCGTGCCGAAGTGAAATCAGAACGGTGCGCCGCGTCGGCCCGCCAGGCAAAAGGAGATACCCATGCGCGCTCTGCTCTTCCCAATCCTGACCGCCGCGCTTGCCTGCGGCATCAGTTTCGGCGTCGCCCGGGCGGACGATGAGAAGGTGGTCAACGTCTACAACTGGTCCGACTACATCGCCCCGGACACGGCTGAGAAATTCGAGAAGGAGACGGGCATCAAGGTCCGCTACGATGTCTATGACGGCAACGAGGTCCTTGAGACGAAACTGCTCACCGGCGGCTCGGGATATGACGTGGTCTATCCCTCGGCCTTTCCGTTCCTGAAGAACCAGTTGAAGGCAGGCGCTTTCCTGCGGCTCGACAGATCGAAGCTTTCAAACCACTCGAAAATCGATCCGCAAGCCTTGTCGCTGATCGCGGGCGCGGATCCGCAGAACCTGTACGCCGTGCCTTACATGGCCGTCACAGACGGGATCGGCTACAATGTCGCTGCCGTCAAGCAACGGATGCCGGATGCGCCGACAGGTTCCTTCGCCATGGTCTTCGACGCCGACGTCGTCAAGAAATTCTCCGATTGCGGCGTCGCCATGATCGATGCTCCGGCGGAGATCATTCCTATGGCTATGAACTATCTCCACATCGATCCCAGGTCGACCAATCCGGACGACCTCGCCAAGGTCGAAGAGCTGATGGGCAAGGTGCGGCCCTATATCCGTTACTTCCACTCGTCGAAATACATCAACGACCTGGCGAATGGCGACATCTGTGTCGTGCTGGGCTGGTCGGGCGACATATTGCAGGCCAAGACCCGTGCGGCGGAATCCGCGAAGAAGCTGGAGATTGCATATTCCATTCCAAGGGAAGGCACGCTGATAAACTTCGATACGATGGCCGTGCCGAAGGATGCGCCGCATCCGGAGAATGCCCAGGCCTGGATCGATTTCAACTTGCGGCCCGATATCGCAGCGGCCAATTCCAGTTATGTTTCCTATGCCAATGCGATCCCGGAATCCCTGCCGCTGATGGATCAGGCCGTCGCAAAGGATCCCGGCGTTTTCCCATCCGACGATGTAAAGGCCAAGCTGTTCGTGGTCGAAAACAACGACGCAAAGCTGCTGCGACTGCAAAACCGCATGTGGACACGCGTCGTGACGGGACAGTGAAGCTGGCGAACCATCAGTTGGGCGAGGCCTTCCAGCCTATGGCCAACAACTCGATCTGGGAGTGCACACCGAGCTTGCGGTAGACCTGCTTGATGTGGTTGCGCACGGTGCCGGGTGAAATTGACAGGTTTCGCGAAATCGTCTTGGCGCTGCCACCCTCGATCAGGAGCCGCGCGATCTGCCTTTCCCGGGCGCTGAGTTGCGACCCCGCGGCTTCGATTGCGGAACCCTTGTCGCGAAGACGGCACAAATGAAGCAGCCTTTGCAGAATGAGCTTTGTCGCGCTGCTCGCCGCGCCGGCCACAGCCAGATCACGCTCGCCAAAACGCGGTGCGCCTTCCCGGCGAAGAAAGGTTACATAGCCGGCGGTCAGTCCGTCGAGGTTGAACACGCCGGTTATTTCATCGAAGCTGCCGGAGGGCCCGTAGAATTCGCAGTAATACGGCGTGCGCTGGAAATCGCCTTGGCTGAGAGCCGACAACGGCAGCAGGAAATCCTGTCTGGTGCTGGCGAACCTCTGGAAGAACGGATCCTGGCGATAGACGCGCGCATCATAGTCGCGGTTCCAGCGATCGGGTCCGGCATCGTCGATGGTCAGGGATGTTATGTCGCGACGATAGAAGCCAACGTAGACACGATCCGAGCCAAGCAGCACCCTTGCCGCCGCGCTGAAGCGGGCCGACAAGTCTTCAGGCGTTGCCGCCAAGGCCGCGGCGGCCACGCCACCACTCCAGCGTTCAAGCCGGTCGAGAGAAAAATTCGACTGCATCCGCGCCCAGACTAAAGCAAGCCCCGCCAACTTCAAGCTCGCGGGGAACCGCGAGGGAGCCGGTAAGATCAGTCCCGCGGCCGCTTCCGCAGCTCATCGCCCCATCGACTGGTTGGACTCACGCCTTGGCCTGCGACCTCACATGGGCGATGTAGCCGCGAACGTCGCCGGCCGGACCAGCATAGGCCTTGCCGAGCTTCTTCTCCATCGCAGCCATGTATTCCTTCGCCCATTTGGGCAGGGCGTAGTCAATGACGGCGAGGAATTCGAGCGTCGCCGCAAGACGGATGTCGGCGATCGACGGGCTCTTGCCGCCGATGAACGGCTTGCCGTCGCGGAAGAAGGAGTGGAAGACCTCGAGCGGCTCGGCAATGGCGGCGACCGCGGCCTTCTGTGCCTCCGATTTCCTGTCTGGGTGGGCGTCGCTGTGACCGACCTCGCCGGCATATTGCGGGAAGCCGAGCGCCGGATAGGTGGCGCGCGCGACATAGGGATAGAGCGTGCCGATCAGATAGAACATGGCGCTGTCTATCATCGCCCGCTTGGCTGGCGCCTTCGGGTAGAATTTCTCCAGCCCATGCTTGTTGGAAAGATATTGCATGATGGCGCAGCTCTCCCACAGCACGCCGCGCGGCAGGCCCTTGTCCTCGATCATCGGCGTCAGGTGGGCCGGATTACGCGCCATGTATTCGGGCGAGCGCGTGTGCCCCCACGCATCGGTCTCCGCATGGTCGAGCCCGGCGGCGCGGGCAAAGACGCGAACGGTCATGTTGTTGACGCTCGGCTTCAGCATGCTGATGGTCAGCGCCGATTTCCTTGCCGGTTTCGCCTTGGCCTTGGCCGCGGTCTTGCCGGCGGCCTTTGGCGCCGTCTTGGTCGCAGCTTTTGCTGCCGCTTTTGCCGCTGGTTTGGCGGCCGGTTTCCCTAAGCTTTTCGCCACTGCTTTTGCCACGTGTTCCTCCCTTGCCTGTTCAGCCTTCAGTATGGATTTTTGGGCGCCCGGTCCGCCGACAATGTCGCGCGCGCGCGTTCCACCAGCGCCTGGATCGCATCAGCCAGATGCACCTCGGCGATGTTGTAGTCGCCACGCGTGACGCGAAGCTTATGCGCCTCCATCAGCACATCGGCATGGGTGAAGCCTGCAGGCGGCTCGAAACGATAAGAGGCAAGCTCGATCAGAAGGCCGAGCGGATCCTCGAAATAGATTGAATCCATGAAGCCGCGATCCTTGACGCCACTGTGTTTGATGGCGCGCTCGTCGAGCCGGGCGACCGCCTGCAGGAAAGTGACGCGGGACACCGAAAAGGCGATGTGATGCACGCAGCCCGGGTCGGTCGGGGTGCGGCGCTGCACGGCCGTGCGGGTCTCGTCGGTGAAGATGGTGATCAGCCGGCCGTCGCCCGGATCGAAATAAAGATGGCTTTCGCTCGGCTTGTCGAGATTGGGCTGCTCGAAGATGAAAGGCATGCCCAGCACCCCTTCCCAGAAATCGATCGAGGTCTGGCGACCGGCACCGACCAGCGTGATGTGATGGACGCCTTGCGACTGCAGTTTCTGCATCGGCCTTCTCCCCGCAATATCCGCTCTGGCAAAGGCGGCCCGTCACGCCGCGCCCGCGAATGCTACATGTGGCATGATCTGAGCGCCAATTCGCTGTCCGTCCCCCCGGCGTTCTGCGCGCCTGCCTTCGTTTCCGGCTTTATGAGATGATGCTAAACCAATCGGCCGTGCCGCGCCAGAAGCCGCAGCCGGGACAGGCTGCATTTCGCGCCACTGCCGCCTGCCCCAAAAGCAAGCGCGGTCCTGGAGCAGCGCCGTGCGGGATTTCGCCCGTATAGCTGGCTGGTGCGGAGCCGACAGGGGCTGGGGCCGCCTTCACTCAAGCAGGCGCACGCCTTATGGCCGATATCGCCATTCTCGATACACGCGAAAGGATCTTCGCCGGAATCCTGCTGACGGGCGCCGCCTATTTGCTGTTTTCGACGCAGGACGCCTCGATCAAACTGCTGGTCACCAGCATGACCGTCTGGCAGATCATGTTCTTCCGCAGCATCACCATTCTTGGCGCCTGCGCGGTGATCGGCGGGCGGCCGCTGTTCGCCGACACGGTGCGCTCGCCGATCGTGCGGCCGATGCTGGTGCGCAGCGCCTTCACGCTCGCCGCCTGGCTCTGTTACTACAACGCCGCCCGCAGCCTGCAACTCGCCGAACTGACCACCGTCTATTACGCGGCTCCGATCATCGTCACCGTGCTATCGGTGGTCCTGCTCGGCGAAACGGTGCCTGTTGTGCGCTGGCTGGCGGTTCTGATCGGCTTTGCCGGCGTCTTTGTCGCCTGCGATCCCGCCCATCTTGGCCTGTCCGTGCCCGTGTTGCTGGTACTGACGGCGGCTTGCCTTTGGGGCATCGCCATCGTGCTTCTGCGCAAGACGGCGCTTGCCGAGCGCTCGACGATCCAGCTCCTCCTCAACAATTTCTATTTCCTGGTTTTTTCAGCGGTGCCGGCGCTGTCGTGGTGGCATACGCCGGACCCGGCACAATTGCTGCTTCTTGCCAGCGTCGGTGCGCTCGGCGGCCTGGCGCAATACCTTCTCTTCGAAGGCATGAAGCGCACGCCGGCATCGATCCTGGCGCCGCTCGAGTACACCTCGCTGTTGTGGGCGTTCGCGCTCGGCTTCGCGATCTGGGGCGACGTGCCGCGCCGCGAAGTGTTCCTGGGTGCCGCCCTTATCGTCGCCGCCGGCCTGCTGATCGTCGGCGGCGAACATTTCCGCAAGCGGCTTTGACTTGGATGGTCACTACTCCCGACGCGACGATGTCAGGACGAGGCAAGGTAGGCTGCCGGCATGAATGAGATCACGGCCACCGCGGAAACCACCGAACGCACGCTGGGTATCCTGCTGGTATCATCCTCGGCGGCGGTATTCGGGCTGACCGGCGTGTTGACCAAGTCGATCCATGCCGATCCGCTGACGATCACCTGCTGGCGCGGCTTTGTCGGCGCGATCCTGATCAGCCTCTACGTATTGTGGCGCCGCCGCCGTGCCGGCAACCGTGAACCGCTGCGGCTTGGCTGGCGCGGCTGGCTGCTAGCCGTCGAAGGCGCACTGGCCAGCATCGCCTTCATTTCCGCTTTCAAGTTCACTTTCGTCGCCAATGTCGCGGTCATCTACGCGACGTCGCCCTTCATTGCCGCCGTACTGGCCTGGATGCTGGTGCGCGAACCTTTCCGGCTGCAGACGATGGTGGCGGCGGCGGTGTCGCTGTGCGGGGTCGCCATCATGGTGTGGTCGGGTTTTGCCACCGGCAATTTGTTCGGCGACGGGCTGGCGCTGCTGATGACGGCCGGCAGCGCGCTGTACATGATCATGGTTCGCGCGTTCCGTGACACGCCCGTTGTGTGGGCCGGCGCGGTTTCGGCCTTCCTGCTGTTCATACTCGGATGGTTCGTCACCGATCCCCTGGCGGTCTCATCAAGGGACGCTATCCTGCTTGCCACCTTCGGCGCGTCCTTCGCACTGGCTTCCATTCTGTGGACGGAAGGCTCGCGGCTGATCCCGGCGCCTGAATCGGGCCTGCTCGGTTCGGCGGAAGTGCCGTTCGCGATCCTATTTGCATTTCTGTTCCTGGCCGAAATCCCGCCGATGGCCAGCATCGTCGGCGGTGCCATCGTGCTCGGCGCCGTCTTTGCCCATGCCGGCCGCGACTGGCTGAAGGCACGCTCGCGACAGGCGTCTTCAAATATTTCTTAAAAAATTTCGGAAGTCACGGAACCATCACCGTGCCCGGACATTATTAGTGTGACGGGCCACCCCCCAAGTC
>NZ_VFTY01000017.1:0-92261 GCF_006440715.1 Mesorhizobium sp. B2-7-3
ACGATGACGGGCCGAGCATATCGACGACCGGCACCGAGCCGACGCTAACCGTCGACGAGACGGTTCTTGGGACCGACGACACCAAGAGCTTTGCCGCCAACTTCAGCCCGGTCTACGGCGCCGACGGCGCCGGAGCGGTCACCTATGCGCTCGCCGTCACGGCCGGCTCGACCGGGTTGATCGACACTGCGACCAACCAGGAGGTCGTGCTGTCGGTCACTGCCGGCGGCGTCGTCGAGGGCCGCACCTCCGGCACCAGCGACCTCGTCTTCACGGTATCCGTCGATGCCAGCGGCAACGTCACCCTCGACCAGATACGTGCCTTGGTCCACTCGGACTCCAACGACCCCAATGACAATGCCACGCTTTCCGCCGACAACCTGGTCAAGCTCACCGCAACCGTTACCGACAAGGACGGCGACCACCAGTCGGCAACGCTCAACATCGGCCAGAACCTCAACTTCCACGATGACGGGCCGAGCATATCGACGACCGGCACCGAGCCGACGCTAACCGTCGACGAGTCGAGCCTCGGCAGCAACGCCGCCGATTTCGCGGCTGTCTTTACCCCGCATGCCGGTGCGGATGGCGGTGCCATGAGCTACACGCTCGACATCAATCAGGTCACCAACGTCAGCGGCCTGACAGACACCTTGAGCGGCCTGTCGATTCTGCTCTTCGTCGAAAGCGGCGAGGTGGTTGGCCGCGCCGGATCGGCCGCGGGCGCCGTGGTATTCACGGTGAGCGTGGCCGCCGACGGCAACGTGACCCTCGACCAGGAACGTGCGGTCATACATTCGCCCGACTCCGGACCGGATCAGGCAACAACTTTGGCGGCTGATAATCTCGTCACTTTGACCGCCACCATCACCGATGGTGACGGCGATCAGGCATCGGACCATGTCAATATCGGGACCAGCCTCATCTTCAAGGACGACGCGCCAACGATCACCGCGCCGTTCGACGGCGACCCAGGCACCGCGGGTATCCAGAACGAGACCCTGGCCAACGCGCTGAATGCATCCGCCTCCGGAGCCTTCGGCTACGACATCGGCGCCGATGCGCACCCGACTGCGTTCTACGCCGGCGGCGGTTCCGACTTTGTCGACCAGAACGGCGCGCTTGCCGGCGTCCAGATCGGGCTGAGCGGCACGATCGTCGGCGGTGGCGGCGGCAATGTCCTCACCCCGGATGTGACGCTCGCATCGGAGACCGACACGACCGCAACATTCAACTTCAGCTTCACCTACGACAAGGATTCGGCTGCCGGGCTCCAGACCGGCACGGCGGGTGGCACCCTCGTCTTCGACAAGGTCAACGACACTTACGCCATCACCGTGACCGACCCACTCGAAGGCTTCACTTTCGACGTGATTCACACCAGCCAACTCCTGTCCAAGGAGCCCTTGAGCAATGCAGGCCACCCGCCGATCGTGGTGGAGAAGTTGCAGGCGGATGACCCGGGCACGGCGGCCGACGAAGACTTTTACGTGCAGTTCACCGGCAACCTGATCGACAGAAGCCATCCGTTCAGCCTGACGAATAATGGAGAGGGGTCTTCCGGCGACTCCACGTTCAACTCGCTGCCGACGGCCGGTACCCACGATATGGTCAGCAACAGCAATGAAACCTGGGTTTCTGCCACCCAGAGCACTAACGGTGTCGCCGGCGACACGATCCAGAAAGGCGAACTGCTTACCCTGCGGTTCTTCGACAGCAGTGTCGGCATCCAGACCGAGGCTACCGATCCGACCGCGACGGCCGGCGCGATGGCCATCAAGTTCGACGGCATCGGCAACAGCGAAGACCTGATGCTAATCCTCGACCTGACCGACGGCACAAACGAGATCACACGGGCCGTGTATGTCTCGAACTCCGACATCTTCAAGAAGGGTCAGGTGCCGGCCCCTTACAATGGCGAGTTCACACTCGACAACAATGACGGCCTCGTGATCATCGAGCAGAACGACTACAACGCGGCCGGCGAACATTACTCGCTGCAAGGCGTTCAGATCATGCAGTCCGGCAACGGCATCACCGGCCAGGCAATCGACTTGAACGGAGCGACCGGCGCTAGCGGTGGGAGCAACACGACCGCCAGTCTGGTCAACTTCGACCCCGTCGACAACGACGTGCTGAAGATCACGGATATCGGCTTCACCTCGACCGTGACGCAGACGCCGGACGCTCACCTCGACTTCGCTTTCCAGGTGGCGGACGCGGACGCCGATCACACAGCGATGCAGCACATCCTTGTCGACATCGCCTGACACCAGACCCGACGGGGGCGGCATCAGCTGTCCCCGTTTCACACCGGCCGGGTGCCGGCAAGCATCGAAGTGGGGTATCCGTGATGCAGCCAAGACCGCAATTCCAGGAGGTAATGCATCTGGCACGCCACCAGGTCCCCGCCCTCCTCCTCTTCAGCCTGGTCTCCAATCTTCTCCTGCTCGCCAGCACCGTTTACATGCTGCAAATCTACGACCGGGTACTGTCGAGCGGTTCCATCGACACATTGTTCTGGCTCACATTGGCCGTTGTCGGCGCCATCGCCGTCTACGGCATGCTGGAACACGCCCGCCGTATGATGCTGGGGCATATCAGCCAATGGCTGGACGACCAGCTCAGCGTTCCGGTGATCGAACGCGCCATGGACGCGCGGCTCGCCGGCAGCAGCCTCGAAGCCGGCCTGAAGGACGTAGCGGACCTGCGCAGTTTCATCGCCGGCGACGGCATCCTGACCTTTCTCGACGCCCCATGGACACCGGTCTTCCTGGCGTTCATGTGGTTGCTGCATCCCGCGCTGGGCGTGGTCGGTCTTGCCGGCGCCGTGCTTTTGTTCTGTGCAGCGCTCGCCAATGATTTCCTCACCCGCCGCAAGAGCCAGGAGGCCGCGGCCGGACTGCGCCGCAGCCAGACCGCCGTAGGGCAGTTTATCGACGGCGCCGAGACATTGCGCTCGCTCGGCATGTCCGAGCCGGCGCTGCGGCGCTGGGAGGAAAACCAGCAGTCGCTGATGGATATCCAGACCCGGCTCCTGCGGCGCACCACCGTCATCGGCAGCTTGTCGCGTTCGCTTCGCCTAGCGCTCCAAGTGGCGGTGCTCGGGCTCGGCGCCTATCTCGTCCTGCGTCGCGAGCTGACGCCAGGCTCGATGATTGCGGCCTCGATCCTGCTCAGCCGCGCGTTGGCGCCGATCGAGCGCTCTATCGGCGCCTGGCGCGGCCTGGTCAGCGCGCGAACCGCGCGCCGCAATCTCACGAAGCTTTTCGCCGACACCAGATCGATGCAAACGGTTGGCGTCACATTGCCCCGCCCACAAGGCAGGCTGAAGCTCGAGAACCTGCATTACTGCGCGCCGGGAACGTCCCAGGCGCTTGTCAATGCCATAAGCTTCGGCGTTGAGCCGGGCCAGACCTGCGGTGTGATCGGCCAGTCCGGTTCCGGCAAGACCACGCTCTGTCGTCTTATCGTCGGCGCGCTGCGGCCTTCGCTCGGCCATGTCAGGCTGGATGGCGCGGAGGTGTGCAACTGGCCTTCGGACGAACTTGGCATGCATCTCGGCTATCTGCCGCAGCAGGTCGAGCTGTTCCCCGGAACGATCGGCGAGAACATCGCGCGCCTGCGTGACGTCGACAGCGACGCGGTCATCGCCGCGGCGCAGCTTGCCGGCATCCATGATATGATCCTGCGGCTGCCGAACGGCTACCGGACCGAAGTGGGACCGCATGGCGCTCGCATTTCGCGCGGCCAGCGCCAGCGTATCGCGCTGGCCCGGGCACTGTTCGGCGATCCGCAGCTGATCGTTCTCGACGAACCGAACACCGGCCTGGACGGTGAAGGCGAAGTGGCGCTGTTCAACGTGCTCCAGCAACTGAAGGAGCGGGGCCGCACCGTCATTCTCGTCAGCCACCAGACCAATCTCCTGCGCACCGCCGATCATGTCGTCTTCCTCCATGACGGATCGGTTTCGATGTTCGGCACGCGCGACGAGGTGCTCGGCGCGCTCGGCGGACCGCCCAGGCGCATTCCGGTTCCGGCGGCCTTGCGGGAAAAGCTTGTTGCCAACGCGGCAACGAAACTGAACGCAGCGGAGTGAGCCATGAGCGATCGATTTGGCGACTTCTCGACGACGCTGAACCGGCTGACGGACAGCTTGCACGAACTCACCGACAGGCTGACCGCCTCCGCCAACGACCTCAGCACAGCGGTATCGGTTTGGTTGGATGGGACCGACACGCCGTCTCGCATAATGTTGCTGGCGGTGGCTGGCGCGCTCTTCCTGCTCTTGATTGCGGGATTGCTCCGGCGACGCTCGCGCGCCTACCGTGCCAGCAGGCGCAATCTGAAGCTGCGGACGCGGCCGGCGCGAATGCTGGGCTACGCTTCGGCCATCCTTTTCGTAGGCGGCACCGCTGCTTGGTCAAGCGTCGCCCTGCTGGCGAGCGCTGTCGTTGCCAACGGCGTCGTCAGCCCCGAAGGTTATCGTAAGACCATCCAGCATCTGGAGGGCGGCATCATCGGCGCGATCCACGTTAAGGAGGGCGATAAAGTCAGCGTCGGCCAAGTGCTTATCAGCCTGAAGACGACCGATGCGCAAGGGCGATATGACGAGCTGGAGGGGCGCTATGTTCGCCTGCTGGCGACCGAGGCGCGACTTGTTTCGGAACTTGCCGGTCGGGACCGGATCACCTTCCCCAAGGAGCTGACCTCGATCGACAGCGAGAGCGCGCGAAAGGTGGTCGCCGAAGAACAGGCGCTGCTCGACAGCCGCCTCGCAACCCGCGAAGGCCGCACACAGATCCTCAACAAGCGCATCGCGCAGATCGAAGAGCAAAGCACGGGAGCGAGGGATGTCATGGCGGCCGAGGCCGAGCAACTCGGCCTGATCGACCAGGAGATCGCCTCCGCGCAGGAGATGTACAGGAAGGGCCTCGAACGCCTGCCGCGGATATTGGCGCTTCAGCGCTCCCAGGCCGACATTCGAGCCAACCAGGCATCGAACCGGGCGCAGATAGCGAAGAACGATCAGCAGATCGGCGAGACCCAGTTCCAACTCCTCAACCTGCGTCAGCAGGATAGCGAGAGCGCCAACGAGGATCTTGCCAAAGCGCGCACGGATCTCGCCGAATTGCGCAGCCAATTGCCTTTGCGCCAGGACGTGCTGGCGAGGACGGACATCGTCGCGCCAATCGCCGGAACGGTGATGAACCTGCGCGTAACAACGGAATCGGGCGTGATCTCCAGCGGTCAGGTGCTTCTCGACATCGTCCCGAACGAGGCCAATCTGATCATCGATTCCCGCATCAAGCCCACGGATATCGACGTGGTGCATCCGGACATGCCGGCCCGTGTGGTGCTGTCGGCCTATCCAACCAGACACCTGCCGCAAATCCATGGCCTGCTGACCTCGATTTCGGCTGACCGGCTGACGGACGAGAGAACCGGAGAGCCTTATTTCCTTGCCAAGGTCAAGATCGACGCGGCCGATCTCAGGGATCTGCATGACATCCATCTATCGCCCGGCATGCCGGCGGAAGTCATGATCCTGACCGGCGAGCACACGCTGCTGGACTATATGTTGGCGCCGGTTCGCGATTCGCTCAATCGTGGGTTCAGGGAGAATTGAGAAGTGATACCCGCCGACCTGCCCCGAGGGTCAAGCATAACCTCCATCGCGCCCGTAAGGGGCGCGATCCACCAGAGGCAGAGGGGCGTGGCGGCTATCGCCGCAGCGCGTGTATGCTCGCCATGCTGTCGCTGCCCATCGGCAGTGCCATGTCATCGTCGAGAAGCCGCGTGATCCGGGCAAATCCGGTGAACGCCTTTCTGGCTTCCTCCGCCGACATCTGTCCCGACAGGGCAGCCGAGCAGCAATTCAGCGCGCACTGATACACTGGCCCACGTCGTCCCGTCGGCCATTTACGCAAGAAAACCATCGCCTCGGCAACACTATCCACTTCTTCTACAGGATGCCCCTGCCCGCGCGATATCCGCACGGGCGCAAAGAAATGCAGGTAGTCCATTGTTTCCTCCCGGTCGATCAAGATGCGCTCGATCGAACCTTATGAAACGCCCCGCCTGGCGATTTGTTCCATATGGAAACAGAATTTTTAAAAATTCTGGCGATCGGAATGAGGTCGGCTATACCGTCGGGAAGTGGCAAGCCGCTTTGCGGCCGGATTGGTGCTCTCTCAGCTCCGGCCGTTCCGAACGGCAGCGCTCAACCGCGATTGGGCATCGGGGGTGGAAACGGCAGCCGGAGGGCGGGTTGAGCGGGCTCGGTACGTCGCCTGTAAGGATAATACGCTTACGCGTCCCACTGGTCGTCTGCACGACGGGAACGGCCGAGATCAAGGCTTGGCTGTAAGGGTGGGCCGGGGCTGAAAACACCTCTTCCGCCGGTCCTTCCTCGACGATCGAGCCGAGATACATGACCGCGATGCGGGTCGAGACCTGACGCACCACGGACAGATCGTGGGCGATGAAGACATAGGTGAGGTCCAACTTTTCCTGGAGATCGGCAAGCAGGTTGACGATCTGCGCCTGTACGGACACGTCGAGCGCGGAGACAGGTTCGTCGAGAACGACGAGATCGGGATTGAGGGCGATGGCGCGCGCAATGCCGACACGCTGGCGCTGCCCGCCCGAGAATTCATGGGGAAAGCGCATGACATGGTCCGGCAACAGTCCGACGAGGTCGAAGAGTTCCGCGACGCGGCTGGCGATCTCGCGCGATGAAAGCCTGCCATGGATGCGCAGCGGTTCGGCCACCAGGTCGCCGACGCGCCGGCGCGGATTGAGCGAGGCCGACGGGTCCTGGAAGACCATTTGCAGGCGCCGCCGCAGCGGCCTCAGTTCAGACAGTGACTTCGAGGTGATGTCGTCGCCTTCGAACAGGAGCTTGCCGTCCGAAATGTCGTAGAGCCTGACCAGGCATCGCGCCAGCGTGGACTTGCCGCACCCGGACTCGCCGACCAATCCAACGGTTTCGCCGCGCCGCACTGTCAGGGAGACATTGTCGACCGCGTGGACGGTTCGCCTGCCCTCCGCGGAAAAACGGCTGCCGATCGAGAAGCGTTTGCCGAGCCCGCGCGTTTCGAGGATTGGACGGTCTTTGTCGATCATCGGTCCGCTCATGTCTGCGCCACCCGGAAACAGGCCGCCGCGTGCGTGGCGGCGCCAAGCTCGGGCTTGCCGGTTAGGCAGGGCTCGTACCCGACGGGGCAACGCGGACCGAAGGCGCAGCCTTGCGGCAATCGCAGCAGCGATGGCGGAGACCCGGGAATGGCCGGCAGGCGGCGGGGTTTGGCACCGGTCAGCGGCGGGATCGAACCAAGCAATGCACGCGTATAGGGGTGTCGCGGGTCGGAAAACAGCTCCGTGCGGCTGCCGCGTTCCACGATGCGGCCCGCATACATCACCATGACCCGGTCGGCGAGTTCGGAGACCACGCCCATGTCATGGGTGATGAAGACCACCGCCGATTTGTGCGTGGCGCGCAGCTTGCGCACGAGATCGAGAATGCCTGCCTGCACCGTGACGTCGAGCGCCGTGGTCGGCTCATCCGCCACCAGCAGCGCCGGGTTGCAGGACAGCGCCATCGCGATCACCGCCCGTTGGCGCATGCCGCCGGAGAGCTGGTGCGGATAGCGCGACATTGCTTCGTGCGGATTGGGGAAATTCACCTCCGCCAGCAGTTCCTCCACGCGCTCCATGGCTTTGGTTTTGCTGACGTTGCGATGCGCGCGGATCTGTTCGGCGATCTGCCAGCCGATGGTGTAGACCGGCGTCAGCGCCGTCATCGGATCCTGGAAGATCATTGCGATCTCGTTGCCCCGCAGGTGCCTCAGTTCGCGCGGCGGCAGTCCGACCAACTCGCGACCCTTGTAGCGGATCGAGCCTTCGATGATGGCGTTGGGATCGGTGATAAGCCCCATCACCGCAAGCAGCGACACGGTCTTGCCGGAGCCGGACTCGCCGACGACACCGAGAATTTCGCTTTCCGCGAGGTCGAAGGAAACACCATCGATGGCCCCCACCAGGCCATCATCGGTCCGGAAGGATACACGGAGATCACGCACCGACAATATCATGATGTCCTCAGGCGCGGATCGAGAAGGATGTAGACGAAATCGACGACCGCGTTGGCGACCACCACGAACATGGAAGCGTACATCACCGTCGCCATGATCATTGGCAGATCGAGGTTCTGCAGTGCGTCATAGGTGAGCTTGCCGATGCCGTGCAGCCCGAACACCACTTCGGTCAGGAGGGCCGAGCCGCCCACCAGTGCGCCGAAGTCGAGACCGAACAAGGTGACGAAGGCGATGAGCGACGTGCGCAAGGCATGGCGCAGCAGGATGCGGGTCTCCGAAAGGCCCTTGGCGCGGGCCGTGCGGATATAGTCTTCCTGCAGGGATTCGATGATCGCCGCGCGCAAGACCCGCCCGTAAATGCCGATGTAGAGGATGGCGAGCGTGATCCAAGGTATGACCAGCGTCAGGAACCAGCCTTTCGGGTCGTCGGAAAAATTCTTGTAGCCAAGCGGCGGCACCCAGGAAAACGCCCAGCTGTCGTGATAGCGGCTCTGGGTGATCAGGTTCATCACCTCGCCCAGCCAGTAGACCGGCATGGAAATGCCGAGCAAGCCCAACGCCATCAGCAGCCTGTCCAGCCAACTGTCGCGTGTGGCGGCGGCGATGATGCCGATGCCGATGGAGACAACCACCCACAGGATCGCCGCCCCGAACACCAGCGAGAGCGTGACGGGTATGGAATCCATCACCGCCGGCACCACCTTCCAGCCGCGATTGACGAAGGAAGTCAGATCGCCCGTGACGAAGATCTTCTCCATCATGGTCACATATTGCACGTAGAGCGGCCGGTCGAAGCCGAAGCTGTGGCGTACCGCCTCGAGCACTTCGGGCGATGCATTGCGGCCGGCGATACGGGCCGCGGGGTCGGCGCCGGGCGTGGCGAAGAAAATCAGGAAGACGATGACCGAGATGCCGAACATCACGAACAGCATCTGACCGAAACGGCGCAGGATGGCGTAGATCATCAGTCGCGCCCCAGCCGAACCTTCGAGCGCGGGTCGAGCGCGTCGCGCAGGCCGTCGCCGAAGACATTGAGGGTCATGACGGAAATCGCGATCGCCAGGCCCGGCACCAGCGCCACGAGTGGCCTGGTGTAAAGCAGCGCCTGCCCGTCCTGGATGATGGTTCCCCAGCTCGCCGCCGGCGGCTGGACGCCAATCGAGAGGAAGGAGAGCGCCGATTCGGTAAGCATGTTCAGCGCCATCATCAGCGGTATGAACACGATGAGGGTGGTGGTGATGTTGGGCAGGATGTCGCGCCACAATATTCGCCATCCCGGTACGCCCAGATTGATCGCGGCCAGCACGAACTCGCTGTGCCGCAGCGACAGAACCTGCCCCCGGATCGGACGCGCCACATAGGGTATATAGACGATACCGATGATGATGACCGGCAACCACAGGCTGCCGGACTCGATCTCGATCGGTCCGATCGAGATGCCCTGCGAAATTGTGACGATGGAAAGCGAAATCGCCAGGAGATAGATCGGAAATGCCCAGAGCACATCCAGCAAGCGCGACAGAACCGTGTCGGTAACGCCGCCGAAATACCCCGCGATCAATCCCGCCGCCGTGCCGAGGACCAGCGTGAAGATGGTCGCGGCCCCGGAGATCAGCAGCGAGCTCAGCCCGCCATAGAGCATCCGGGCCATGACATCGCGCCCCTGGCTGTCGGCACCGAGGAAATAGTTGCCGACCCGCCAGGTCGGGCCGAGCGGCGTGTAGCCAAGCCCAAGCCCCTCTGTCGATTGTTCCATCACCGGAACGTCGGCACCGTCGATCTGAATGACGGCGTCGAGCGTCGAGGCGAAGGGGTCTGTTCCTGCCCATTTCGCGTAGAGAGGCGCACTGAGGCAGGCAAGGACGATGACGAGGAACACGGCCAGGGACGCCATGGCGGCCCTGTTTCTTGCCAGCTTCGCAAACGCGACGGCCCAGGGCCCTCGCGTTTTGCGCGGCACAGCAGCGACTTGGTACGACACGGACGTGCCCTCCGCGGTTCGTTACTGCACCCAGGCCACTACTGTACCCAGGCCATTACTGTACCCACGACTGGGTGATCATCCAGTTGAACTGCCGGTTGAACTTGAAATTGCCCACGCGCTTGCTGACGAAGTCAAGCCGCTTCGGCGTGAAGAGGCCGACGGCCGGTGCCTTGTCCGTGACTTGCCTGTCGATTTCGGCCCACATTTTGTCGGCGGCTTTCTGGTCGGTCACACCGAGGTCCAATGCCTTCTGCATTTTGGCGTCGATATTCTTGTCGCAGAAGCCGGCGATGTTGATCGATGCGTCCGAGCCTTCACGGAAAGATGCGCAGCTGAACAGGATGTTCAGGAAGTCCGAAGCCGCGGGATAGTCCTTGTACCATTGGGTGACGGACATCTGCACTTTGTTGTTGGTGTTCTGGATGTAGGTGAACTGGATGTTCGACGAGATCGGCTTGACGTCGGCGACATAGCCGATGGTGGTCAGCACGCTCTGCAGATAGACGCCGATGGAGCGGGAAATGGCCGTGTCCTCGACGATGATGGTCACCTTCTGGCCCTTGGTGCCCGATTCCTCGACGAGCTGCTTTGCCTTGTCGAGGTCTGGCGCCGACCACTTGGCGCCGGGGTTCTTGGTGAAGGGGCAGTAGTCTTCGTGGCCGGGGAAATCCGGAGGCAGGACCTGACACACCGGCGAGGCCAGCACCTTGCCGCCAAACAGCTTGACCAGCGTGTTGCGGTCGACCGCGTAGGCAACGGCCTGCCGCGCCTTTTCATTGTCGAACGGCGCCAGCCGGTTGTTGAGCGGCGCATACCACCAGGCCGAGAGCGGCGAGATATGCAACTGGTCCATGGCCTTGGTACCGAGTTCGCCGAGACGATCGCTGGGCAGCGCGTCAAACATCCAGTCGGCTTCCCCGTTCTGGATCGCGGTGACGGCAGCTTCCTCGGAGAGGCCGAAATCATACTGGACGACATCAGGATAGCCGTCCGGCTGGGCGTCCTCGCTCCATTGCTTGAAATTGGGGTTGCGGGTCACCGTCATGCCCTTGTTGGGATCGAAGGCGGAGATCATGTAGGCGCCGGTGCTGGGGATGGGCTTGGAGCCCATGTCTTCCGCAGGCGTATCCGCCGGCAGGACCACGGCATGCGGCAACGCAAGCTTGTAGAGGATCTCGGCGTCCGGCTTGGTGAGATTCAACGTAATGGTGCCTGCCGCTTCGTCGCCGACAACGCCGCCTTCCAGCGTGCAGCTCTTGGTTTCGGCAAGGCATTTGTCGGCGCCGACGATGCCGGCATAGAAGGTGCCCGAGGTCGGCCCCGAGACCTTGAAGATGCGCTGGAAGGAAGCAACGACGTCCTTCACGCCGAGATCCTTGCCGTCGGAGAACTTGATGCCCTTGCGCAGTTTGAAGGTGAAGGTCTTGCCGTCATTGGTCACCTCGGGCAGCGCCTCGGCCAGATCGGGGACGATGGTGAAGCCATCCATGCCCTCGGCCTTGCGGAAGGCGACCAGCCCGTCATAGATCGGCTGATACATCTGCCAGCCCTGGTCGGTGTAATTGATGTGCGGATCGAGCGTTCCGGCGGCCGAGCGGGCCAGCAGGCGAATAGTGCCGCCGCGATGTTCCTTGAGGTATTCGGCCTGTGCCGGAGCCAGCCACGAGCCGGCCAGCAATGCCGCGGCTGAGGCCGCCAAGAGCAGTTTCTTCATGTCGCAGTTCCCCTTTTTTCAGTTGTCGTCCAGGAAGTCTCCCACCACCCGCATGCATAGATCCTGCTCTTCGACATGCGGCATATGGCTGGAATGCTCGAATACCTGCCAGCGCGATCCCTCGATGCCGTCCTTGAACGGCTGCACGGTCGCGGGCGTGGCTTCGTCGTAACGGCCGGAAATGATCAGCGTCGGAACATCGACGGCGGGCAGCCGATCGATGATGGTCCAGTTCTTCAGCGTACCGATGACATGGAACTCGTTCGGCCCGTTCATGACGTTGTAAACGGTCGGATTGCGCACGACCTGGGCGAAGGTCTCGGTCACTTCGGCCGGGAACGGAACGATCCGGCAGACATGCCGCTCGTAAAACACCATCGTCGCTTGCTGGTAGTCCGGATGATCCGTCGTGCCAGCCTGTTCGTGCCGGGTCAGTGTCTCCTGTACGTCCATGGGCAGGTCGGCGCGCAGCCGGTTGGCCTCCTCTACCCAGAGCTTCATGGACGCCGGCGAGTTGGCGATGGTCAGCGACTTCAGGCCCTTCGGCCGCGTCACCCCATACTCGGCGCCCAACATGCCGCCCCAGCTCTGCCCGAGCACATGGAAGCCGCCGCGGATGCCGAGATGGTCGACAAGGTTTTCAAGCTCGTCGATGAACAGCCTGGGTGTCCAGAAATCGGCGCCTTTGTCCGGCAGCAAGGTGGAATTGCCGCAGCCCAGCTGGTCGTAGTGGATGACGGCGCGGCCTCTTCGGGCAAGAAGCTTGTAGGCATCGACGTAATTGTGGGCGGCGCCCGGCCCGCCATGCAGAATGACGATCGGAGCCTTGTCGGCATCGAGGCTACCGCTGACGCGATACCAGGTTTCGTAGTCGCCGAAATCGGCCCGCCCTTCCCTGGTGACGATCTCCGATGACATCCCGATCTCCTGAATGTTTGAAGGCATGCCGCTGGTCACCTAGTTTGCAACCCGACTGGAGCGAACCCATTCTTCCAGCATCTGCACGCCGAATGCGGTAGCGCCTTCCCGGCCCAGGGGCTGATCCTTCTCGGTCAGTTCCTTGCCGGCGATGTCGAGATGCACCCAGGGGCGGTCTTCCGTGAAGTGGCGCAGGAACGCCGCGGCGTAGGGAGCGTCACCGTCTTCCATGTCCTTGGCGTGATGTCGCAGGTCCGCGAACGGCGATTGCAGGCCCTCGTCATAAGCCCGGTCGAGCGGCAGCTGCCAGAACCGCTCGCCGACCATTTCTCCGGCCGCGATCATCCGCGAGGCGATGGCATCGTCGGTGCTGAAGAGACCGGCGAATACCGATCCAAGACCGCGCATCACCGAATAGGTCAAGGTGGCGAGGTCGACGATCACCGATGGATTGAAGCGCGAAGCGGTATAATAGAGGCAGTCGGCCAGGATCAGGCGGCCTTCCGCATCCGTGTCGAACACTTCCACGGTTTGCCCGGAAGCTGTCGTGATGATGTCGCGCGGCTTGAGCGCGGTGCCTGACGGCATGTTCTCGGCAATGCCGAGCACGCCGACGGCGTGCACCGGGCTGCCTTGCCGGGCCAGCGCGATCAGCAGGCCGACCACCGCGGCCGCACCGCCCATATCGGCCTTCATATCGAACATCTGCTCGCCGCGCTTTATGCAGAGACCGCCGGAATCAAAACAGACACCCTTGCCGACGAACGCCAGCGGCTGCGCAGGAGCACCCTTGCCGCGATAGCGCAGGACGGCGACTCGTGGCGGCCGTACCGAACCCGACCCCACGGCCAGTATCGCGTTCATGCCGAATTCCCTGAGCTTCGCCGTATCGAGTATCTCGACGTCGATGCCGGCTTCGCGCAGAGGCTCCAGGTGATCGTGGAAATTGTCGGGATGGAGATGGTTCGGCGGCAGGTTGACCAGTGTGCGCGCATATTCGACGCCATCCGCGATGGCATTGATCCGCGCCAGCGCCGAATTCAGCTCCGGACCGCTGGCCCCGACCAGTTGCACCCGAAGGGTCCGATCGGCCCCCGCCCCTTGGCGCCGGTTGCGCATGTCGAAACGATAGCGCCGCAGCCGCATGCCAAGCGCGACTCTTGCCAGGATTTCCGCTCCCGGCAGACTTATGCCGGCAATGGGGTCCAGGACCAGGGTGGCCGCGCATTCCCCTTTGCCCTCCAGATGCGCGGCAAGCAGGCCGCCGGCACGCGCCAAGGAGAGTGCGGTGACGGCCTCGGCCTTGCCCATGGCCAGGACAATCACGCGCCGCGCCGATACCGCCTGGGGGGCGATGACATCGATACAGGCGCCGGATTGAGCCAAGGCAGCCGCATCCGCACAGGCCCGGGAGAGGATCCCGCCCATTTCGGTGTCTAGGGCCGTTGCACGCGGGCCAAAGCCGGTTTGAGCGGCCTGCAAGATCACGACGACGGAGGTTCCCGCGGAAATCTCGTCCGCCGTTTCAAAGACCGGCACCGGCGATTGAGGCATAGGTAGGCGTTCTCCTCTTTGCGGGGCTTTGGCCGAGGCGCGGCTTGCAGTTTGCGCAAGGCTTCTCCCGCCACCGGTGGAAACCGGTCAAACCGGCCGTCACCTCTGGTTGGATCGTGCCGAAGTCCCCAAATTGTCGTTCTTGAGACGACTTAATTGCTCTTGCCTCTTGGGTATCCCCGAACGGGTCAGGCGATCAAACGCCAATTTTGTCCATATCGATTGACAAAAACTCAACTGGCAATTCATGATCGGCCGATGGCCCTACCCTCACTCAATGGCATGCGCGCTTTCGAGGCCGCCGCCCGTCTCGGCAGCGTCAAGGACGCAGCCGAAGAGCTGCATCTGACACCCTCGGCTATCAGCCGTCACATCCGCGCACTCGAACGGAATCTCGGCCAGGACCTGTTCGAGCGCGGCTTTCGGCAGATAACGCCGACCATTCGGGGCTCTTATTACGCACGCAGCCTCTCCGAAGCATTCGAAGCCATCTGGCGGGCCACCGATGATGTCAGTCTCGCCGGGGCCCCAAGCCACGGCAGGACCCAGCGTGTCCGGGTTTTGTGCGTCCCTGCTGTCCTGAACCTTTGGCTGGCGGACCGGCTGCCGAATTTTCGCCGGCGGCATCCGTCCGTGGATCTGGAGATCTCGACATCGGGCAAGCGGGCCAATTTCGATTTGGCCATCGTCGACGAGTTCGTCTACAAGGCCGGCCCGGCTCTGACGCTGCTGATCCCGCTGGTCCTGACGCCGGTCTGTGCGCCCTCGCTGCTTGAAGGGCCGATGCCGCTGCGATCGCCCGCCGACTTGGTCAACCACCACCTGATTCACGAATGCGAGACCATGCGATGGAAGCGCTGGCTTGAGCAGGAAGGCGTGTTGGACACAACGCCGAGATCCAGTACGACGCTGGATGATTGTACGCTGATCATGCGCGAGGCGATCAATGGCGCTGGAATAGCGCTCGCCGACACGATGATGGCCCAGGATCTGCTGCAGCAGGGCAAACTGGTCGCCCCGTTCAGCGCCCGCCATACCTATCCGGCCGGCATCTACCTGCATCAGCGCCGCAGCATCGGAAACAAGCCGGGTACGGGCCTGTTTCAGGATTGGCTGCTTTCCGAAGTCGAGGACCACAAGCGGGTGATGGCCATCGGCTAGGCAGCCTTGCTTGCCGATAGGCGTCGGGAACGCGGATTTGTCCAGCTTGGTAGCCGTGGATCGAGAATTCGAATCGACAGGCAGGCCTGTTTCAAAAGCGGCTCACCATCACGGGCTCTCGATAATCGCGGTTCGCATTGAATATCTTTAAGGCCAAAGCCGGCAAATCGATTGCTTGCCGGTTCCCCTGCGTCAGGCGTAACCTCTGCGGTCAACGCGTGAGGGCGCGTGCTGCAAGAAGGGGACATTGCAATGACGATACAAGGCGCATCGCCTGACCTGTATAATGAAGACCTCGCTCCTGCCAAGGTTCGAAACTGGGGACCGTTCTCGATCTTCAACGTCTGGACGTCGGACGTCCATAGCCTGTGGGGCTACTACCTCGCCGCCAGCCTGTTTCTGTTCTGTGGCGGCTTCGTCAATTTCATCATCGCCATCGGCATCGGTTCGCTGATCATCTACGCACTGATGAACATGGTCGGTTATGCCGGTGTGAAGACCGGTGTGCCCTACCCCGTGCTCGCCCGCGCCTCCTTCGGCATCTGGGGCGCCAACATTCCGGCACTGGTGCGCGCCATCGTCGCCTGCTTCTGGTACGGCGCGCAGACAGCGGCCGCCTCAGGCGCCATCGTCGCATTGCTGATCCGCTCGCAATGGTTCGCCGATTTCAACGCCAATACCCATTTCCTTGGCCATTCCGGCCTGGAGGTGATCTGCTTCGTGATCATATGGGCACTGCAACTGCTGATCATCCAGCGCGGCATGGAAACGGTGCGCCGCTTCCAGGACTGGGCCGGCCCGGCGGTCTGGGTGATGATGCTGATCCTGGCGGTCTATCTCTGCGTCAAATCAGGAACCTTCGCCTTCACCAGCGATATCCCAATGGATGTACTGCTGGAAAAGACCAAGGATGCGGGCGTCCCTGGTACTCCAGGGTCTTGGACCGCACTGTTTGCCGTGGCGGCGATCTGGGTGACGTACTTCTCGGCGCTCTATCTAAACTTCTGCGATTTCGCCCGTTATGCCCCCGACCAGGCATCGCTGCGCAAGGGCAATATCTGGGGCCTGCCGATCAACCTGATCCTGTTCTCGCTGGTCGCCGGCGTCACCACCATCGCCGCCTACGACGTCTACCATGAGGTGCTGCTGCACCCCGACCAGATCTCGGCCAAGTTCGACAGCTGGTTCCTGGCCGCGCTCGCGGCGCTCACCTTCGCGGTGGCGACGCTCGGCATCAATGTCGTGGCCAACTTCGTCTCGCCGGCCTTCGACTTTTCCAATGTCTTTCCCCGCCAGATCGACTTCAAGAAAGGCGGCTACATCGCGGCCGTCATCGCGCTGGTGCTCTATCCCTTCGCACCGTGGGAAGGCAGTGCGGCTTCCTTCGTCAACGTCATCGGCGCAACGATGGGGCCGATCTTCGGCGTGATGATGGTCGATTACTATCTGATCCGCAAAGGTGAAGTCGACGTCGAGGCGCTGTATCGCGAGGACGGCGAGTTCCGCTTCCAGGGTGGCTGGCACGTCAATGCGTTCATCGCCGCCGGCATTGGCGCCATCTTCTCGTCGATCCTGCCCAACTTCACCAACTGGCTGCCGTCCTGGTGGGGCGTCTATGGCTGGTTCGTCGGCGTGGCGATTGCCGGCGTCATCTACTACGTGCTGCGCGCCGCGGCCGTGAGCGCCGGCGCCAAGGTGGCGAAAGCTTGATGAACCAGAGCGGGGTGGCCCGAGCCGCCCCGCTCTACCGCGCGACCATTTCGGCCAGCTTGCGCACGGTGTTCCAGTTGCGCGAGGTGCCGACGCCCATGCGCTTGTGGTTGGCGGCGGCAAGCAGGCGCGAGCTAGGCCTCTCCCTTGAAAAGGCGACCCAGATGTCGCCGCCGACCAGAAATACCTTCTCGTCCATGGCGGCACAGGCCTGAAGCCCGGATATGGCGTCTTCGGCTACAGGTTTGCGCATTACGCGCACCGCCACCTGGTCGCCGGCTTCCACCGACTCGGTCGGGAATGGATTGCCGCTTGCGAGTTTGCGCCAGTCTTCGGCGGCACGCACGATGATATCGACGTGGCGGCCAAAGGCCTGTTCGAAGGCGGATTCCAGGCGTGTCTCAAGCGTAGTGATCGAGGTCTTTTCACTCTCGAAGACCAGGTTGCCGGTCGCCACCAAGGTGCGGACATTCTTCAGGCCGAGACTTTCCGCCATGGCCTTGAGGTCGGACATGACGACCCGCCGCCCCTCTCCCAGGACGATGCTGTAGAGAAGCGCGACATAGGTCCGCATGGGAGCGATCAGACCAGGCGGCTCTGCTCCACCGCCGCCTCGATGAAGCTGGCAAACAGCGGATGCGGATCGAGCGGCCGGCTCTTCAGTTCGGGGTGATATTGCACGCCGATGAACCAGGGATGGTCGGGGTATTCGACCGTCTCCGGCAGCACACCGTCGGGCGACATGCCTGCAAACACCAGCCCGCAATCCTCCAGGCGCTGCTTGTAGTCGATATTGACCTCGTAGCGGTGCCGGTGACGTTCGGAAATCTGGGTGTCGCCGTAGATGTCAGCGATCTTCGAACCCTTGGCGAGCTCGGCCTGATAGGCGCCGAGCCGCATGGTGCCGCCGAGATCGCCAGTCGCCCTGCGCTTTTCCAGCATGTTGCCTTTCAGCCATTCGGTCATCAAACCGACGACCGGCTCCTTGGTCGGGCCGAATTCGGTCGACGAGGCATGTTCGACACCGGCCAGCGATCGCGCCGCCTCGATGCACGCCATCTGCATGCCGAAGCAGATGCCGAAATACGGCACCTTGCGCTCGCGTGCGAATTTGGCCGCCAGGATCTTGCCTTCTGAGCCGCGTTCGCCGAAGCCGCCGGGCACCAATATGCCGTGCACCTTCTCCAGCCAAGGCGTCGGGTCTTCCTTTTCGAAGATTTCCGATTCGATCCAGTCGAGCTTGACCTTGACGTGGTTGGCCAGCCCGCCATGCGAAAGCGCCTCGATCAGCGATTTGTAGGCATCCTTGAGGCCGGTATACTTGCCGACGATGGCGATGGTGACCTCGCCCTCCGGATTGTGGATGCGGTTGGAGACGGCCTGCCACGGCTCCATGCGCGGCTTGGGCGCCGGCTCGATGCCGAAGGCAGCGAGCACTTCCGAATCCAGACCTTCCTTGTGATAGGCCATCGGCACATCGTAGATATGTGGCACGTCGAGCGCCTGGATGACGGCGCTTTCCCTGACATTACAGAACAGCGACAGCTTGCGGCGCTCTTCCTTGGGGATGGCGCGGTCGGCGCGCACCAGAAGAATGTCGGGCGCGATGCCTATGCCGCGCAGCTCCTTGACCGAATGCTGGGTCGGCTTGGTCTTCAGTTCGCCCGCCGTCGGGATATAGGGCATCAGCGTCAGGTGGACATAGACGGCGTTGTTGCGCGGCAGATCGTTGCCGAGCTGGCGGATCGCCTCGAGGAACGGCATCGCCTCGATGTCGCCGACCGTGCCGCCGATCTCGCACAGCACGAAATCATAATCGTCATTGCCGTCGAGGACGAAATTCTTGATCTCGTCGGTCACGTGCGGGATGACCTGTACGGTGGCGCCGAGATAATCGCCGCGCCGCTCGCGTTCGATGATGTTCTTGTAGATACGCCCGGTCGTGATGTTGTCCTGCTGATTGGCGGACCGGCCGGTGAAGCGCTCGTAATGGCCAAGATCGAGGTCGGTCTCGGCACCGTCATCGGTGACGAACACCTCCCCGTGCTGGTACGGCGACATCGTGCCGGGATCGACGTTCAGATAAGGGTCGAGTTTTTTGATGCGTGCGCGATAACCTCGCGCCTGCAGGAGAGCCCCAAGGGCCGCGGCGGCAATGCCTTTTCCAAGTGAGGAAACCACGCCGCCTGTGATGAATACATATCGCGCCATGGGAGTCATCGCTTAACGCGGCCGGATTGATTCCGCCAGAGAAAAAACCGCCGCGAAGGCTTTTTCCCAAAAAGGCGCTCGGACCATGATCCCGAAAAGTGGGATCCGGCTTTCGGACAGGCATCACGGCCAAAGGGTTTTGAATCGCTCTAAGCAAAACAAAAGGGCCGGCTGAGCCGGCCCTTCGGCATGATGACGGAAACGTCAGATGATGACGACTTTGGTGCCGATCCGGACGCGGCTGTATAGATCCATGACGTGCTCGTTCATCATGCGGAAGCAGCCATTGGACGCGCTGGTGCCGATCGACTGCGGCGCGATGGTGCCGTGGATACGCAGATGCGTGTCCTTCCTGCCGTCATAGAGATAGATGGCGCGGGCGCCGAGCGGGTTCTGGCCGCCGCCGGCCATGCCGTCCTTGTACTGGCCGTAGTGTTTGGGCTCGCGCTTCTGCATGTCGAGCGTCGGGATCCAGCGCGGCCACTCCTGCTTGTCCCCGACCGCGACCGTGCCCTTGAACTGCAGGCCTTCGCGGCCGACCGCGATGGCGTAACGGCGTGCGGTGGTCGATGATTCGACGAGGTAGAGTCGGCGAGCGCTGGTGTCGATGACGATTGTGCCGGCGTCGTAGCCGGTGAATTCCACGTCCTGAGGCACGAATTCCGGCTTCACCTTGAACGGCTTCTTGGCGTTCTTCTGGGCAAGTGCCGAGTCGAGCGCGCGTGTCTCGGGCAGATAGCTGATCGATGAGCCAGACGATGTTCCACCGAACAGACCCGCGAACAGGCCGCCGCTTGACTGCTTCTGGCCGCCGACGACCTCGCTGCGCAGTTCGCCATTGTTGCCCGTCAAAGCGACATTCATCGCCTCGGCTGGGATCGGCTCGGCCGCCGGGATCGGGGTTACAGGTTCGATCGGTTCGATGATCTTGACGGTCTTCTTGGCCGGCTTGGCATCGGCCACTTCGGTTGCCGCCGCTTTCTGGCCCTTGCTGGCCAGGAACGCCTGCCGATCTGCGTCAGCCCTGGCCTTGGCCGCCTCGCGCATCGCCATTTTCCTGGCCTCGAGCGCCTTGGCCTTGGCATCCTCCTTGTCGGCAACGATCTTGGCCTCGATCTTCTTGATCTGGGCGAGATCCTCCGGCGTAGGGTTTTTCTTCTTCTTGAGAAGCTTCAACTGCGTCGCATCGCTTTTGGCCGCGACGGGGATGGCGTCGGTCTTTTCAAGCGACACCGACTGTTGTGCGGCCATGTTTGCCGGCATGGCGGCGGAGGCCGGGGAACTCATGCCGATTGCGGCGCAAAGTCCCAGGAAAATGAAGCTGCGAAGCTGCATGGCGAAGATCCGATCGTTCAATGCTTGTTGCCCACGGCGTCGCCCGGCGTCCCCCAAGGACGCCGAAAATGCCGCGTGCAATCTATAGTCGAATAAGCGCGTATGCCTCAAGCGCGAGACCGCGCCGCGGTCTGTCGAATCTTCGTGATTGCGCAGCATTTGCCGCGACTGTGTTCAAACGAACACAGATCGCGGTTTAGAACATAAGGTTATTGGTTCGGAACCTGAGGCGACGCCGGCGCGGTGTTGGTGGTTCCATTGGCCGCTGGCGGCGTGGTGCTGCCGGCGGGCGCGGTGGCCGGGGCCGTCGCCAGCGGTTTTGTCGCGGCGTCGTTGCCGGACGGCGGCGTCGGCGTGGTGTTGCCGGCGGGTGCCGGCGTGGCCGTACCCGGCAATTGGTTGAGCACGCCCTTGCCGGCGCCATCCGAGGTCGCGGGAACCCGATCGAGAATGTCGATCGGCTTTTCGCCGTAGCGGGCAATGATCGACAAGGTCAGCGACGTCACAAAGAACGCTGCCGCCAGGATCGCCGTCGCCCGGGTCAATGCGTTGGCCGCGCCGCGCGCGGTCATGAAGCCCGATCCGCCACCAATGCCGAGACCGCCACCTTCGGAGCGCTGCAGCAGCACCACGCCGACAAGGGCGAGCACGACCATGAGATGGATGACGATCAGTACGGTTTGCATAATTTATCCTGGCAAGGCCCTGCCCGGCCGCGGACACGGCCGGTGAATTGGAGGCGGCTCAATACAATGCTTTCACGGCATTTCCAAGCCCGTGGCCGGAATATGGGAAGCAACGCCCTCTTTGCAACGAATTTGGACGGGACGAGACCCGTCCATCCTCGCGAATCTCAGCCAGCAATGCTGCGATAGGCTTCGGCGATGCCCAGGAAATCAGCCGCTTTCAGGCTGGCACCGCCGACCAGCGCGCCGTCGACATTCCTGACGCCCAGCAGTTCAACGGCATTGGAAGGCTTGACCGAGCCACCGTACAGGATGCGCATCCTGGCGGCGGCGGCCCCAAGTTTTTCCGCCAGCTTTTCGCGGATATGCGCATGCGCCTCGGCCACATCGGCCGCGGTTGGCGTCAGGCCGGTGCCGATCGCCCAAACCGGCTCATAGGCAATGACGGTGTTCGATGGCGTGGCGCTTGGCGGCACCGAGCCGGCGACCTGGCGCGACAGCACCTCCAGCGTCGCTCCAGCCTCACGCTCCTGCCGCGTCTCGCCGATGCACACGATGGCCACGAGCCCGGCCCGCCAGGCGGCGGTGGCCTTGGCCTTGACCGTCGCATCGTCCTCGCCGCTTTGCTCGCGGCATTCGGAATGGCCGACAATGACATGGCTGGCGCCTGCGTCCTTCAGCATCTCCGCGGAGATACAGCCGGTATAGGCACCGCTTTCCTTGGGATGGCAGTCCTCGCCACCGGCATGGACCGGCGTGCGCGACAAAATCTTCGCGGCATGGGAAAGCAGCGTCGCGGGAACGCAGACCAGCGCTTCGGTCTCGGCGTCGAGCCCGCTCATGAAACCGTTGCCGATCATCCTGAGCTCGTTCAGCGAGGCGCTGGTGCCGTTCATTTTCCAGTTGCCGGCGACAAGCGGGCGAATTCCTGGTGTCATGGTGTGCTTCTCCGGGCGATATCAAGCTCTGGCCCTCACTACCAAAATCAGGCCACAAAGCAATCGACAGTGGGCAGGAAGGGCGCTATTGCGCTTGGTTCAGACTCGGCGCATGCGAAAATGCGCATAAATCGGAAGTAACCATGCTTGGTATATTGAGAAGCGCGGCGGGTACCTGGGTCGCGAAGACATTGCTTTCGCTGCTGGTGGTCAGTTTCGCCGCCTGGGGCATCTCCGGACGGCTGATGGGCGGCTTCGCGGGCCACGATTCGGTAATAACGGCCGGCGGCACCAAGGTATCGATCAACGAATACCGCCTCGCCTATGACCGCCAGCTCGCCGTCATGTCGCAGCAGTTTGGTCAGCGCCTCACGCATGAACAGGCAAAGGCGCTCGGCATCGACAACCAGGTGCTGGCGCAACTCGTTTCCGGTGCCGTCCTCGACGAGCAGGCACGCAAGCTCGGCCTCGGCCTTTCCAAGGATCGGCTGGCCGAACTCACCCGCGAAGACCCGGCTTTCAAGGGCCCTGGCGGTCAGTTCGACCGAAGGACATTCGACTACATGCTGCACCAGGTCGGCATGCGGCCCGAGGATTATCTGAAGAACCGTGCCCAGGTAGCGGTGCGCCAGCAGATCGTCGAGGCGGTCTCGGACGGCCTCAAGGCGCCGGACACGTTCTTCAAGGCGGTCGCGCTCTACCGCGGTGAAGACCGCACCGTCGACTATTTGACTTTGCCGAAGGCGCTGGTCGAGCCGATCGCGGCGCCGAGCGACAGCGTGCTTCAGGCCTATTTCGAGGCCAACAAGAAGAGCTACGCCGCACCTGAATACCGCAAATTCTCGTATGTTCGCCTCGAACCGGCGGACATAATGGATACGACCGCGGTCACCGACCAGCAGGTCAGTGACGACTACAACAAGAACAAGTCACGCTACACCACGCCCGAAATGCGCACCATCGAGCAGCTTGTGTTCAAGACGCCGGATGCCGCCAAGGCGGCGCTCGATTCGCTCAAGGCCGGCGCCACCTTCGACAAGCTGGTGACCGCTGAGGGCAAGACCCCGGCCGACACGCTGCTTGGCACGCTCGCCAAGGACAAGATCGCCGACAAGGCGGTTGCCGATGCCGCCTTCGCGCTCAACGCCAACGAAGTCAGCCAGGTCGTGCAGGGCGCCTTCGGTCCGGTGCTGCTGCGCGTGACCGAGATCAAGCCCGAGGTGGTGAAGCCGCTCGCCGAAGTGTCGGACCAGATCCGCAAGGATCTGGCGCTGGGCGAGGCAAGCCGCATCCTTCTGGATGTGCACGACAATTATGAAGACACCCGCGCCTCCGGCAGTTCGCTGGCCGATGCCGCCGCCAAATTGAAGCTTAAGGACATCACCATCGACGCCATCGATCGCAACGGCCTGAGGCCCGATGGCTCCATCGTCAAGGACCTGCCGGAATCGCCGGCGCTGATCAAGGCCGTCTTCGATGCGGAACCGAACACCGAAAACGAGGCGCTGACCACGGCGGACAACGGCTTCGTCTTCTATGAGGTCGGTTCGATCACACCGGCCCGCGACCGCACTCTTGATGAGGTGCGCCAAAAGGTTGTCGCCGACTGGACGGCGGCCGAGACCGCCAAGCGGCTCGCCGCCAAGGCGGACGAACTCGAGAAGCGCCTCAAGGCCGGCACCACGCTCGACGTCATCGCCGGCGAACTCAAGCTGGAGAAGCAGACCAAGCGCGGCTTGAAGCGCGAAGCCGACGATGCCGATTTCGGCAAGGAAGGCGCCGCCGTCATGTTCGGCGTCGGCGAAGGCGGCACCGGATTGATCCCCTCGCCCACCGGCGACGGCCAGATCCTGTTCAAGGTCGCCGAAGTGTTCGAACCGGCCGGCGCCGACGCCAGCTCGGTGCCGGACGACGCGCAGAAATCATTCACCTCCGGCATGTCCGACGACCTGCTCGACCAGTTGGTGGCGCAGTTGCAGACGCAGTACGACGTCCGCGTCGACCAGGCCGCCGTTGCCCAAGCCTCGACAAGATGAGCGCGCTGAAAACCCATATCGCCAAGGTCGCGACCGGCACCGCCCTGTCCTTCGAGGAGGCGTGCGAGGCCTTTGACATCATCATGTCGGGCGATGCGACCCCAGGGCAGATCGGCGGCTTCCTGATGGCGTTGCGCGTACGCGGCGAGGCGGTGAGCGAGATTTCGGGCGCTGTCGCCACGATGCGCGCCAAGATGCTGCGCGTCGATGCTCCTGACGGCGCCATCGACATCGTCGGCACCGGCGGCGATAATTCGCACTCGGTCAACATCTCGACGGCTTCCGCCTTTGTCATTGCCGGCAGCGGCGTGCCGGTCGCCAAGCACGGCAATCGCGGCCTGTCCTCGCTGACCGGCGCGGCCGACGTGCTAATTGCCCTTGGCGTCAGGATCGACATCGCGCCGGAGCTAATCGGCAAGTGCATCCATGAAGCCGGCGTCGGCTTCATGTTCGCGCCAGCGCACCATCCGGCTATGAAGCATGTCGGTCCGGTTCGTGGCGAGCTTGGTACGCGCACCATCTTCAACCTGCTCGGCCCGCTTTCGAACCCGGCTAGCGTCAGGCGGCAGATGGTCGGCGTGTTCATGCCGGAATGGATCATGCCGGTGGCCGAAACGCTGAAGGCGCTCGGCACCGAGCATGCCTGGGTCGCCCACGGCGATGGTTATGACGAGATCACCACCACAGGCGAGACACAGGTAGCCGAACTGGTTGGCGGCGAAATCCGCAGCTTCACGCTGACCCCGGAAGAGGTTGGACTGAAGCGTCATACCAAGGATGAGTTGCGTGGCGGTGACGCCGCCTACAATGCCAAGGCCTTGCGCGATATGCTGGGCGGCACCGCCGGCGCCTATCGCGACACGGTGTTGATGAATGCCGGCGCCGGACTGGTGATTGCGGGCAAGGCGACGACGCTCGGTGACGGCATCGCCATCGCCGCACAGGCCATCGACAGCGGCCGGGCGCTGCAGGTGCTCGACCGGCTGGTCGAGATTTCGAACGGGTGAACCGTGTCTGACATTCTGCGCAAGATCGAAGTCTACAAGCGCGACGAGATCGCCGCCGCCAAGGCAAGCGTGCCGCTGGCAGAGATCAAGGCGCGCGCGAAGGACGCCGACGCGCCGCGCGGGTTCCTCGCCGCGCTCGAAGCCAAGCGCGGATCGGGTGGCTTCGCACTGATAGCCGAGATCAAGAAGGCAAGTCCGTCCAAAGGGCTGATCCGTGCCGATTTCGATCCGCCGAGCCTGGCCAGGGCCTATGAAAAAGGCGGCGCGGCCTGTCTTTCCGTGCTGACCGATGCGCCCTCCTTTCAGGGCGCACCGGAGTTTCTGACCGAGGCGCGAGCCGCCGTGACGCTGCCCGCCCTGCGCAAGGATTTCCTGTTCGACCCCTACCAGGTCTACGAGGCGCGGGCCTGGGGCGCGGACGCCATTTTGATCATCATGGCCAGCGTCGATGATGCCATGGCCAGCCAACTCGAATCGACTGCGTTCGAGCTCGGCATGGACGCCCTGATCGAGGTGCACGATGAAGCCGAGACCGAGCGAGCGCTGAAACTGTCATCGCAATTGATCGGCATCAACAACCGCAATCTGCGGACATTCGAGACCAGCCTCGATACGTCGGAGCGGCTGCGGGCGATGGTGCCGGGGGGTCATTTGCTGGTCAGCGAAAGCGGCATTTTCTCGCATGACGATTGCCTTAGACTGCAAAGGATGGACATCGGTGCCTTCCTGGTGGGCGAGAGCTTGATGCGCCAACGGGACGTGACCGCTGCAACGCGCTCGCTGCTCACGGGCAAGGCGTCCGATGCGGGCCGAAAATCGGAATCGATTTTCGGAGAGCACGATGCATAGAGTCAAAGTGACAGAGCGCACTCTGTGCGTCCGAATGGACGCACGTCGCTCTATGGCAATTTGACGATGACAGGCGCTCTCACCCATCTTGGCGCACAGGGCGAGGCCAACATGGTCGATGTCGGCGGCAAGGACGAGACGACGCGCACCGCGATCGCCGAGGGTTTCGTCTCGATGCAGCCAGAGACGTTGAAGACCATCCTCGCCGGCAATGCCAAAAAAGGCGATGTGCTCGGCACGGCGCGCATCGCCGGCATCATGGCAGCCAAGAAGACCCATGAGTTGATCCCGCTCTGCCACCCCCTGCTGCTGACCAAGGTTTCCGTCGACATAGAGCCTGACCATACTCTGCCCGGCCTGAAGGTCACCGCCCTTGCACGCGTCACCGGCAAGACCGGCGTCGAAATGGAAGCATTGACGGCAGCCTCGGTGGCCTGCCTGACCATTTACGACATGGCCAAGGCGGTTGACCGCGCCATGGTCATCTCCGGCATACGGCTGGTCGAAAAGACCGGCGGCAAGTCCGGCGACTACAAGGCAGGGCTCTGATGGCACTGGTTCCGGTCGCCGACGCGCTCGAGCGCCTGCTCGACGGCGCCGTGCCGCTGGCCGGCGAAAGCGTCCCGCTCATCGAGGCGATCGATCGTGTGCTGGCGGAACCGGTCATGGCGCTGCGCACCCAGCCGCCCTTCAACGCTTCGGCCATGGACGGCTATGCGGTGCGAGCCGCCGATGTCGCGTCGGTGCCGTCGAAACTCTCGGTGATCGGCATGGCGCCGGCCGGACGCGGCTTTGACGGCGCCGTCGGCCAGGCTCAGGCAGTGCGTATCTTCACCGGCGCACCGCTGCCTGACGGCGCCGACACCATCGTCATCCAGGAAAACGTCCAGGATCTCGGCGGCGGCAACATCGAAGTGATCTCGCCCACCGCCGCGTGGCGTAACATTCGCCGCGTCGGCCTCGATTTTTCCAGGGGCGACGTGCTGCTGGAGACCGGGCGCGTGCTCGACCCGGCGGCACTGTCGCTGGCGGCATCGGCCAATCATCCCCGAGTAAGCGTGGTGAAACGGCCGCTGGTCGCCATCATCGCCACCGGTGACGAGTTGTTGCCGCCCGGCAGCGAACTCGGACCCGACCAGATTATTTCGTCCAACGCCTACGGCGTCGCCGCGGCGGCACAATCGGTCGGTGCCTGTGCGCTCGATCTCGGGATCGCCGCCGACCGCAAGGACGACATCGCCGGCTTGGTCAGGAGAGCGGTCGCGGCGGGCGCCGATGTCATCGTCACGCTGGGCGGCGCCTCGGTCGGCGACCACGACCTGGTTCATGACGTGCTGACAGGCGAAGGCATGACGCTCGGCTTCTGGAAGATCGCCATGCGCCCCGGCAAGCCGCTGATGTTCGGGCGCCTCGGCGATATCAGATGCATCGGCCTGCCCGGCAACCCGGTAGCAAGCCTGGTCTGCTCGCAACTGTTCCTGAAGCCGCTTCTGGCAAGGCTGGGCGGTCGCGACCATCGTCAGGACATCCGTCCGGCACGGCTGGGCGCCGCAATGGCGGCCAATGATCTGCGCCAGGATTATGTGAGGGCGGTGGTCAGGGAGGATGACGGCGAACTGGTGGCGACGCCGTTCGGCATCCAGGATTCCTCGATGCTGAGGATGCTAGCCGATGCCAACGGACTGGTCGTTCGCGCGCCTTTTGCCCCTGCATCCGCTGCGGGCGACGCTTGCAGCGTTCTGATGTTACGCTGAAGTATTTCGTAATAACTTACTGATCACAGGGCTTATTCCGAGATCAAGGTCCGCGTCAATGCAAGCGTCGGATCGGCAAGGCCATCGACAACGTCGTAATGATGCCGGTCCGGCTCGACCACGACACTGGTGGTGGCGCCAAGCCCGGTCCAGATGTTGGCCAGCAACGCATTCTGTCGCAGGAACTCCGAGCGCTCGCCGCCGCCGGCCCAGCAGGTGATGCGGGCACCATCGATTGGCCGCAGCAGTGCCGGGCTTTCCGTCAGCGCCTCATGCTCATCGATTTTCAGCACGGCGTTCATGCCGGTGCGCATCAGCGGGCGCAAATCATGCAAGCCGGAAATCGAAACGACGTGGCGTATGCGCCGCACGACATCGGTGGCGAGCGGTGTGGTTGTGGTCACCATGCGGCTGGCGAGATGTCCACCGGCCGAATGTCCGGTCAACATCAGCGGTCCCCCGACCATTGCCGCCGCTTTGCCGATCGCCGCCCCGATTTCGCTGACAATGCCGGCAATGCGGATGTCCGGGCACAGCGTGTAGGAAGGCATAGCCACCGCAAAGCCGTTGCCGACCGCGCCCTTGGCGAGATGCGACCATCCGCTTTTATCGGACTCCAGCCAGTAGCCGCCATGGATGAACACGACGAGCCCCTTGGGCGTGGTCTCCGGCAGGAAAAGGTCGAGCCGGTTGCGCGGTCGATCGCCATACGCGATGTCGAACCGTGCCCGGCCCTCCCCCGACAGTGCGTCACGGAACGCTTGCGCTGGTTCCGACCAGGCGGCCGGCCACCGGTCGCTGCCGGCAATATTCGCGCCGTTGGCATAGGCATTGTCCCAATCGGCAATGCGATGGTCGAGCATCGGCACCCTCCCCAAAAGCGTCGTCTCAGTGCTAGCAATGGCCGCCACCAGGCCGTGCGTCAAGGCTTTGGGATGAAACATTTTAGGCTTGAAACAAATTTCGACTGGTGCGATCCTGCCTTCGGAACAGCCGACAAAATGGGAGGTCCGCTGTGCCGTCCGAACCCGCCGATGGTCACCTTTCCGGTGACATGTCGACAAGGGTGTAGCCGGCCGCACGAAGCCTTCCGCGAGAGACAGGAATTCAGATCCACCGCCGCCGGCCAGGTGCCACGCACACTGCCAGGCGGCAGACAGGGACAGCGGCGACATGCTTGGGCCTTCAGCGCATACCGACACGTTCACCCGCGATAATCTGCCGCCACCCGAGCAATGGCCCGACTTCCTGCTCGACGGCTTCGACTATCCAGAACACCTCAATGCCGGTGTCGAATTGACCGACAGGCTCGTCGAGAAGGGCCTTGGTGACCACACCGCGCTGATCGGCAATGGCCGCCGCCGCACCTACAAGGAACTGTCCGACTGGACGAACCGGCTCGCCCATGCGCTGGTCGAGAACTACGGCGTCGAGCCGGGCAACCGGGTGCTGATCCGCTCCGCCAACAACCCGGCAATGGTCGCCTGCTGGCTGGCCGCCACCAAGGTCGGTGCTGTCGTCGTCAACACCATGCCGATGTTGCGCGCCGGTGAACTCACCAAGATCGTCGACAAGGCCGAGATCACGACCGCGCTCTGCGACACCAGGCTGATGGACGAGATGACCGCCTGCGCCAAGGACAGCGCGTTCCTGAAGCAGGTGATCGGCTTCGACGGCACCGCCAACCATGACGCCGAGCTCGATCGCGCCGCCCTCGACAAGCCGGTTACCTTCACCGCCGTCAGCACCGGCCGCGACGATGTCGCCCTGCTCGGCTTCACTTCGGGCACGACCGGCGTGCCGAAGGCGACGATGCATTTCCACCGCGACCTGCTGATCATCGCCGATGCCTACGCCCGTGAAGTCCTGCAGGTGACGCCCGACGACATCTTCGTCGGCTCGCCGCCGCTCGCCTTCACTTTCGGCCTTGGCGGGCTTGCCATCTTCCCCCTGCGCTTCGGCGCGGCGGCAACGCTTCTGGAACAGGCGACGCCACCCAACATGGTCCACATCATCGAGACCTACAAAGCGACCATTTCCTTCACCGCGCCGACCGCCTACCGGGCCATGCTGAAGGCCATGGACGAAGGCGCCGATCTGTCATCATTGCGCGTTGCCGTCTCGGCCGGCGAGACCTTGCCGGCCCCGGTCTTCGAAGAGTGGACGCGAAAGACCGGCAAGCCTATCCTTGACGGCATCGGCGCCACCGAAATGCTGCACATCTTCATCTCCAACCGCTTTGACGACAGGAAGCCCGCTTCGACGGGCAAGCCGGTGGGCGGTTACGAGGCGCGCATCGTTGACGAGGAGATGCGCGAGGTGCCGCGTGGCGAGACCGGACGGCTGGCGGTGCGCGGGCCGACCGGCTGCCGCTACATGGCCGATGACAGGCAGAAGGACTATGTGCGCGACGGCTGGAACCTCACCGGCGATACCTTTACGCAGGATGAGGACGGCTTCTTCCACTTCGCCGCGCGTTCCGACGACATGATCGTCAGCGCCGGCTACAACATCGCCGGACCCGAGGTCGAGGCGGCGCTGCTGTCGCATCCCGATGTCGCCGAATGCGCGGTCATCGGTGCCGAGGATGGCGAGCGCGGCCAGATCGTCGAGGCGCATGTCGTGCTGGTGCAAGGTGTCCCGCCAGACGCAATGACCGTCAAGCGCCTGCAGGACCACGTCAAGGCAGCCATCGCGCCCTACAAATATCCCCGATCGGTCAAATTCATCGCCGCTCTGCCGAAGACCCAGACCGGCAAGATCCAGCGGTTTCGGCTGCGCACGGAGAAGATCAATTGAGCGAGCCTTACGATCCGGCCTCTGAAGGCGCAGAGATGTCGTTCAAGGAGCGGATGTCCTACAGCGACTATCTGCACCTGGAGAAAGTGCTGGAGGCCCAGACACCGCTGTCCTCGGCGCATGACGAAATGCTGTTCATCATCCAGCACCAGACATCGGAATTGTGGATGAAACTCGCTTTGCACGAGATTGGCGCGGCGATCCGCTCGATCCGTGCCGACCGCCTCGAACCGAGCTTTAAGATGCTGTCGCGTGTCGCCCGCATTTTCGAGCAGTTGAACAATGCCTGGGACGTGCTGCGCACGATGACGCCCAGCGAATACACCGAGTTCCGCGACGCGCTCGGCCAGTCCTCGGGTTTCCAGTCCTGGCAGTATCGCGCCATCGAGTTCATGGCCGGTAACCGCAACCTCGCCATGCTCGGGCCGCACAAGCACCGGCCGGACCTCAGCCAGAAGCTGGAGGCGATCCTGGCCGAGCCGTCGCTCTACGATGAAGCGCTGCTGCTTCTGGCCCGCAATGGCTTCGACATCGGGGCGGACGCAAAGCGCACGGATTGGCGCGAGACGCGGACCGGGAACGAAGAAGTCCTGGTCGCCTGGCAGACGGTGTACCGCGATCCGCAGCGCTACTGGATGTTTTATGAACTGGCCGAGAAGCTGGTCGACTTCGAGGACTATTTCCGCCGCTGGCGCTTCAACCACGTCACCACCGTCGAGCGCATCATCGGCCTGAAGCGCGGCACCGGCGGCACGTCGGGCGCCTCCTATCTCAAGAAGATGCTCGAAGTCGTCCTGTTTCCGGAACTGTGGACGGTTCGCACCCGGCTCTGAACTCTCGTCTGACGCAATTCCTGTGGGAAACCGTGTCACACTTTTCCGACTTCGCGCCGGCTTCAGGTCACTGCCGTCTTGACCGCGAAGCGTGTATCCTGCCAGGCGCCAGTGCGCAGGATATCTTCCAGGACCTCGACCGCCTGCCATACATCGGCGTAGCCGACATAGAGCGGGGTGAAGCCGAAGCGGATCGTCGACGGCGCACGGAAATCGCCGATCACACCGCGCTCGATCAAGGCCCGCATCACCTGGTAACCGTTGGGATGGAGGAAGGACACCTGGCTGCCACGCTGATTGCCGTCGCGCGGGCTTTCCAGCTCCAGGCCGTAGGCGCCGCATCTGGTCTCGACGAGCTGGATGAACAGGTCGGTGAGCGCGATGCTCTTCTTGCGCACCGTCGCCATGTCGACATCGTCCCAGATATCCAGCGCCCCCTTCAGCGCCCGCATCGATAACACCGGCTGCGTGCCGCACAGGAACCGGCGGATACCGCTGCCGGCCGCATAACCCTGCTCGAAGGCGAAGGGCCGCGCATGGCCCCACCAACCGCTGAGCGGCTGCTGGACTTTATCGTGATGACGCTCGGCGGCGTAGATGAAGGCTGGCGCGCCCGGGCCGCCATTGAGATATTTGTAGGTGCAGCCGATGGCGAAATCGGCATTGGCGCTGTCGAGCTCGACAGGCAGCGCGCCGGCGGTGTGGCAGAGATCCCAGACGATCAGCGCTCCGACCTGATGGGCCTTGCATGTCAGTGCCGCCATGTCGCGCAGCTGGCCGGACTTGTAGTTGACGTGGTTGACCAGGATGACCGCAACGCGCTCGTCGATCAGCTCCTCAATGGTCGGCGCATCAACGCCCTCAAGCCGCAACACCGTGCCGGGGCGCGTCGAGGCCACGCCTTCGGCCATGTAGAGATCGGTTGGAAAGCTGTCTCCCTCGGCGACGATGACCGAGCGGTCCGGCCGCATGCCGAGTGCGGCATGCAGCACCTTGTAGATGTTGATCGAGGTCGTATCGCAGACCACCGTCTGGCCGGCCGCCGCGCCGATCAGCCGCCCCAGTTGGTCGCCGAGCGCGACCGGCATGTCGAACCAGCCGGCGGTGTTCCAGGCACGGATCAGATCCTGTGCCCACTCCTGGGTCGCGGCTTTCCGCAGCTCGTCGAAGACGGCGGGTGCTGCGGCGCCGAGTGAATTGCCGTCGAGATAGATCACGCCTTCCGGCAAGATGAACCGGTCGCGCATGGCACGCAGCGGGTCCGCCGCATCCATGGCTTCGACGGCTGCGAGATCGAGCGTTGCAGGCATCATTTGTGACATTCCCTGGTTATTCACGCCTTGGTCATTCACGCCGGTTACTCACGAATCGCTTCGCGAACCGGTGCGGAACCCCGGCTGCGCTTGAGGCTGGGCAAGGCAAGCATGGCCAGTACGAACAGGCCCGTGGCAAGCTTCAGGTCAGGCGGCGGCATGCCGGCCGCAAGGCAGAACGACACCAGCTGGTAGTAGATGATCGCGCCGGCGAAGGGCGCCAGCAATTGCCGCCACACCGTCTGCTTGCCGACGACGGCTTCGCCGATCATCAGCGCGGCAAGGCCGTTGATGAGAATTCCCAGGCCCATATTGACGTCGGCGAAGCCTTGCGACTGCACCATCAGCGCACCGCTTGACGCCGAAAAAGCGCTGGCCAGCCCGACACCGCCTATGGTCGCGGCCCAGACATTGATGCCTTGCGCCTCGGCCATGTCAGGATTGGCGCCCACGGCGCGCACGGCAGTCCCCTTCTCGGTCCTGAAGAACATGTAGAGCAGCATGAAGGCGGCAAGCGCGAGGAGACCCGCGACGACGATCTTGCTGGCGGGGAAACCCGGCCGCGCGAACGGCACCCAGTCGAACACCGAGGGCGAACCGAAGACGGACAGGTTGGACTTGCCCATAATGCGAAGGTTGATGCTGTAGAGCATCGTCATCATCAGGATGCCCGCAAGCAGCGTGTGGATGCGGAAGCGCAGATGGATGAAGGCGGTGCAGCAGCCCGCCGCGAAGCCAGCGACAAGGGCGGCAGCAACGCCCATCAGCGGCGATGCGCCGGCGGCAAGGAGAACGCCGCAGACGCAGCCGCCCAGCGGAAAAGCGCCTTCGCTGGTGAGATCGGGAAAATTCAGCATGCGAAACGGGATCATGATCCCGAGCACGACAAAGGCCAGGATCAGGCTTTGCGCCAGGGTGACCGGCATGATCGCGACGAAGCTGGTGAGAACGTTCCCAACAAAACCCATGATGATCAGCTCGCCAGCAACATGCGATCGGTCTTGACGGAGAAATGGCCGATCAGATCGATAACCGTGACCCTCGCCTTCTCCTGCCCGGCGACTTCCAGGAGCACCCGGCCCGCATCGAGCATGATCACCCGGCTGCCATAATCGACGGCGTGTTGCATGTTGTGGGTCACCATCAAAGTCGTCAGTTTCAGCGCGTTGACGGCGCGCACGGTCGCTTGCATGACGATTTCGGCCGTGCGCGGGTCGAGGGCCGCGGTGTGCTCGTCGAGCAGCAGCAAGTCCGGCGATCCGCCGACCGCCATGATCAGCGACAAGGATTGCCGCTGCCCGCCGGAGAGCAGGTCGACACGCGTGTCGAGACGATTTTCCAAACCGAGACCCAGTATCGACAGGCGTTCCCTGTAGGATGCAAGCCGGGTGGTGTTCAGCCCCGGGCGCAAGGTGCGCTTTTGGCTGCGCAAATCGGCCAGCAGCATGTTTTCCGCAACCGTCATGCTGGCGGCGGTGCCGCGCATCGGGTCCTGGAACACGCGCGCCAGTTTCGCGGCGCGCTTGTGCACCGGCATTGCAGTCACGTCGGCGCCGTTGATCAGGATCTGGCCGGAATCGAGGATCAGGGCGCCGGAAATGGCGTTGAGCATGCTGCTCTTGCCGGCCCCGTTGGAGCCGATGACGATGCCGAACTCTCCGGTGGCCAAGGACAGGCTGAGACCGTCCAGCGCGACCTTCTCGTCGGCCTGGCCCTTGTAGAACACTTTGCGCGCGGATCGAATCTCGAGCATCGTTTCTCCCTGACCTCGGGATGACGGCGCCGACGCCGTCACCCCAGCAGTTCCGATGTTAGTCGACGATGCAGCCGCAATCGGCCATTGAAGCCGGTATCTCTATGCCGAACGCGGCCATCGCCTTGCGCGAGATCGTTGCCATGTGGTCCTTGTAGGCCGGGCGCGACGGCGCGATCGTCTTGGGATCCTTGCCCTTGAGGATCTCGGCGGCGATGTTGCCGGCGTTGACGCCGACCTGCGTGTAATTGACCGCGAAGCTCGCCGGCACGGTGCCGTTGCGGACCGCACTGTCATCGGAGTTGACGACCGGGATACCGGCCTGGCGGGCGGCCGCGGAGACAGCGGCGATCGCCGGCTGGATCAGGTTCGAGGCCGGGCCGTAGATCACGTCGGCCTTGCCGGCGAGCGAAGCGATGCGTTGCTGGATGTCATTGACGTTGTCGATGCCGACCTCCACCACCTCGAAGCCCGCGGCCGGTGCCGCCGCCTTGATCTTTTCGACCAAGGCAACGTCATTGGCCTCACCGGGATTATAAGGCACGCCGAAGCGCTTGGCGTTCGGCAGCAGCTTCTTGGTGAAGGCCATCACCGCGGCGACGTCCTGCAGATCGCTGGCGCCGGTCATGCCTTCGTCTCCGGCGTCCCATGACGGCACCAGCTTGGCCGCCACTGGATCGGTGACCGCGGCAAAAACGATCGGAATGCCGGAACCGGCGAGCGCTTTCTTGGCGATCTGCGAGACCGGCGTGGTGATGGTGTAGATCAGCTTGGGCTGCTCGGCCTGCAGCTTGGCGATCATCTGCGGCACCAGCGATGCATCGAAATTGGTGTGGCTCTCCGTGTAGACGACGTCCTTGCCCTCGACGAAGCCATTATCCGTCAGCGCCTTCTTGAAGCCGGCTGTGGCGGCGTTCAATTGCGGATGCTCGCCGAAATTGGCAATGCCGATACGGATTTGATCGGCCGCGGCACTGCCGGCACCGACCATCAATGCGCCTGCCAGGGCCAAACCCGACAACCAAGCGGATTTCGACTTCAACATCATTTCCTCCCAGATTTGATCAGGGCCGCTTGGAAACGCGGCTACTACGGCGATCATGGTCAGTCCGCCGGTCTGTGTCAAACATTATATATAATTGTTGCTGTGCCTCAATATCATATATACTTTCGCCAGACGACGGATTGATCACCATGCGGGATGAAACGAGTTCCACAAAAACGGAAGCCGCCTATCAGCTGTTGCGGCGCGACATCCTGACCACGCGCCTCATGCCCGGCGCCCCGCTCAAACTGAGTGCGCTGCGCGGCACCTATGGCGTCGGCTGGACACCGTTGCGCGAAGCCCTGTCGCGGCTCGAGGCCGAACGCCTGGTCACCGCGATCAGCAATCGTGGTTTTGCCGTGGCTCCGGTGTCGCGGGCCGAGCTGGAGGATCTGGCACGCGCCAGGATGGTGGTCGAGATACCCCTGTTCCTCGAATCGATGGAAAAAGGCGGCAGGGAGTGGGAGGATGCCGTGGTCACCGCCCACTACCGGCTCTCGCGTTGCAAGACGGCGGTCGACGATCCCTCGGACGCGGCCGTCGACAGATGGGACGAGAACCACGAGGCTTTCCATGCGGCGCTGCTGAGCGCCGCCACATGCGACTGGCTGTTGCGGTTCCGCTCGACGATCTCGGATCAGCTGCGCCGGCATCATCGCTTTCTTGGTCTGGCGCCGACACTGCGGGCCGCGGCCGGCCTCAAGGATGGCTATGAAGAGGCAATCGAAGCGCTACGCGAAGCGATTGCGATCGAACACCATACCGCGATCATGGAAGCGGCGCTCGACCGTGACGTCGAGCGGGCCAAGGCGCTGATGACGGCGCATATCGGCTACACACTGCACGTCTATGTCCACAGCGAAGACAGCGGCGCTACCAGATACGCCGCTCGCGCCGGCAGCTTGAAGGCGGGTTCGGGATAACTTCAGCGCTTCCGCGACGCCTATTCGAACGCGCTGGCCGGAGTGCGCCGAACGCCCCGATCCATGGCCGCCCGAAGCTACCAATCGTTGGCATTTTGGTTTCGTTTCGTTCCGCGAATAATGGCTCCGCGATTTATACGTCCTTCCGAGGAGAAGCCTTCCAACTAACTGATGCCAAAGCCTCGTCGGCGGATGGGCCACAGGCCATTAACCAAAACGATTTCAATGCGCCTGCCGACGGCGGAAAGGACTGGTTGCCGCCCGCCGTCGCGGGCAAAAAACTTCAGACCCCTTAACAAATTCATTAAACTTTAAACGGTTGCAGAACACAACTGGAACAGATAGTGTTTGTTCTGGGTTTGTTTTTTCGATTCTGGTTCAACCTTTCGTTCAATGTCTTGGGGGCCGCCATGCTGACACGCAAGCAACATGAACTGCTGATGTTCATCCACGAACGGCTCAAGGAAAGCGGGATACCGCCTTCCTTCGACGAGATGAAGGAAGCACTCGATCTTGCCTCCAAGTCGGGGATCCATCGCCTGATCACGGCGCTGGAGGAGCGCGGCTTCATTCGCCGGCTACCCAATCGGGCGCGCGCGCTGGAAGTGCTGCGGTTGCCGGACTCGATCGCGCCGGGCCTCAATGCGGCAAAGAAGTTCTCGCCAAGCGTCATCCAAGGCAGCCTTGGCCAAGGCAGTCTCGGACGCCAGATCAGGCCGGCCGCTGCGCCTTCGCGCCTGCCCGCGGCCGGCAACGACGACGATGCGGTTTCAGCCGTGTCCATCCCGGTCATGGGCCGTATCGCCGCCGGTGTGCCGATCGATGCCATCCAGCATCAGACGCATTCGATCTCGGTGCCGCCGGACATGATCATGGGCGGCGAGCACTATGCGTTGGAGGTCAAGGGCGACTCGATGATCGAGGCTGGTATCTTCGATGGAGACACGGTCATTATCCGCAATGCCGACACGGCAAGCCCGGGCGAAATTATCGTGGCACTGGTCGACGAAGAGGAAGCGACACTGAAGCGGTTCCGCCGCAAAGGCGCTTCGATCGCGCTCGAGGCCGCCAATCCAGCCTACGAAACGCGCATTTTCGGGCCGGACAGGGTCAAGGTGCAAGGCAAGCTGGTCGGGTTGATCAGGCGTTACTGAGCCGGCTTGCCATCGGGCTTGTCGGGTTTTTTGTACGGCGGCAGCCCCCTCGCCTCGCGTGAGAATTTTCGCTGTTCGTGCCAGGGCCGGTATGGTCCGTCGATGGCGAATGCGATCGCGGCCCGGGTCGTGGCCGACTGGGGATTGAAGAAGACGGCAGCGCTTCCCTTGCGGGCGAGCTGCCGTTTGGTGACGACGAGAACCAGTGGATTATGGCAGGCGTCATAGGCGGTTGCGTCGTTGACGATGATCAGGTCGGCGAAAGCGCAGGCTTTCCAGGTGGTCTTGCGGTCCTCGACATAGGCAATGATCGCGCCGGAAGGGTGCCTGGCAAGGCACAGGCCTTCGCGGCAGTAGAAGGGCGATCCCGGCGGCAGGTCGGTGGGACTGGCAACATCGAATTGCCTGTCTGTCGTGTCGAACATTTCCGGTTTGACGATTGTTTCGGAGATCAGGGCGCGCTTCCAGTTGTCGGTTGCGAATTCGTTCGGACGTTCCCGGTTGACGGCCAGTTCGCCATTGCCGATCGGCAGCGCGACCAGCCGCGCATCTTCCGAGATCAGCACATCGGGCGCGCGTGTGTGCGACACAATCAACAGGCCGGCAAGCGCGAATGGCAGCGCCGCGAGCCGCAGCCATGTCGTCGCCATCGTCGCGATTGCCAGCGCGACGGTGACCAGCAGCACGGATTGCTGCGAAATCAGCCCGACTCCATCGACCGGAGAGCGCTCCGATATCCACGCCGACACGGCGATCATAGCTGTCAGGCCCTTGCCCATGAGATAGAGAGCCGGCCAATCCAGTCCGAATGGCATCAGCAGGGCGCTGGCGACGGCCAGGAACATCACGACCGACACGATCGGCATCACGGCCAGATTGGCGAACAGGCTGAGCGGCGATACCCGCTGGAAATGCCAGATGGCAAACAGTGCCGTGGCGCTGCCGGCGATAATGGACGTCATGGCCAATCCTCCTGTCGCCAGCAGGAATTTTCGCGTCAGGAACCCCGCCAGGGATCGCTTTGGCGGCGGTGGCCGCGTCTTTCCCGCATGGTGATCGGCCCAGCCGGCATAAGCGCCAACCAGGGCCGCGGTCGCGGCGAACGACATCTGAAAGCTCGGGCCGACGACCTCGTGAGGCGAGACCAGGATGACGGCGATCGCCGAGATCGCCAGATTGCGCATGGTCAGGGCAGCGCGATCGAAGAAGACGGCAATCAGCATCACCGCCAGCATGATGAAGCTGCGTTCGGCGGCAACGACGACACCGGAAATGATGAGATAGGCCGCGATCGAGAACAGTGCGGCGGCGGCCGCGTATTTCTTCACCGGCCGGCGCGCGGAAAAGTCTGGAAACAGCGCGAAGGCACCACGCAGCAGACCCATGATGGTGCCGGCCACAAGCGCCATATGCAGTCCCGAAATAGAGATGATGTGATAGATGCCGGTACGCCGCATCGCTTCATTGATTTCATCGGGTATGCCGGCGCGCACGCCGACGATCAGCGCCGCCGCGATCTCGCCTTCAGCGCCGCCGACGCTGCCCCTGATGTGGTCGGCGATGGATTCGCGGGCATTTTCGATGCCTGAAAAAAGGCGAGCCGATAGCGGCATCTCACCGTCGTCGGCGGAAACAACCGTCGGATTGCCGAGAAAGAAGCCGCTGCCGCCGATGCCGGCGAAATAGCTGTCGAAAGAGAAGTCGTAGCTGTCCGGCCGCACCGGGCCGGTCGGCGGCAACAGTTTGGCGTAGCCTGTGATGAGCGAGCCGGCGGTCATTCCCGGCGGTATCTTGCGTGCGGAAAGCCGGACCCTTTCCGGTGCATAGCGCAGTTTCGGCCGGGCGGTCGAAATCACGTCCATGGTCAGCCGGATGCGGCCGCTCTCCATCTCTTCGAGCGAGACCACGCGGCCGGTCAATTGCGTGGAGATTTCCGAACCCAGCATCCGGGTTCCGGCTCGCCATGTTTCGACCTTCGCCGCGAGCAGGCCCAGCGCGCACAACAGCACTGCCATGAAACACAGCTGGGTTTTCGACCAGGAACGCGAGACGAAAACACAGACCGCCATCAGCACCACGACCGCGACGGGTTTTGCAAAGTCGGGCTCGGATGCCAGCGAGAAATAGGCGATTGCCCCAACGGCCAGACAGACCGGCACCAGCAGGAACGCGATGCCCCGGTCGAGTTCGAGCTCCGCCGCCTTGGCCACGCCATGGCGCAGGCGAGGCAAGGATACCAGGCCGACTTGCCGGCGCACGCGCGCGATCCTGCCCGCGGCAGGAGCCGGCGCCGGCTCCTGCCCACCTGCCTGCAGCGACCTGGTTTCGGGCGCAGCCACGAGCGGAGATGGCAGTGGGATCGTCGCAGGCGCCGCAAACAGGGATCGCTCGCTGACGCCGATAGCGGCATCCTCGCCCCGATCCGAGCCCCGGCCTCGTCCAGTCATCGGGTCTGCCCCTTGCACCCTCGACGTCCTATGCTACATGAACGCGCAACGCGCGAAAGTCCGCACGCTCCGCACCCAGCTTCAGACGTTTTCCGAGAGTTCCATGCCCGACAAGGTCATCACCCGTTTTGCCCCCTCGCCGACCGGCTATCTGCACATCGGCGGCGCGCGCACGGCGCTCTTCAACTGGCTCTATGCAAAGCATACCGGCGGCACGATGCTGCTGCGCATCGAGGACACCGATCGCGAGCGTTCGACCGATGCGGCCACATCGGCCATTCTCGATGGCCTGACCTGGCTTGGCCTTTCGTGGGACGGTGACGCGGTCTCCCAATTCGAGCGCGCGCCGCGCCATCGCGAGGTGGCCGAGGAGCTGGTGCGCCTGGGCAAGGCCTATTACAGCTACGAGACTTCAGCCGAGCTCGAGGCAATGCGCGAAGCTGCACGTGCCAAGGGCCTACCGCCACGCTATAACGGCCATTGGCGTGACCGCGACCCGTCGGAGGCGCCGTCCGGCGTCAGGGGCGCCATCCGCATCAAGGCACCGGCCGAGGGCGAGACGGTGGTGCAGGACCGGGTCCAGGGAGACGTGCGCTTCCCCAACAAGGATCTCGACGACTTCATCATCCTGCGTTCGGACGGCAACCCGACCTACATGCATGCCGTCGTCGTCGACGATCACGACATGGGCGTCACCCACATCATCCGTGGCGACGATCACCTGACCAACGCCGCCCGCCAGACCGTGATCTACAACGCCATGGGCTGGGACGTGCCGTCGATGTCGCATATCCCGCTGATCCACGGCGCCGACGGCGCCAAGCTGTCGAAGCGCCATGGCGCGCTCGGCGTCGAAGCCTATCGCGCCATGGGCTATCTGCCGGAGGCGCTGCTCAATTATCTTGCGCGGCTCGGCTGGAGCCATGGCGACGACGAGATCATGTCGATCGAGGACATGGTCTCGTGGTTCGACATTGGCGACGTCAACAAGGGCGCGGCGCGCTTCGATTTCGCCAAGCTGGAAGCGATCAACGGCGCGCATATGCGACGTATGGCCGACACCGAGCTGTTCGATATCTTTATCGCCACCTTGCCCTATCTGGAGGGCGGCCCGGCGATGGCGGCGCGGCTCAACGAGAAGAACAAGGCGCAGCTGCTGGCAGCACTTCCAGGCCTGAAGGAGCGCGCCAAGACGCTGGTCGAGCTTGTCGACGGCGCCGCCTTCCTGTTTGCCGCGCGGCCGCTGCCGATCGACGACAAGGCGGCACTCCTGCTCAATGACGACGCGCGCAAGATCCTGCGTGGCGCTCACGAAGCTTTGAAGTCGCTGTCAGGCGACTGGACGGCGGCCACGGCCGAGGCCGCGATCCGCGACTTTGCGCTGGCTGGCGGGCACAAGCTTGGCGCCGTGGCCCAGCCGTTGCGGGCTGCGTTGACCGGCAAGAGCACGTCACCGGGCGTATTCGACGTGCTTGCCGTTCTGGGGCGTGAGGAAAGCCTGGCGCGCGTAGCGGATCAAATCGATTAGGAGCAAACTGGCCCAAGAAGATTGGCATTGAAAGGCGGGTTTCGCAGTGCAACATTAGGCCTTGGCCCAATCTGGCACGCACCTCCTAGAATGCGGTGGCGAATACGCGCATTGCGGTGATTTCGACGTGTCGCTCTGCGGAATTTGCCTTTGCCGGCATGAGGAAACAAGAAGGAGTTTGCAATGACCGAAGCTGCGAAAAAACTGGATGTGGGCGGCCAAGAGGCCACGGCAACGCTGGAATTCGCCGGCAAGACTCACGAATTCAAGGTGCGAAGCGGCTCGGTCGGACCTGACGTCATCGACATCGCCTCGCTCTACAGCACCATCGGCGCCTTCACCTATGACCCGGGCTTCACCTCGACGGCAAGCTGCGAGTCGGAAATCACCTTCATCGATGGCGACGCCGGCATCCTCCTGCATCGGGGCTATCCGATCGACCAGTTGGCCGAACATGGCGACTTCCTCGAAGTCTGCTACCTCCTGCTCTACGGCGAATTGCCGACCAAGGCGCAGAAGGACGATTTCGACTACCGCGTAACGCGCCACACAATGGTGCACGAGCAGATGTCGCGCTTTTTCACCGGCTTCCGCCGCGACGCGCACCCGATGGCGGTGATGTGCGGCGTGGTTGGCGCGCTGTCGGCCTTCTATCATGACTCGACCGACATCTCCGACCCGTACCAGCGCATGGTTGCCTCCATGCGCCTGATCGCCAAAATGCCGACGATCGCGGCCATGGCCTACAAGTACCACATCGGCCAGCCCTTTATTTACCCGAAGAACGATCTCGGTTTCGCGGCAAACTTCCTGCACATGTGCTTTGCCGTGCCGTGCGAGGAGTACAAGATCAACCCGGTGCTGGCGCGCGCCATGGAGCGTATCTTCATCCTGCATGCCGATCATGAGCAGAACGCTTCGACCTCGACCGTTCGCCTCGCCGGTTCCTCGGGCGCCAACCCGTTCGCCTGCATCGCCGCCGGGATTGCTTGCCTGTGGGGCCCGGCCCATGGCGGCGCCAACGAAGCGGCGCTCAACATGCTGGGCGAGATCGGGCATGTCGATCACATCCCGGAATTCATCGCCCGCGCCAAGGACAAGAACGATCCATTCCGCCTGATGGGCTTTGGCCACCGCGTCTACAAGAACTACGATCCGCGTGCCAAGATCATGCAGAAGACGGCGCATGAGGTTCTGGGCGAACTCGGCATCAAGGACGATCCGCTGCTCGACATCGCGATGGAACTGGAAAAGATCGCGCTGACCGATCCCTATTTCATCGAGAAGAAACTCTACCCGAACGTCGACTTCTATTCCGGCATCACGCTGAAGGCGCTGGGCTTCCCCACCACCATGTTCACCGTGCTGTTCGCGGTCGCCCGCACGGTTGGCTGGATCGCCCAGTGGAAGGAAATGATCGAGGATCCACGCCAGAAGATCGGCCGTCCGCGCCAGCTCTATACCGGCGCGCCGGAGCGCGACTACGTGCCGATCGCCAAGCGCTGAGACAAGTGAGTAGTGAGTAGTGGTTAGTGAGTAGTGAGGTTAGAGAGTTTTCTAACTCACTACTCACTACTCACTATTCACCACTCACTACTGCCTACTCACTCTCTTGATACACCTCATCACCACCTGCGCCGCGATCTCACCGGACGGTTTGTCCGTTGCCATGCGCCGTGAAATCTCGGCGAACCCGTCTTTCTGCCAGGCGCGCATGCCACTGTCGGCCAACAGCGCTTCCAGCTGGCGTGCCAGATTGTTCGGCCTGACGTATTCGTCGTAGAACTCCGGGATCAGTGCGCGATCCGAGATCAGGTTGGGCAGCAGCGCCGACCAGACCGAAACGAGATATCGCGCCACGGCGCGTGCGACAGGGTCGAGACGGTAGCAAGAGATCATCGGCACGCCGGACAGTGCCAGTTCCAGGGAGACGGTGCCGGACGCGATCAACGCCGCGTCGGCCTTGCCGAAGGCCTGCCATTTGCGTTCCGGCTCCAGGATAATCTCGGGTTTTTCATCCCAGCGCGTGACCGCGGATCGTACGGTGTCCGCGACATGCGGCACCGTCGGCAACATCAGCCGAAGCCGATGCCCGCGTGCCCGCAGCATCGACACGGTCTCGCCGAACGGCTCGAGCAGCCGTCGCACCTCGCCGCGCCGCGAGCCGGGCAGGACAAGCAGCGTCTTCACGCGGTCTGGTGAAAGATCACGCGGCTGGGCCTGCGCCCTAGCGGCCGACAGCACGCCTGGATCATGCGTCAGGCGATGGCCGACATAGGTGCCGGGCGGGCCACCCAGCCGATCGAGCTCCTTCACTTCGAACGGCAGGATGCACAGGATGTGATCGACATACGGCTTCATCGCCACCGCCCTGCCCGGCCGCCATGCCCAGACGCTCGGGCAGACATAGTGGACGATCGGGATCGTCGGGTTGGCGGCGCGCACCTTTTTGGCGACGCGCAGCGAAAAATCGGGGCTGTCGATGGTGACGAGGCAGTCCGGCTTGGCATCCGCAACCAGCCCCGCCAGCTGACCGATCCGCCGCATCAGGCGCGGCAGGTCACGCAGGACGGCGCTGAACCCCATCAGCGCGACCTCGCTGGCGTCGAACGGCGAAACCAGCCCAAGCGCCTGCAGGTGGCGGCCACCGAGGCCGACGAGCTGCACCTCGCGTCCTGTTATTTGGCGCAGCGACTGGACAATGTCGGCGCCAAGCAGGTCGCCTGACTCCTCGCCCGCGACGATCGCGATCTTCAGCGCCCTGTCAGCCATGACCTGACTCCGTTGCGGCCAGGCCGACAATGAACAGCCCAAGGTCATTGGCACGCGAGAGGGTTGCGGGAGCTTCGAGGATTAGGGAGCGTCCCGCCTCGACGGCAATGCCGGCAAGCCCGGCCGCATGCGCTGCTTCTACCGTCTGGGGCCCTATGGAAGGAAGATCCGCGCGCAGCTCCTGGCCAGGCTTGGCGCATTTGACCAGCACACCGCGCGTCTTGCCGGCGATACGGCCGTGGCCGCGCAGCAGCCTGGCGCGGTCCAGCAATCCGGCCGTGCCCTCGATGCCTTCAAGCGCAATGGTCCGGCCGCCGACCGCGATCGCCGCCTGGCCGATATCCAGCGCCCCGATGGCTTTTGCCGCGGCAAAACCTGCCTCGATGTCGCGCCAGTCCGACTTCCGGGGCGTGGCCCTGGTCAACACCCCTTCGGCGGCGACAAGGTTCGGCACGATCTCGTGGGCGCCCACGACCTTTATCCCCCGGGCCTCGAGCCCGCGCGCCACCACCTTGAGCAGTCCATCGTCGCCGCGCGCCAACGCCATGACGACGACGGGTATCACAGCGAGCAGGCTGAGGCTTGGGCGCATCTGTGTCAGCCTTGGCCTGCGCTTAATCTCGCCGGCAAGCACCAGATGCGTAATCCGGTTACGCTTGAGCAGCGGAATGAGCGATCCTATCGCCTCCAGGGCAAGGGTCTCATGCTCGTAACGGCACAATTCAGCCAGGCGGTCGGCCTCACCGTCCATGAGCACGACGAAGGGCGGATGACCCTGTCCGGCCAAACCGGCAGCGACTTCGACCGGAAGGCTGCCGCCGCCGGCGATGATGCCGACCCTGGCACCAGGCGGGAGATCGAGACCAGCCGCGGCTGTCTCAGCCTTCGTCATCGGCATCGTCGCCATCGCCGCCCTTGAGCGATGGCACCGCATAGTGCCGCTTGCCGCGACTGGTGATGAAGTCGATGATCTTCATCGCTGTCGGCGACGAGGCGAACTCCACCTTGGCGAACTCGATGTTCTCGCCCACGGTGCGGGAGCGGTCGAAGATCGTCTTGTAGGCCTTGCGCAGCAGATGGATTTCGGAACGCGGCAGACCGGCGCGCTTGAGGCCGATGATGTTCAAGCCGCGCAGGCTGGCGCGGTTACCGACGGCGATGGCATAGGGAATGACATCACCGACAAAAGCCGAGCACCCGCCAAGAAAGGCGTTGTCACCCACGCGCACGAATTGATGGACGGCGCTGAGGCCGCCAATATAGACGTTGTTGCCGATCTCGCAGTGGCCGCCCAATGTCGCCCCATTGGCGAAGGTGGCGTTGTTGCCGACGGCACAGTCATGGGCGATATGGGCGTAGGCGAGGAAATTGCCATTGTCGCCGACCGTGGTTTCGCCACGGCTGGTGTCGGTGCCGACATGCATGGTCACGCCTTCGCGGATGGTGCAGTTGGCGCCAATGACCAGCGTCGTGCGGCCGCCCTTGTGCTTGGTGTTTTGCGGCGGTGCGCCCAGTGTCGCCATCGGATAGACCTTGGTCGACGCCCCGATAGTGGTCGCGCCCATCACCGAGACATGGCTGACCAGTTCGACCCCGTCGCCGATCACGGCATCGGCGCTGACATGGCAGAACGGCCCAATGCGCACACCCTGGCCGATCTGGGCGCCTTCTTCCACGACGGAGGAAGGATGGATTGACGTCTTGATTTTCATAGGCACTCGATCGTCAGTCGCCGGTGACCATCATGGCTGAAATCTCGGCCTCGGCCGCCTTGGTACCTTCGACCAGGGCTTCACAGGCGAATTTGAGCAGGTTGCCGCGCTTCTTGATTTTCTTGACATGGATCTTCAACTGGTCGCCGGGGACGACCGGTTTGCGGAATTTGGCGTTGTCGATGGTCAGAAAATAGACCAGCGATGGCTTTGACGCCCCGAGGCTGCGGATGCAGATGGCTCCGGCCGTCTGGGCCATGGCCTCGACGATCAGCACGCCAGGCATCACCGGCTGCTCCGGGAAATGCCCCTGAAAATGCGGCTCGTTTATGGTCACGTTCTTGATGCCGATGGCGGAGTCGTCGCCGTCGATGTCCACGATGCGGTCGATCATCAGGAAGGGATAGCGGTGCGGCAGGAGCTTCATCAGCCCCAATATGTCGACCGCTTCCAGCGTTGTCGCCGCCACCATGTCAGCCATTGTCCTTGCCCTGCTTGCGTGCCCTGGCCATCGTGCGCAACATGGCTATCTCTCGCATGGCTTCCGCCATCGGCTGCGCCGGATAGCCACCCCAGATCTCGCCGGCGGGAACATTGCTCATAAATCCACTTCTGGCTGCAAGCTTGGCACCTGTACCAATCGTCAGATGATCCGCAAGCCCGACACCGCCGCCCATGGTGACATTGTCACCCACCACCACGGAACCGGAAATACCCGACAGCCCGGCCACTATACAATTGCGGCCGATGCGGACGTTATGGGCGATCTGAACGAGATTGTCGATCTTGGTGCCTTGCCCGATGATCGTATCGGACATGGCGCCACGATCGACGGTGGAATTGGAGCCGATCTCGACATCGTCCTGGATGACGACGCGTCCGATCTGTGGAACACGTTCCGGCCCCTTGGCGCCGCCGACAAAGCCAAAGCCGTCCTGGCCGATCCTGGCGCCACCATGGATGATGACCCGATTGCCGATCAGAGCGTACTGGATACTGGCGCCCGGCCCGACATAACCGTCACGGCCAATCTGGCAGGACTGTCCGATGACGGCGTTGGGCGCAATGACTGTGCCGCCGCCGATCGAGACACCAGGCCCGATGACCGCGCCGGCCTCGATGATAGCCCCGGCTTCGACATGCGCCGTCGGATCGACATGGGCATGCGGCGAAACACCGGTTTCACTGGTCATTGGCCCCGGCGTGGCGGCTGTCGGGAACAGCAGGCGCCCAACCAGCGCGAAAGCCTGCTGCGGCCGTGGATGAGTCAAGACAGCGACGCTGGAAGGCGCCTTGTTTGCGAATTCGGCCGTGCACAGGACCGCCGCCGCCCGCAGCGACGGCATCAGCGCGGAATTACGCCTGCCGTCGACGAAGACAAGCGCATTGGCGCCGCCTTCATTGGCCGGCGCCAGCGCTTCGATCAAAACGTCGGATTGGCCGGAATCGACAAGCACCGAGCCGGTCAGATTCGCGACTTCGGCCGCCGTATACCGGCGTGATGGCGCGAAGAACACCGGATCGGTCATTCCAGAAGCTATATCCAGCTAGGTCGGAACATTTCTCCCGGATCCAAAACCCGGGAGCATCGTTGGCCGCCGATCAGAAGCGGGTCGATATGCCGAAGTTGAATTCCTGCACGTCGTCTGTGGCTTCCTTTTTGACCGGGATTGCATAGTCGATACGAATTGGGCCGAACGGAGACGCCCACATCAGGCCGAGACCAACCGAGGCGCGTATCTGCAAGCCGGTCGAGTCCTGATTGACCAGTGACTGATCGGCAATCTTGTTGCCGTAGAGCGTCGCCGCATCGGCGAACACCGCGCCACGCAAGCCGAAGCTCTCGGGAATAACCGGGAGTGGAAATTGCGCCTCGGCCGAAGCGTTGAAATAGGTCGTACCGCCAAGGTGATCGCCACTGGTGCCGGAAGCGACGGGGCCGATGCCACCGTAGGCAAAGCCGCGGATCATTCGATCGGTGCTCTGGAAGTGGTCGAAGATGCGCAGATCGCCGTCGCTGCCGTAACCCTCGACATGGCCTGCACCACCCGAAAGGAGGCCGACAAGGTCAAGCTGCTCGGACAGCGTCTGGTAGATGCTGCCGCGCCCGGTGATCTTCACGAATTTGGCATCGCCGCCGAGACCCGCGACCTCCACGGTCGTATTGGCGTAGATACCCTCATGCGGGTTCTTCATGTCGTCGATCGTATTATAAACCAGTCCCAGGCTGACCGAGGACTTGATCCACGGACTCTGATCGATGCCGTCCAGGATGGCCTGCGAGATGTTACAGGTGCCGCCGGGAGGATTTGGAGGATCGGTAGGGCCGCAACTATCGTCGACCTTATATTTCTCCTGCGAGATGTTGTACGCCAACTGGGTCGTGATGCTGTTGGTGATAGGCAGTCCGAAGCGGATCGTCGCGCCGGTGGTGTCGCTGTCGTAATTGTTGTTGTATTCCCGCGTCGACTTGAAAATGTCGAAGCCGGCTGCGATGCGCCGCCCGAGGAAATAGGGCTCAGTGAAGGACAGGCTGTAGTCGCGCGAATTCTTGCCGCCACCCGCCGACACTTTGATGAACTGGCCGCGACCGAGGAAGTTGCGCTCGGTGATCGATCCTTCGACGGACGGTCCAGCCGAATCGCCGCCGGTCGAATAGCCGGCGCCAACCGAGAATTCACCCGTCGACTTCTCGACCACGTCGACCACCAGCACGACCTGGTCAGGGGCCGAGCCAGGCACGGTCGAAATGTCGACTTTGTCAAAATAATTCAGGTCTTCCAGGCGCTTCTTCGCGCGCTGGATGAGCACCTGATTGAACGCATCGCCTTCGCTGACATCGAATTCGCGACGGATGACATAGTCACGCGTGCGGTCGTTGCCGCGGATCTCGATGCGCTCGACATAGGCCTTGGTGCCCTGGTCGACGGTGTAGACCACCGAGATCGTGTGGTTCTCGAAGTTGCGGTCGCCGCGCGGTGTCACCTGGGCGAAAGCATAGCCGGAACCAGCCACCTTCTCCGTCAGCGCAATGATGGAGTCTTCGACGTTCTTGGCATTGTAGACATCGCCCTTGCGGGTTTCGACCACCGATTCCAGCGACTTGGAGTCGACTTCCGGAATCGTGCTTTCGACGCTGATGTCGCCAAAATTGTAGCGCTCGCCTTCCTGGACGGTGATGGTGACCGTGTATTTGTTGGTCGCGTTGTCGAGCTCGCCGACGGCGGACACGACCTGGAAGTCGGCATAACCGTGATTGTAATAGAAGCGGCGCAGCAGCTCCTGGTCGGCGCGCAGCTTGTCTTCGTCGTAGACGTCGTCGCGCAGGATGAACGAGACCCAGGACGAGCGCTTGGTGTTGATCACATCAGACAGGCGGCGACTGGAATAGGCGCTGTTGCCGACGAAATTGATTGCCGCGATCTGCGTGCGATCGCCTTCGGTGATGTGGAAGACCACGTTCACGCGGTTGTCGCCGAGCTCCATGATCTGCGCGGTCACGCCGGCATCGTCACGGCCGATGCGCCTGTAGGCGGCCTTGACCGCCTCGACATCCGAATCCAGCGTAGCCTGAGAGAACGTGCCGCGCGGCTTCAGCTGAACCGCTGCCTGAAGCGCATTGTCCTTGAGCTTCTTGTTGCCCTGGAACAGCACCTGGTTGACGACCTTGTATTCCGAAACCTTGACCACCAGGGTCGAGCCGACCTGGTTGATCTGGACATCCGAGAACAGGCCGGTGCCGAACAGCGCCTTGACCGCGCTATCGACATCGGAGCTGGAGAAGGCCTTGCCGGGCTTGATGGTGATGTAGTTGCGGATGGTATCGGCGTCGACACGCTGGTTGCCGCTCACCTCCACCCGGCTTACGACCGCGGCTTCGGCCGCCGATGTGGCAACGAACTGCACTGCGAGCGCACCTGGTACGACCAGAGCGGCGGACAGTGCCGCCGCTGACGCGGCGTTTAGAAACTTGGATGCTGCCTTCATCGGGCTTAATAACCTTTTCTCGTAGTCCCCACGGCGAGAAAACCGGACGTGCGGTCATTTCCCCTACCGTATTAACCGGATTTTCCCTACACGCAAGGCTTCTGGTTAATTTGTATTTACTTAACCCTGTTGCGTGGCTTTCGCGTCACTCATATCCCCGTGCATGGTAAACGGCGTCTCAACATCCGCCATGCTCAGGCCAAATTCCTTCATGATTTCAGCACCCAAAGAGATCGTTCCAGAACACGAACCCCATGAAGCACAGCACCAGAAGCAGACCGGCCCGATAGGCCATTTCCATCATCCGTTCCGACACCGGCCGGCGGATAACGGCCTCCACCCCGTAGAACAACAGATGGCCGCCGTCGAGGGGGGGAATCGGCAAAAGGTTTAGAATGCCTATCCCAACGGACAGCAGCGCGACGAGCTGCACCAGCCATTCGAAACCGAGTTTGGCCGCCTTGCCGGCCATGTCGGCGATCTTGACCGGGCCACCCAACTGGCACTTGTCCTCGCGCCCGACGGCGAAGCGCTGCAGGAACTGTCCGGTGCGCTCGATGACGTGGCCGGTTTCCGCAACGGCCGCCGCAACGGCTCCGACCGGGGTGTAGGTGATGAGGCGGGGCTGGCCGAGTTCCTTGTTGTTGACGACGCCGATCACGGCCACCTTGACCTTGTTGCCGAGCGCGTCCTCCTGCTCCATCAGCTGCGGCGACGCGGTCACCGTGATCTCCTTGCCGCCGCGCAGCATGACGAAGGTGATGGTGTCGCCGGCGCGGCCGGAGACCAGCCGCTGCACGTCGCCGAAGGTTTCGACCTTGCTGCCGTCAACGCTGACGAATCGGTCGCCTGGCAAGATGCCGGCCTTGGCCGCGGGACTGTCTGTTGTAACCTCCGCGACCATCGGCTCCGCGACATAACGCCCATACGCGGCAAACAGCACGGAAAAGACGACGATCGTCAGCAGGAAGTTAAACAGCGGCCCGGCCACCACCGTTGCCGCGCGCTTCCAGATCGCCTGGGTGTGGAAGGCAACCTTGCGTTCCTCGTCGGTCAGCGTTTCGAGTTCTTCCGATGTCGGCTGGCTGGAGGTGGCGTTCATGTCGCCCACAAACTTGACATAGCCGCCAAGCGGTATGGCGCAAAGCTTCCAGCGCGTACCATGCCTGTCGTTGAAGCCGATGAGCTCCGGACCGAAGCCGATTGAGAAGGCCCTGACCCCGATGCCGCACCAGCGGCCGACGAGATAGTGGCCCATCTCGTGAACGAACACCACGACGGTCAGAACGAAGAGAAACGGCACGAGCGTGCCGAGAAAGAGGCCTTCCGTGCTGAAAATCGCGTGAAGAATCTCGTTCAATTCAGGCCCTCAAGTTCTTCCGCGTCGCTGCGTGACTGTGACATCAATACAGGCGAATCCAAGGCGCCCGCGCCAGATCGTGGAATGACACCGTTCAAATGGGAAACAGCCCCTGTGCCGGATGCTCGGCGCCCGCCGCGATCCAGCCGATGACGTATAGGGCAAGAGCGGCCGCGACAAGCCCGTCGACACGGTCCATGACGCCGCCATGCCCAGGGATGAGCACGCCAGAATCCTTGCGGCCGTGACGCCGCTTGACCCAGGATTCGAAGAGGTCGCCGGCCTGGGCGACAATCGACAGCACCAGCGCCACAACACCCAGCAACGCCAGGTTGCCGGCGCCGGCGAAGGCGGCAAGCAGAAGCCCTGCCACGACACCGCCGACCGCCCCGCCGAGGGCGCCGCTGCGGGTCTTGCCTGGCGAGATCGAAGGCGCCAGTTTGGGCCCGCCAACGGCACGCCCGACGAAATAGGCAAAAATGTCGGTTGCCCAGACGACCGCGAACAGGAACAGGATGGCGACAAGGCCCGAATGGTCGCCGTCGCGCAGCAGGGCAAGCGACAGGCCCGACATGCAGGCATAGGCAAGGCCGCCGGCGTCCCACTGGCCGATCTTGCGAACTCCAGCGGTGATCGCAGCTGTCCCAACCAGAATCACAACGAGCGGCAGCAGCCACCGTGCGGGCAGGCCGGCAATCAAGGCGCCGACGAAAATGACCATTAGCGCTTCCGGGAGAAAACCAAGCCCGTCGGCCGCGGCGGGCCGCGACATGCGTGTCCACTCGTAAAAGATCATTGCCGCCATGACGGCGCACAGCAGCCGGAACGGCAGGCCGCCGAGCCAGGTCAGGCCGAGGGCCACAATGGCCAGCACGACAGCCGACATGACGCGCAGCTGAAGGTTGCTCATCCCGCGGCCGGCCGCGAAGCGACGTCCTGCGGCCCCAGTCCGCCGAAGCGGCGCTCGCGGCCGGCATATTCGCGCAAGGCCTCGGCGAAATGCTCGCGGTTGAAATCCGGCCAGTAGCACGGCAGGAAGACGAGTTCACTGTAGGCGGCCTGCCACAAGAGGAAGTTGGACAGGCGCAGTTCGCCGCTGGTGCGGATGACCAGCTCCGGATCGGGAATGCCTTGCGTGTCGAGAGAGCCGGCAAAGCTTTCAGCCGATATAGCCTCGCTGTCCATTTCGCCGCGCGCCACGGCCGCGGCAAGCTTGCGCGCCGTGCGGACGATCTCGTCACGCCCGCCGTAATTGAAGGCGATCACCAGCGTCAGCGAGGTGTTGTGGATCGTCAGCGATTCGGCCTCGTCGAGCAGCCCCCTGATGTCCGCCTGCAGCCCTGTGCGGTCGCCGATGATCCTGACCCGTACGCCGCTCTGGTGCAGCTCGGCAAGGTCGCGACGGATGAACAGCTTCAACAGACCCATAAGGTCGCTGACCTCGGACTTCGGCCGCGACCAGTTCTCCGACGAGAAAGCGTAGACGGTCAGGAAGGAGATGCCGAGACCGGGGGCGGCGCGCACCGCCTTGCGCAGCGCCTCGACGCCGGCGCGATGACCGGCGAGCCTCGGCATACCGCGCGCCTTGGCCCAGCGTCCATTTCCATCCATGATGATCGCGACATGCGCGGGCGTTGTCATGATCTCGCTTTCGGGTCAGCCAAGGGCCAACCCTAAACCTGCATGATTTCAGCTTCCTTGTCGGAAAGCAGATGATCGATGGTGCTGATGGTTTCGTCGGTAAGTTTCTGGACCTGGTCGGAACGCTTGCGCTGATCGTCCTCGCTGATGTCGCCGTCCTTCTCCGCCTTCTTCAGGAAATCCATGCCGTCGCGGCGCACGTGGCGCGCGGCGACACGGGCGTTCTCTGCGTAGCCGTGCGAGATCTTGACCAGTTCCTTGCGGCGCTGTTCGTTGAGCTCCGGCAGCGGAATCCTCAGATTGGTGCCATCGACGATCGGGTTGAAGCCCAGATTGGATTCCCGGATCGCGCGGTCGACCGCGCCGACCATCGATTTGTCCCAGACCGAGACCGAGATCATGCGCGGCTCCGGCACCGAAACGTTGGCCACCTGGTTGATCGGCATGGTGGTGCCATAGGCCTGCACCTGGATGGCATCGAGCAGATTGCTGGAGGCGCGACCGGTCCGCAGCGAAGCCAGGTCATGCTTGAACGCGGCGATGGCCCCATCCATGCGCCGCTTCAGATCGTCGTACTCACCACTCATCTTAGTCTCCTCGACCCGTTTGCCGCGGGTTCACTGCTTCGGGGCAAGGGCCCCGTGTTCGAGCCTGATGTTCGAAAGCCGGTTTCCCCTTCCAGGGATCGGCCCCGATCATTCGTCCGCGACGACCGTGCAGCGGCCGCCGCCCCTTAGAATATCGCCGAAACCACCCTTTTCGTGGATCGAATAGACGATTATCGGAATGTTGTTTTCGCGCGCAAGTGCAATCGCAGCGGTATCCATGATGGAAAGGCCGCGATTTATGACTTCGGCGTGGCTGATGCGCTCGAAACGCGCCGCACTCGGGTCCTTTTTCGGGTCGGCCGAATAGACGCCGTCGACCTGGGTACCCTTGAACAGCGCGTCGGCGCCGATTTCGGCCGCGCGAAGTGCCGCTGCCGAATCAGTGGTGAAGAACGGATTGCCGGTGCCGCCGGCGAAGATCACCACCTTGCCCTGGTTCATGTAGGCGGTCGCTTGGCGCTGCGAAAAACTCTCGCAAAGCTCGGGCATGGCAATTGCGGACAGCACGACGGCATCGACACCGATCTTGTTCAGCGACGTGCGCAACGCCAGCGAATTGATGACCGTGGCAAGCATGCCCATGTGATCGCCGGTAACGCGGTCGCCTCCCTTGGAGGCGACCGCCACGCCGCGAAAGATATTGCCGCCGCCGATAACGACACCCACCTCGATGCCCAGCGCACGGGCCTCGGCAATGTCGCCGGCGATGCGGTCGACGACCGAGACGTCGATGCCGAAATGCTGTTCGCCCATCAACGCTTCGCCCGAAGCTTTCAGCAGAACACGTCGGTAGCGGGGCTTGACCGTCATCTGGTTCCTCGAAATTCCGGCGTGGCAAGCTCTGAAGGCGAAAACGCCCCCTGCTTCGCCCGGCGGTGCTGTCATGACGGGTTGACCGGATACACGAAGGGCGCGGCGATGTCACGCCGCGCCCTTGTGCAAAATTCCAGGCTTTCTGGATCAGTTGCTGCTGATGGCAACCGCCTCGCCTTCGACCACGACCGGCAATGCGTAGCCTGACGGCTTGTCGCCGGTCACGACACCGCCCGCGACACGGACCTGGATCTCGGGACCGAAATAAGAATGCGGGAACGGTGCCGGCGTGCCGCTCACCTTGTCCAGGCGCTGGCGAGGCGCGGGCGGTATGGAGAAATCGAGCGCCGCAAGATTATCCTGCAGCTGCGAAAGCCGCGTTGCTCCGAGAATGACGGTGGCAACTCCTGGCTGAGTCGCCACCCAGTTCAGCGCGACCTGAGCCATGCCGCGGCCGAGTTCGGCGGCGACTTTCTCCAGCTCCGCCACCACAGCCCAGTTGTGCTCGCTGAATTTCTGGAAGCCTGGGTGGGTGGTGTTGCGGAAGCCGTCGAGCCGGCCGGCATTGCCCGCCTGCGCCGGGCGGTATTTGCCACTTAGCAGTCCGCTTGCCAGCGGGCTCCAGACCATGATGCCGGCGCCATGGCGTGTCCCGAACGGCACGAATTCATGCTCGATGGCACGCTCCGCGAGGGAGTATTCAAGCTGCAACGCCGAGATCGGCTCATGGCCGCGCAGTTCGGCGATCGCCTGCGCCCGCCCGGCATACCAGGCCGGCACGTCGGACAGGCCGATGTGACGTATCTTGCCTGCCCGAACCAGATCGTCGAGCGTACGCAGCACTTCTTCGGCCGGCGTCAGCCTGTCCCAGATATGCATGAGATAGAGATCGATATAGTCGGTACCCAGCCGCTTCAGCGATGCGTCGACGGCACGCATGATGTTCTTGCGGCCATTGCCGCCGGCGTTCGGATTGCCGGGGTTCGAGTTCATGGTGAATTTGGTGGCGATCACCGCCTTGTCGCGCAAGCCCCGCTCGGCCACGAATTCACCGAGCCAGGTCTCGGCCGTGCCGCCGGTGTAAAGGTCGGCGGTGTCGAAGAAATTGCCTCCGGCCTCGACATAGGCGTCGAACATCGCGCGCGCCGTATCCCGGTCCGCGCCCCAGCCCCATTCCGTCCCGAAAGTCATCGTGCCCAGTGCCAGCCGGCTGACGCGCAGGCCGCTGTTGCCGAGTGTGTAGTAGCTCATCGTCATTGTCTTTTCCGATCTTGGTCCGGTTGATGCGGGCGTCATTGGCCAGGTGTCGCCTTGACCCAGGGATTGCCGCGCTCATGCGTCATGCGGAAGGTGAAGCCATCGACCTTCCAGCCAGCCGCGGAGCGCGTGAGGTGATGCTCATACGTGCCCCAGACCTCCCAGAGCGGGTCGCCATTGCCCTCCATCCGGTTCCAGGCGTAGCCGTTCGACAGAACGGTCGCCGTGTCCGCTTCAAGGACGACCTGGTGATTGGTGCGCAGATGCAGGCTGGTCTTGCTGCCTTTGAGATTGCCGGCCCAGGCGCCGATCAGATCGTCGGAGGCGATGTTGGCCGCGGGCTGCCCGGACAGGCTGCTGAAGTCGGCGGTGACCCTATCCGCGAAATAGCTGCGCGCGCGTTTCCAGTCCTGCGCGTCGACCGCGCGGTCGATGGCATCGGCGATGCGGATGATGGCGCGGTCATCGGCAAGCGCCTGCCAGCCCATCGGTTCGGCCCCGCCGGCGTCGAGCGGCGCCAAGGCAAGCCCTGCGGCGAAGGTAGCGTGTTTCAAGGCGTTCATGTCTCTTCTCCTCGATACCATCAGCCCGATCGCCGATGTGTTGGCGACAATGTGGACCTTTGCCTCGGCGTCGATAAGATTGCATTGTCCGCAAAGACTATGCGATACTGTTCATGAATGGACCGGGATCTGCTCAGCCATCTGCCTGTCATCATTGCGGTCGCCCGGCGCGGCAGTTTTGCCCTTGCCGCGGCCGAACTGGGCATGAGCCCTTCGGCGGTCAGCCATGCAGTGCGCCTCGTCGAGGAGCGGATCGGTCAGCCGCTGTTTGCGCGCACGACGCGCAGCGTTTCGCTCACCGAGGCCGGCAAGGCGCTGGTGGAAACGGCGGCCCCTGCCCTCCAGGATATCGCCGAGCGGATGGATCGTATTCGCAGCGTCAAGGGCAGACCGTCCGGGCTGCTCAGGATCAACGCCTCCAACATTGCAATGCCGTTGGCGGTGACGCCGGTCGTGGCGGCGATGGCCGAGCGATATCCCGACATCACGGTCGAGATTTTTGCCGATCAAGGGTTGGTCGATATCGTCGGCGAAGGTTTTGACGCCGGCATCCGGCTTGGCGAGATGATCGCCCAGGACATGGTGGCCATCCGACTGACGCAGCCCTTCAAAGCCGTTATCGTCGCCTCGCCCGCCTATATCGGGCGACATGGCCGTCCGCGCAGCGTGGCCGATCTCACGAACCACAATTGCATCGGATACCGTCTCGTTCGCTCCGGTGCCCTCTATCGCTGGGATTTGACCTGGGACGGCAAGGACGTGGTCATGGAAACCAGCGGTACGGCCATCGTGACGGACTCGCTTGCGGCAATCGATCTGGCTCTCGCCGGAGTGGGCCTTGCCTACATGTTCGAGCCGCTGGCGCGCGCCGATCTCGCGGCCGGTCGCCTGGTGCAGGTTCTGCCGCAATCAGCGATCGAGGAACCCGGCCTTTTCCTCTACTTTCCGCGTCGCGCGGCGATGGCGCCCAAACTCAGGGCCTTTATCGACACCGCGAACGAAATCGGCCGGGCATCCCAGCGGATGTCCGGCCGAAAAAACACAGGCGAAATGGACCGGTAAGAAGTTACTTCTTGACCGCCGCCGCGACTTCCGCGGCGAAATCCGTCTCTTCCTTCTCGATGCCCTCGCCAAGGGCGAAGCGCAAATAGGCCGTGATCTTGGCCGGCGCGCCGATTTCCTTTTCGGCATCCTGCAGCGCCTTCTCGACGGTGATGTCGGGATTGAGCACGAAGGCCTGCTTCAGGAGCACGACTTCCTCATAGAATTTGCGCAGGCGACCCTCGACCATCTTCTCGATGATGGCTTCCGGCTTGCCGGACTGGCGCGCCTGGTCGGAGAAGATTGCCTTCTCACGCTCGACCGCGGCCGGATCGATCTGCTCGGCGGTCAGCGCCATCGGGTTGGTGGCGGCGACATGCATGGCGACCTGGCGGCCAAAGGCATTGGCGGCATGCTCGTTGCCCGTGGTCTCGATCGCGACCAGCACACCGAGCTTGCCGAGACCATCGGCAACAGCGTTGTGGACATAGGTCGCAACCGCACCATGCGGAACGGTGAGCTTGGCCGAGCGGCGGAAGCCCATATTCTCGCCGATAGTGCCGACCGCGTCCTTGATGGTGTCGGTGACCGACTTGTCGGAGCCCGGATATTTGGCGGCGGCGACCGCTTCGGTCGTGCCATAGGCAAGCGCCACCTTGGCGACGTTGGCGACGATTTCCTGGAAGGCGGCATTGCGGGCGACGAAGTCGGTCTCGGAATTCACCTCGACCACGGCAGCTTCACGCACACCGTTGTCGACGCCGATCAGGCCTTCGGCTGCCGTACGGCCGGCCTTCTTGTCGGCCTTGGAGATACCCTTCTTGCGCAGCCAGTCAACGGCCTCTTCCAAGTTGCCGTTGGTCTCGTTCAACGCCGCCTTGCAGTCCATCATGCCCGCGCCGGTCAAGTCGCGGAGTTCTTTGACCTGTGCAGCCGAAATGCTCATTGTCGCCTCTTTGTTTAAATGCACCGACGCACCATCGGTATTCGATGGTGCGTCTGTTTAGCGTGCCAAAATATGAGAAAGATGAAGGCCGCAACCGGCCTTCGATTATCAAGCCTCGGGGGCTTCCGACGCCGGAGCCGGATCGAGCGCCGGTTCGACCGGAGCTTCGACCGAAGCGCCGATATCCATGCCGAGCGCGCCCTGCTGACGGGCGATGCCGTCGATGGCGGCCTTGGCAATCAGGTCGCAATAAAGCTGGATGGCGCGGGCCGCGTCGTCATTGCCGGGGATCGGGAAATCGATCTTGTCCGGATCGCAGTTCGAATCGATGATGGCGACGACCGGGATGCCCAGGCGCTTGGCCTCGAGGATGGCGATCGCCTCCTTGTTGGTGTCGATCACGAACATCAGGTCGGGCGTCGAGCCCATGTCCTTGATACCGCCGAGCGCCTTGTCGAGCTTCTCGCGCTCGCGATCGAGGTTCAGGCGTTCCTTCTTGGTCAACCCTTGCGCTTCGCCGGCCAGCATCTCGTCGAGCTTGCGCAGGCGCTGGATCGAGTTCGAGATCGTCTTCCAGTTGGTCAGCATGCCGCCGAGCCAACGCGAGTTGACGTAGTACTGGGCCGAACGCTGTGCCGCATCGGCAACGATGTCCGACGCCTGGCGCTTGGTGCCGACGAACAGCACGCGGCCGCCCTTGGCGACGGTGTCGGAAACCTGCTTCAGCGCCTGGTGCAGCAAAGGCACCGTCTGCGAGAGGTCGATGATGTGGATGTTGTTGCGGGCGCCGTAGATGTAGGACGCCATCTTCGGGTTCCAGCGGTGGGTCTGGTGGCCGAAGTGAATGCCAGCTTCCAAAAGCTGGCGCATGCTGAAATCAGGCAGTGCCATTCTAAGTTCCTTTCCGGTTAGCCTCCACGGACACAGGCATTTTTGGACCGAGGTCCTCGAACGCCACCGGAGGTCTCAGCCGGATTTCTCCCGGGCAGACACCAAAGTCCGTGTGTGGAATGAGCGCGCATATAGAGGGGAAGTCCGACAAACGCAAGCGGGGCGGCGCTTTAACGCCTAGCGTGCGGCAATCAGCGCTCCGGTGCCGATCATGGCGCTGCCGGCGAACCTGTTCATCAGCCGCATGCGCCTGGGTGTCCTGAACCAGCCCGAAGCCCGGCCCGCGAGCGCGGCATAGACCCCCATTGTCACGATATTGACGCTGATGACGGTCGCCACCACCAGCAGGCCATCGAAAAAGGTCATCGTGTCGAGGTCGAGAATCAGCGGCATGATCGAGGCATGGAACAGGATCGCCTTCGGGTTTCCGAGCGCTATGGACGCGCCGAGCAGAAAGGATCGGGACAATTTCGCCTGCCCCGTCCGCGGCTCATTCGATTGCGCGACCGAGGCCCGCCACATCCTGACGCCGAGAAAGATCAGATAGGCGGCGCCGGCATATTTCAACAGGAGGAAGATCCATTCGAAGGTCTGAGCCAGGGCCACCAACCCCAGCAGCGCCAGAGTGACGAGCACGGCATCGCCGGCGGCGACCCCAAGGCCGGCCATGAAGGCCCGCAGGAACCCACGCGACACACCGTTGGTGATGACCGCGAACATTGCCGGCCCCGGCGTGGCGGCGGCGAGCGTCACAGCGGCGCAATATGCCAGGAATGCCGTTGGTGTCATCGCTTGGACTTTCCGTTGGGCACCCGCACGCGCCGGAAGATGGCGACGATCTGCTCGCGGCTGCACTCGATGGCGCCGAGCCGCACCGCACGGTCGCGCTCGAAGCCGGTTATGTCATAATGCGGAGCGGATGTCTTAGGCGGGCCCTGGTAGGACGAGCGCTTGATGCCGAGTTCCGCCGCAAAGCGATGCAATTCGTCGGTGTCGTCGGCTAGGAGATGGCACCAGAGATGGCCGGCCCATTTCCAGATCGCCGCATCTACATAGACTGCCATCAAGCCCGCCACGGCCAGCTCAATTGCCCGACCCTGCTATTTCGATACTGGGCAAGGCTTTGTCTGGTCGAACAGCGACAGGTTGACCAGCTTGCCGGTCATCGAGAAGTCGCCATAGTCCATGACGAGATCACGGGTGATGCCGTTCTCGTGCAGCTTGAAGCTGATCCGGTATTCCGGCACTTCCTCGCCGTTCTGGGCGCTGTCGTCGAAATAGGCGATGTCGACCGGCCAGTATTTGTCGGTGGCAAGCTTCGCCAATGCCGGCGCTTCCGGATCGGCCTTGTCGGCCTCGCTCTTCTTGCCGACGACAACGGTGGTCGTCATCACCTTGTTGGCGTCTTCCGAGCCGTCGAACAGGTTGGTCTGATAGAAGTTTTCGCCTTTTTCGGCCTTTCCGATCAGCTCGACCAGATGCTGGGTCGGAAACTGGGTGGCGGCGAGTTCGAGACTGTTCTTCTCCGGCTTGTCGATATCGACCTTGAGGCCCTTCGCGTCTTTCGTGGCCATACCCTTGACCTCCTTGTCGAGGTTCTGGTCGACAAAGGATTTCGTCACGAACGAAAAGGTCTTGCCTTCGGCATCCTCGAAAGTCGTCGTCTGCTGGTCGGTCAGCTTCGTGTTGTCGTTGGTGGCGATCTGGGTGACGAAACGGAATTTCACCGTATAGCCTTCGCAGGCCGAGCCGTTGAACTCGTAGACCATGCGGCCGGTGATGCCGGTGATGCCGGACCGATCATCCGCTTTCTTGAGCGTGAGATCATAGACGGCGCGATGCGCCTGCAGCGCCGGTGCGGCGACAGCGGCGCCTGTTGGCAAAAGCGCCGACAACAGAACGGCGTGGAATGCAAGGCGCGTCGCGCGCATGAGGTACTCCGATCGTCGCGGCTGATGGCAGGCCGCAGGGAAAGATGGTCCAGCTTAAAAAAAGTCGTGGCGGAAGCGAGGCAAAAATAGCAATTTCGGCCCGGCCAGCGCGGCGCCTTCCAGCAATAGGGAAAAGCAATGAGTGAAACAATCGAAAAGCGGCTAAGTGATCTCGGCGTGACGCTTCCTGTCGCGGCCGCACCCGCCGCCAACTACGTGCCCTATTCCAGGACCGGCAACCTGCTGTTCACCGCTGGTCAGTTGCCGCTCAAGGACGGCAAGCTGCAGGCAAGCGGCCTGCTCGGCCGAGACGTCGACACGGCAAGCGGCAAGGACGCGGCGAAATACTGCGCCATCAACATCCTGGCACAAGCCAAGGCGGCACTTGGCGACCTCGAGAAGATCCGTCGCCTGGTGAAGATCACCGTCTTCGTGGCCTCTGCCCCCGACTTCGTCGAGCAGCATCTGGTCGCCAACGGCGCCTCCGATTTCCTGGTTGCCGCGCTCGGCGAAAGCGGCAAGCACGCGCGCTCGGCCGTCGGCACCGCCTCCTTGCCGCTTAATGCCGCGGTGGAAATCGAAGCGATCTTCGAAGTCGAATGAGTGTAGGTGCTGACATGACCGACCTCTCCTGGCTGACGGCCCGGCCGGTTGCCCATCGCGGCTTTCACGACATGAACAAGACGCGCTGGGAAAACACGCTTTCCGCCTTCGCTGCCGCGGCCGAACGCGGCTACGCGATCGAATGCGACGTGCATCTGTCGTCGGACGGCATCCCCGTCGTGATCCATGACGACGATTTGCAACGGCTGACCGGGCAGGACGGTTTCGTCTGGCAACGCAGCGCGGCCGAACTTACCGCGCTCAAGGTTGGCGGCACGGCGGATCACGTGCCGACGTTGCAGGAAGCACTCGACCTCGTCGATGGTCGCGTGCCCATGGTGGTCGAACTGAAAGGAACTCCCGGTCGCGACGAAGGCCTGGTGGCGCGCGTCGGCAAGATGCTCAAGCGCTACAAGGGCAAGGCGGCGATCATGTCATTCGATCACTGGCTGATCCGCGATTTCCCCAAACACGCGCCCGGCATCCCGGCTGGATTGACCGCCTATGGCAAGGACGCCAAGCTGATCGAAGCACATTTCGCCATGCTGGCGCACGAACTCGCCTTTACCTCCTATGCCGCCGGCGATCTGCCGAACCCGTTTGTCAGCTTCGTGCGCGAAAAGCTCAAAATGCCTGTCATCACTTGGACGGTGCATGATCAGCCCGCGATCGACCTGACCTTTAGATACGCCGACCAGATGACGTTCGAAGGGTTCGAACCGGACATGGTCGAAGTCGCCTGAGAAGGGTGCCCGAAACGTGACTTGTAGCGGCCCGAATGGAGCTTAAATAAGCCTCATGGATCAGGGCGACGACGGCGACGGACAAATGGCGAATGCAGACTATTCGATCCGCATCGCCGCCGGCATCGGAGCCTTTACCTGCGACGAATGGAACGGCTTTGCCGGAACCACGCGTAGCGACACGGAAACTGGGTACAACCCACTCGTTTCATTCGCTTTTTTGAGCGCTCTGGAGGATTCCGGCTGCGCCGTGCGGCGCACCGGCTGGCAAGGTCATCACCTGCGGCTGGAGACCGCGCAAGGCAGGCTCCTCGGCGCCGTTCCCTGTTATCTCAAGTCGCACAGCCAGGGCGAATACGTGTTCGATCACGGCTGGTCGGATGCCTTCGAGCGCGCCGGCGGCCGTTACTACCCAAAACTGCAAAGTGCCGTGCCGTTCACCCCCGTCACCGGCCCTCGCCTGCTGGTCGGCAAAGGCGAGGATCAGGGTGCGGTGAAGGCTGGGCTTGCCGCCGGTCTCAAAATGGTGACCGACAAGCTCGGCGTGTCCTCTGCGCATGTCACCTTCGTGCAGGAGAGCGACGTCGCGACGCTGGAAGCCGCGGGCTTCCTGCATCGCACCGACCAGCAGTTCCATTTCTTCAACGAAGGCTTTTCAACCTATGACGACTTTCTCGCCACGCTTGCCTCACGCAAACGCAAGGCGATGAGGAAGGAACGGCGCGAGGCGCTGGCCGGTGGCATCTCGATCGACTGGCTGACCGGAAAGGACCTGACCGAAAAGGCCTGGGACGACTTCTTCGCCTTCTATATGGACACCGGCAGCCGCAAATGGGGCCGCCCCTACCTGAACCGCCAGTTCTTCTCGTTGATTGGCGAACGCATGGCGGACGACATCCTGCTGGTGATGGCCAGGCGCGACGGGCGCTATATTGCCGGCGCCATCAACTTCATCGGTTCCGACGCACTCTACGGCCGCAACTGGGGCTGCATCGAGGATCACCCCTACCTGCATTTCGAGGTTTGCTATCACCAGGCCATCGACTTCGCCATCGAACGCAGGCTGAAGGTGGTCGAGGCAGGCGCGCAAGGCGAACACAAGCTGGCGCGCGGCTACCGGCCGGTGACCATGCATTCGGCCCACTACATTTCCCATCCTGGCCTGCGCAACGCGGTCGCCGATTATCTCAGGCGCGAGCGGCGCGAAGTCGAGCGGATGGGCGAATATCTGGAAGAACACACGCCCTTCCGCAAATCCGATCCTTGAGGGCCGCTTCATCGCTCCCTTGTCGAAGCGGGCGTGTCGATCTCGCCCGATCGTCTTGCCGCTCGCGAGAGGCTTCGTTACACCGGATGGCGAGGCACAATCCGGAGCGTTCGCCATGGCCGAAACCGCCTATGACCCCGACAACATCTTCGCAAAGATCCTGCGTGGAGAAATTCCTTCGCACCGCGTTTACGAAGATGACGCCGTAGTGGCCTTCATGGACGTGATGCCGCAAGGACCGGGCCATACGCTGGTGGTGCCGAAAGCACCGTCGCGCAACTTGCTCGACGCCAACCCGGAGATATTTGGCTCGCTCTTTACAGTTGTTCAAAAAATGGCGCTGGCGGTGAAGAAAGCCTTTAACGCCGATGGCGTCACCATAATGCAGTTCAACGAGCCAGCCTCCGGACAGACGGTCTATCACCTGCATGTGCATGTGGTTCCGCGCTTCGAGGGCGTGGCGCTCAAACCGCATTCCGGACAGATGGAGAAGCCGGAAGTGCTGGCGGAGAATGCCGGCAAGATCCGTGCCGCGCTCGCGGGCTGAGGCGTCTGTTCGCCGTTCTCATATGACTTTGGCGCAATGAAAAAGCCCCGTTTCCGGGGCTTTTCCGAGTAAGTTCCGATCAGCCTTTTCTGGGCAGTTGCGGCACAAGGCTGCGCTTGCCGCCGTCCTTGCCCTTGGGTTCCGGCTTCTGCGCCACGGCCTTCTTTGCCACGGGCTTCTTGGCCACCGCCTTGGACGGCTTCGGCGCGTCTTCCGGTTCTTCCTTCTTCGGCTTCACCGGTGCCTCGTCGGCGAGCGATTCGAGCTTCAGGCCGGTCTCGCCGGTTTCCTTCTTCTCGACGGTGACGCGCACCGTGCCGCCCTTCTTCAGCTTGCCGAACAGCACCTCGTCGGCCAGCGGCTTCTTGATGTGCTCCTGGATGACGCGGCCAAGTGGACGCGCGCCCATGCGTTCGTCATAACCCTTGTCGGCAAGCCAGGCGATCGCGTCCGGCGACAGGTCGAAGGTGACGCCGCGCTCGGAGAGCTGGGCTTCCAGCTGCATGACGAACTTCTGCACCACCTGATGGATCACCGGCACCGGCAGCGAGCCGAACGGGATGATCGCATCGAGACGGTTGCGGAATTCCGGCGTGAACAGCCGGTTGATCGCCTCGACATCGTCGCCTTCGCGCTTGGTCGAACCGAAACCGATCGCCGCGCGCTGCGCATCGGATGCGCCCGCGTTGGTGGTCATGATCAGGATGACATTGCGGAAGTCGATCTGCTTGCCATTATGGTCGGTCAGCTTGCCGTGGTCCATCACCTGCAACAGGATGTTGAACAGGTCCGGATGCGCCTTCTCGACCTCGTCCAGCAGCAGCACGCAGTGCGGATGCTGGTCGACACCGTCGGTCAAAAGGCCGCCTTGGTCGAAACCGACATAGCCGGGAGGCGCGCCGATCAGCCGCGAGACGGTGTGGCGTTCCATATATTCCGACATGTCGAAGCGGATCAGTTCGACGCCGAGCGAGGCGGCCAACTGCTTGGCGACCTCCGTCTTGCCGACGCCGGTCGGGCCCGAGAACAGGTACGAGCCGATCGGCTTTTCCGGTTCGCGCAGGCCGGCCCGTGCCAGCTTGATCGCCGAGGTCAGCGCCGTAATGGCGGTGTCCTGGCCGTAGACGACGCGCTTGAGCTCAATGTCCAGGCCCTGCAGCACCTTCTCGTCATCGGCCGAAACCGTCTTCGGCGGAATACGCGCCATGGTGGCGATCGTCGCTTCGATCTCCTTGATGCCGATCGTCTTCTTGCGCTTGGCTTCCGGCACCAGCATCTGCGAGGCGCCGGTCTCGTCGATCACGTCGATCGCCTTGTCCGGCAGCTTGCGGTCGTTGATGTAGCGCGCCGACAGCTCCACCGAGGCCTTGATCGCCTCGTTGGTGAACTTCACCTTGTGAAATTCCTCATAATAGGGCTTCAGGCCCTTCATGATCTCGATGGCGTCCTCGACGGTCGGTTCGTTGACGTCGATCTTCTGGAAGCGCCGAACCAAGGCACGGTCCTTCTCGAAGAACTGGCGGAACTCCTTGTAGGTGGTCGAACCGATGCAGCGGATCGCGCCGGAAGACAGCGCCGGCTTCAACAGGTTCGACGCATCCATGGCACCGCCCGAAGTGGCGCCGGCACCGATCACCGTATGGATCTCGTCGATGAACAGCACGGCACCCGGATAATCTTCGAGTTCCTTGACGACCTGCTTCAGCCGTTCCTCGAAATCGCCACGATAGCGCGTGCCGGCCAACAGCGTGCCCATGTCGAGCGCGAAGATGGTGGCATTGTGCAGCACTTCCGGCACGTCGCCCTCGACGATGCGCTTGGCCAGCCCTTCGGCGATCGCCGTCTTGCCGACGCCGGGGTCACCGACGTAGAGCGGGTTGTTCTTGGAACGGCGGCACAGCACCTGGATGGTGCGGTTGATCTCGCCTTCGCGGCCGATCAGCGGATCGATCTTGCCGGCCTTGGCCTTGTTGTTCAGGTTGACGCAATAAGCGGTCAACGCGTCCTGCTGCTGCTTCTTCTTGCCGCCCTCCTCCTGTGGCTCGGCGCCGTTCGGGCCGCCCTGCTCGTCATCGGCACCGCGCGGGCTGCGGCTCTCCGACGCGCCCGGACGCTTGGCGATGCCATGCGAGATGTAGTTGACCGCGTCGTAGCGGGTCATCTGCTGTTCCTGCAGGAAATAAGCGGCATGGCTTTCGCGCTCGGCGAAGATCGCCACGAGCACGTTGGCACCAGACACTTCCTCGCGACCCGATGACTGCACATGGATCACCGCGCGCTGGATGACGCGCTGGAAGCCGGCGGTCGGCTTGGAGTCCTCGTCGTAGCCGGTAACCAGATTGTCGAGCTCGGTATCGATATAGGTGAGAACGGTATGCTTCAGCTCGTCGAGATCGACGTTGCAGGCGCGCATGACGGCGGCCGCCTCGGTGTCGTCGATGAGCGCGAGCAGCAAATGTTCAAGGGTTGCATATTCATGGTGCCGCTCATTGGCGAGCGTCAGCGCCTGGTGAAGCGCCTTTTCCAGGCCTTGGGAGAAAGCCGGCATGTTACCTCACTTCTTCTCCATCACGCATTGCAGCGGATGCTGATTCTGTCGGGCGAAATCCATGACCTGAGACACTTTGGTCTCGGCCACCTCGAATGTATAGACCCCGCACTCGCCCACTCCATGATTGTGAACATGAAGCATGATGCGTGTGGCGGCTTCGCGGTCCTTCTGGAAAAAACGTTCCAGCACGTGAACCACGAACTCCATCGGAGTGTAGTCGTCGTTGAGGATGAGGACCCGGTAAAGGCTGGGCTTCTTGGTTTTGGTTTTGGTGCGCGTGATGACGGCCGTCCCGCGGCCGGCCTCATTGCCGTCGCCGCCGCCGTTTTGCATCCGCGCCACTTGTCTCGTGGCAGTCAAACCGATCGTCACGTAATCCTGCCTCTTTCGAATCCTCATGCGAGTTCAACATGTAGGTGTTCGATGGACGATTTTAAGCCCTTCTGGTTAGCTGACAATATGGCTAGGTGGCCAACCTGGCGGTTTTTCGCAATCGTGAAGCGCTGGCATGAAAAAACCCGGCCGCGTTTCCGCGGTCGGGTTTTGTCCCGCGCCCAAAGGGCCGGATTTTCAATTCACGGGCGAAAAATTACTTTGCCTTGGCAACGATCGATTCGAACGGCTTGTAGGCCTCTTTGGCGAGTGCGGCATAGAGGTCGCCAATCTTGGTAGCCTCAGCGACGAACGCCTCGTAGGACTGCTTGGCATAGTCGGATTGAATCTCGATCGCCTTGTCCAGCGACTTGGCCGAGAACAGCTTCTCGCACGCGACGCTGCCGGCTTCGAAGCTCTTCTTGGTGTATTCGCCGGCCTCGGTGGCGATCGCCTGCGCGCCCTTGGACAAGGAGGCGAAGCTCTTCAATCCGGTGTCGGCGAACTCCTTGCCGTATTTGCTGAAGTCCTCATAGGTCTGGGTCATTTCGTACTCTCCCTGGACGGTTGACGCGCCCTGCCCCGAGCGCCGTTGTGCAATGCATAATATATATTGTGCAGCGCACAAAAGTCAAGAAGTCGGGGGCTCGCGACCCCGCGGGCAGCGGCAATGGCTAAAATTCGAATAAAGGAAGGCTCAAACCCCCAGAAAATGGTGAACGCGGCGGTTACCATAAACGGATTGGTAACGCTGCCCCGCTAGCTTGGCCAGAAGTGAGGCAGGATCCCTTTGCCGCCTCCAGCGCAACGAGAAATTCAAAGGAACTACCAGTGCGTCAGGCGTTGTCGGGCTTCGTTTCCAAATCCGCGTTCCCTCTTAAAACGATCATGATCCTCGCCATGGCGATGACCTTCGTCGTCGCGGACGTCGCCTCGTCGCTCGCGGCGAAATCCGCGGCCATCGTCGTCGATGCCAAAACCGGCAAGGTGCTGTACTCGGCTAATGCCGATGGCCGGCGCTATCCCGCTTCGCTGACCAAGATGATGACGCTCTATCTGACCTTCGAAGCGATGGCGAAAGGCAGGATCAGCAGAAACTCGCCAGTCGTGTTTTCGGCCCATGCGTCAGCCGAGGCGCCGACGAAGCTCGGCGTGAAGCCTGGTGGATCGGTGGCGGTCGAGACCGCGATCCTGTCGATCGTGACGAAGTCGGCCAACGACTCGGCGACCGCGCTCGGCGAAATGCTCGGCGGCAACGAAACCAACTTCGCCCGGATGATGACGGCCAAGGCGCGGCAGCTTGGCATGAACGGCACGGTCTTCCGCAACGCCAACGGCCTGCCGGATCCGGGACAGTTCACCACCGCGCGCGACATGGCCACGCTCGGCATTGCGCTCAGGGAACATTTTCCCCAGTACTACGGCTATTTCGCGCAGCGATCCTTTCTCTACGGTCGCCAGCGCATCAATGGCCATAACCGTCTGCTCGGACGCATCAAGGGCGTCGACGGCATCAAGACCGGCTATACCCGCGCCTCCGGCTTCAATCTCGTCTCGTCCGTTAATGACGGCAACCGCCGCCTGGTCGCCGTTGTCATGGGCGGCACGTCGGGCGGCAGCCGAGACAACCAGATGGCGGGCCTGATCAACACCTATCTGCCGAGGGCCTCGACCCGCGGTGGCGGCGACCTCGTTGCCAAGGCGGACAGCAACCCCATCAGCGCACTTGCAAAGGTTCTCCTGCCCAAGCATGACGCGCCGACCCCGGACGAAAAGCCGGTGGCCGTGGCGGAAGCCGATACGGCCGTCGCCGACGACGCGACCGTTGCCCAGGGCGACAGCGAGGACGAGGATACAGCCGAGGCGGAGGCACCCAAGCTGGTTGTCCCGGCAAAGAAGGTAAAGACGGTCATCGTCTCCGCTCCCAAGGTCGCCACCGCCCAGGTCGTGGCCGCCTATGCCGAGCCCACCCCGGCCGTTGATCCGGTCAGCACCGCGTCGGTTCCGTCAGGCTGGGCCATCCAGGTTGCCTCCTCGCCGAAGCAGTCCGAAGCCCAGGCTTTCCTCGACAAGACCACCAAGCAAGCTCCCAAGGTGCTGGCCCACGCCTCCGGCTTCACCGTCGCTTTCGACAAGGACGGCGCCACCTACTACCGCGCTCGCTTCGGCGGCTTTGGGTCCAAGGATGCCGCCTGGAAGGCCTGCACCGCTTTGAAGAAGAAGAAAATCGAGTGCTACGCCGTCCAGCAATAGGACTGCGTGGAAGATATCTCCCGGAAAATTTTTGCGTCGAAGGAGACTAGTTGTGATTGGAGAGCAAGACGTCCTTGGCTTCGTTAATCCGCGCCGCCAGGAAAGACGTGCCGCCGACATCGGGGTGCAGGCGCTGCATCAGGCGGCGGTGCGCCTTGCGGACATCCGCCGCGGCGGCCCCCGCTTCAAGACCAAGGACCTTGTAGGCCTCCTCCTTAGTCATGGCGCCCGGACCTGGCGCAACACCCAGCCCTTCGCCACCGTTCGTCTCAGCGTATTTGCGCCAGACGGGAAATCTGCCGTCAAGATACGTCTCTAGCAACTGCCGGCTCTCCGGATCGCCGGAGAGTTCACGGTAGAGATGCTGCAATTGCGCAAGGGTCATCGAGCCAAGCATCTTGCCATCGTGGCGGCCGGCCAGAACCAGTCCTTCCAGGCCGCCAGTATTGTGATCGAGTTCCATCTCGAGTGCCGCCGTCCGCACCGTTGAGCGTTTTCCAGCACCCGGTCTGGCCTTTGGCCCGCCCGTATGCATGGCGCCGTACCAGGCGATTGCCACGAACAGGATGATGCCGCCGATGCCTTGGCGCCCGACCAGGAGCACGGCGCCACCCACCAGCGCCAGCAGGATCGGTCCCAATTTTCTCATTCCGCTTGCGAGTTGCGCCGGATCCGCGCGGAGAAATGCGGTGGCTACCCCCAGCAGCACCAGCAACAACGCGACCACAATGATAATTGCGCCTAACATTTCGCACCGCCCCGCAGGGGTCCTGTCCGCTCGGACAGCCGCGTGATGTCCTTCAACACTTTTCCTGCGCCAGAATCATGGCCTTTAATCGGGCCGGAAGGAGGACCATCATGCGAACTGATCCTCCAAAGCACAGCGGCCTGTGTCGACAGTTCTTCATCGCGCATGGATTTCAAGATGTGGCGTCGTCGCGTCGCTTGCAAGTCCAGCGCGGGGCAAGATTGAGGGCCAGAAAACGCGGGCGCGGCAGTAGGCAATCCTTCGCTCAAGCCCTAGAGCAGGCCGAGGTCGGCCAGCTCGCGCCTGAGTTTCGGCGGCATCTCGACCAATCCCGCCTTGCCCTTGCCGAGGTCGGCCGGGGCGTCCGCCGGCTTCAGGTAACGCCAGCCCTGGAAGGCGCGGCGCGGCTGCCAGTCGGTGCGCACCACCTCGGGGTCGAGCATCAAATGGCAGCGGCCGATGCCGTCGTCATCGGTGAACGGCCGGATTTCCGTGATCAACTGGCGGCACTGCACGCTGCCCTTGATCACCCAGTAGAGCGAACCGCCATCGGTGACCTCGTCGCCACGTGTCGGCATCATGCGGGTGGTGTGCCAGTGTTCGGCTGGTTCGCCGGCACGGCGGCGCTCGTCAAGACGGAAGGCGATCCACTCTTCGAGATCCTCGACACTGTCGCAACCGACGCAAAGCTTTAGGAGATTGAGAGCCATCGCCCAAGGTTAGTCCGGAGCGCCGAGACGTCAACGGCCTGACGGACTTCTCCACAGTGCCGGCTTGGGCCAGCCCTCAACACTCGACCACATTGACCGCCAGGCCGCCAAGGCTGGTTTCCTTGTACTTCTCGTTCATGTCGAGGCCGGTCTGGCGCATCGTCTCGATCGCCGCATCGAGTGGCACGAAATGCACGCCGTCGCCTTTGATGGCCAGTGACGCGGCCGTCACCGCCTTGACGGCGCCCAATGCGTTGCGCTCGATGCACGGCACCTGGACCAGCCCGCCGACCGGGTCGCAAGTCATGCCGAGATGATGTTCGAGCGCGATTTCGGCAGCATTCTCGACCTGCTCGGGGGTGCCGCCCATGACCGCGCACAGGCCGGCCGCAGCCATTGCCGAGGCGGAACCGACCTCGCCCTGACAGCCTACCTCGGCGCCCGATATCGACGCATTGGACTTGATGATGCCGCCGACGGCCGCTGCCGTCAGCAGGAAGTCGCGAATGCTCGGCTGGTCGGCCTCGGGATGGAAATGCAGCCAGTAACGCAGCACCGCCGGCAGCGTGCCGGCGGCACCATTGGTCGGCGCGGTGACGACACGCCCGCCGGCCGCATTCTCCTCGTTGACCGCCATCGCATAGATCGACAGCCAGTCATTGGCGAGTAGCGGGTTCGGCCGGTTCTGTTGCCACTGCTCTTGCAGCTTGTCATGGAGCTGCCTGGCGCGGCGGCGCACCTTCAGGCCGCCGGGCATGATGCCGTCCTGCGACAGGCCGCGGTCGATGCAGCCCTTCATGGCGTCCCATATCGCGTCGAGGCCGGTGTCGAGCGCCTCGCGCGACATCTGCGTCTCCTCGTTGACGCGCTTCATTTCGGCAATGGAAAGGCCGCTCCTGGCCGCCATCTTCAGCATCTCGACAGCATTCTTGAAGGGATACGGCACTTTCTTGCCCTCGGTTGTGACCGAGCCCTTCGACTTCATCCGTTGCAGCTCTTCTTCCGAAACCACGAAGCCGCCGCCGATCGAATAGTAGATGCGCTTGAGCAGCAACCGGCCGCCGACGTCGTAAGCGTAGAACGCCATGCCGTTGGCATGACCGGTGAGCGGCGTCTTGCGGTCCAGCACCAGATCGGTGGCCGGATCGAAATGGTAGGGAGGGTGGCCGGGCGGTGAAACCAGCTTGTCGGCGGTGATGCGGCTGACAATTTCGTCGGCTCGGTCGGGGTCGACCGTTTGCGGCGTCTGGCCGGCAAGGCCGAGAATGACGGCACGGTCGCTGCCATGGCCGATGCCGGTATAGGCGAGCGAGCCATGCAGGCTGGCGCCGATGCGATCGACCTTGGCGCCAGCGGGACGCGGCCAGTCGTCGCCCGCGACCTCATCGAGGAAGCGGCGCGCAGCCGTCATCGGTCCCATCGTGTGCGAGCTCGAGGGGCCGATGCCGATCTTGAACAGGTCGAAAACCGAAAGGAACACGCTGTCTCCTGGGTCACGTCGAGGATTACATATAGGAATTCCCGGGATGTTTCCGCTCTTTTGACAATCGCGGCGCAGCACCTGCCGACCTTGTTTGCTCCGGCAGCGACATCGAGTGCAACGCGCCGTGCAAGGTCATCGAAGCAACCGGGCCGAATATGGTAGATTCGGCGCCATGGGCGATTCCTATCTTTCGACGGCCGATCTCGCGGCGCTGGGCTTTTTCCTCCTCGCATGGGTGCTGCACACGCTCGCCTCGGACGGCCACCTGGTCGGCCGCGTGTCGCTGACCACCGCCATGAATGCGCAACGCGAGGCCTGGATGCGCACTATGGCCGAGCGCGAGATCCGCATCGTCGACACCGCCATCATGAGCGGCCTGCAGCAGGGAACCGCCTTCTTCGCCTCCAGTTCGCTGATCGCGCTCGGCGGCTGCTTCGCCCTGCTTGGCGCGTCGGACCGGGTGCTTGAGGTGCTGAGCACCTTGCCCTTGGGCGGCGCGCCGTCGCGCTCGGCCTTTCAGATCAAGGTGCTGGGACTGGTGCTGATCCTGGCCTTTTCCTTCTTCAAATTCGGCTGGGCCTATAGGCTGTTCAACTACTGTTCGATCCTGATCGGCGCCGTGCCGATCCCGCATGGCGAGGCCTCGCGCAATCCCCTCACGCAAACGGCCGTGTGGCGCGCGACGCAAATGAACATGCTGGCCGGCAAGCATTTCAACTCGGGCCTGCGCGGCGTGTTCTTCTCGATCGGCTATCTCGGCTGGTTCGTCGATCCCCTGGTGTTCGTGCTGTCGACGCTTCTGCTGCTGGCCGTTCTGGTACGGCGCCAGTTCTTCTCGGCGGCGCGGCGCGCGGTGATCGGTCAGCCGCCCGGCGTCGGAAACGGCTGATCGATGCGTCCGGAAAGCCAATAGGCAAAAAGCCCGATCCATTCGCGAACCCCGATGGTCGTGTTCTGCAGCGAATCGGCCGCATTGTCGCGAAACAAGCCGACGCCTTCCCGACCCGAGGTGCGATAGTCGACCGGCCATTGAACAGTTGGAAAACCTGCCTTGTCGAACAGGGCCTTGGCGCGCGGCATGTGAAAGGCTGATGTCACCAAAAGCCATGTCTCGCCCGGTTTGGGCTTGACCAGTTCGCGGCTGAAGACCGCGTTCTCGTAAGTGTTGCGGGATTTGTCTTCGAGGAGCAGCCGGTCGGCCGGGACACCCAGCGCCTCGAGCAGGCGCGGCGCGGTGTCGGCATCACCTTCGCCGTCGAAGAACAATGAGCCGTTTCCACCGGAGACCACCACTTTTGCCTGCGGGAAACGCCTGGCGAGGATCGCGGTCTCGACCATGCGATCGCCGCTGCTGTTCAATTCATAGCCGCCGCGCACAAGGTTGATAGCGCCCTCGAAGCCGCCGCCGAGCACGACGATGCCGTCTACCTTCTCCGGCAGCGGCGGCCTGGGAAAGCGTTCCTCCAGCGGATTGAGCATCATCGCTCCAAGTGACGTCCACGCCGACAGCGCAAGGATCAGAAACGCCAGCACGCCGCCGCTGACGGCAAGTCGCCGCCGGCCGGCCATCCCGGCGAGCAGGCCTGCCAAAAGCAGGAAGATCGTCAGGTTGAGTGGCTGGATGAAGAACCAGAATATCTTGGAAAGATAGTAGAACATCGCTCACTCATTACAGCCCGCAAGGCTGTCCAAAATCGATCGCGATTTTCAGGACCATGCGTCAGGCGAGCGATTTCCTTACCACCACTTCTCCGGCTGGAATGTGCCGGCCGCCTGCTCGATGACAGCCGCGGTCTGGAAAAGCGTCTCTTCCTCGAACGGCCTGCCGATCAATTGCAGGCCGAGCGGCAGCCCCTTGGGGTCGAGGCCGGCGGGCACTGCGATGCCGGGCAGGCCGGCCATGTTCACGGTCACGGTGAAAATGTCGTTGAGGTACATCTTGACCGGATCGGCGGCCATGTCCTCGTCGGCGATGCCGAAGGCAGCGGACGGCGTCGCAGGTGTCAGGATGACATCGACGCCGGCGGCGAAGACATTTTCGAAGTCGCGCTTGATCAGATTGCGCACCTTCTGAGCCTGCAGGTAGTAGGCGTCATAGTAGCCGGCCGACAGCACATAGGTGCCGATCATGATGCGGCGCTTGACCTCGCGGCCGAAGCCGGCGGCGCGGGTCTTCTCATACATCTCGACGATGTCCTTGCCCGGCACGCGCAAGCCGTAGCGGACGCCGTCATAGCGGGCGAGGTTGGAAGAAGCTTCCGCGGGCGCCACGATGTAATAGGCCGGCAGCGCGTATTTGGTGTGCGGCAGGGAGATGTCGACGATTTCGGCGCCGGCGTCCTTGAGCCAGGCAATGCCCTTCTGCCACAACGCCTCGATCTCTTCCGGCATGCCGTCGACACGGTATTCCTTGGGAATGCCGACTTTCATGCCCTTGATCGGCTTGCCGATCGCCGCCTCGTAGTCCGGCACCGGCCGGTTGACGGACGTGGTGTCCTTGGGATCGACCGACGCCATGGATTTCAGAAGAATGGCGGCGTCGCGCACGTCGCGGGCGATCGGTCCGGCCTGATCGAGCGACGAGGCGAAGGCGACGATGCCCCAGCGCGAGCAGCGGCCATAGGTCGGCTTGATGCCGACGGTCCCGGTGAACGCGGCTGGCTGGCGGATCGAACCGCCGGTGTCGGTGGCGGTTGCGCCTGCACACAGGAAGGCCGACACGGCGGTCGCCGAACCACCGGAAGAACCACCCGGCACCAGCTGCGCATTGTCGAGGCTACGCTGGGTTTTCGTGCCACCTGCCGAGACGAAGCCGCCATCACCCTGATGCGTCGTCGGCATCACCACCGTATCGAGGCGCGAACGCCGCCACGGGTTGATGACCGGGCCGTAGTAGGAGGTCTCGTTGGACGAGCCCATGGCGAATTCGTCCATGTTGAGCTTGCCCAGCATGACGGCGCCGTCGGCCCACAGGTTGGACGTGACCGTTGATTCATAGCGCGGCTTGAAGCCGTCGAGCACGTGGCTGCAGGCCTGGGTGTGGACGCCTTCGGTACCGAACAGGTCCTTGATCCCGAGCGGAATGCCTTCCAGCGCACCGCCCTCGCCCTTGAGCAGCCTGGCATCCGACGTCTTGGCCATGTCGCGCGCCTTGTCGCCGGTCACCGCCACATAGGCATTGAGCGCCGGATTGGCGCGATCGATCGCCAAGAGATAGGCTTCGGTGATCTCGGTCGCGGTGATTTCCTTGGCGCGCAGCTTGGCGCGGGCCTGCGAAATCGTCAGATGGGTCAGGTCGCTCATCAAAGGCTCTTTTCGTAAAACACCGACCACTCGGAATCGGGATAGTCCAGCACCGGGCCGCAGCGCGAGAACCCGGCGCGTTCATAGACGGTCCAGGCGGCGGGATGGCGATCGCCGGTCTCCAGCACCAGCCGCTTCAACCCTTCATCGCGCGCCAGCGCCTCGACCCGTTGGACGATTCCAGCGCCAATCTTGCGGCCACGATGCGAAGGCCTCGTGTACATACGCTTGACCTCGCCAATGGCATCGTCATGGCGCTTGAGTGCACCACAACCAATGGCGACGCCGTTGTCGCGAGCGATGAAAACCGTCGTGTCCTTGCCTGCCATCTGCTCGACCGTCAGGTGGTAGCAGTGCTCCGGCGGCGTCAGTTCGAGCAAGGTCGCGTTGAGTTCCGCGACCAAGCCGCGCACGTCGTCCTGCAGCGGCGTTTCGATGGCGATCTCGATAGCCATCGGTGCCTTACTCCACGACCTTCGGCACGAGGAAGAAATTCTCGTCGGTCGCGGGCGCGTTGGCGACGATGTCGGCCGCCTTGTTGCCGTCGGTGACGACATCGCCGCGCTTCTTCATTTCCATCGGCGTCACCGACGTCATTGGCTCGACGCCGGAAACATCGACCTCGTTCAACTGCTCGACGAAGCCCAGTATGGCATTCAACTCGCCGGTCATACGCTCGGCATCTTCCTCGCTCACCGCGATGCGGGCGAGATGCGCCACGCGCTTCACTGTCTTGACATCAACGGACATGTATTTGCCTCGGGGAAAACCAGTCCGGGCTATAGCGGCGCGGCGCGCGACGCGCAACATGTGCCGCCCGACAATCGGGCAACAACCTCATGGCAGGGCAATGCCCTCGCACAGATAGTAGCTGCCGCTGTTGCCGCTCGCCTCGCTTTCATCGTCGATCGGCCGGGCCGACACGAGATCGACCTGCGTCGGGTTCATCTGCGTCACCGACAGGACGTCAGGAAAGACATAGCCCGGCTCCTGGCAGATCGCCGTCACAGCCCAGCTCGGCGAGCGTGTCGCCTTGCTGACCTGAACGAATTCGCAATTGTATTCGACGCCTTGCAGGCCGTTCTTCGAAAGAACGATGTTGCCGGCATCGATCAGCGTCTGCAGCGTATCCTTTTTGGCTTGGGTACAGAGTTCCTCCGACTGGAGATAGACACCTTCGATGAAGTCATCCGCAGCAAGCGCGGGCGACGCCGCGACAAACATCGATACGCAAAGAGATCGCCCTAATGCCATGGATTTGTTCCGCTTTGGCTGTTCTAGATGGTAATCGTTTCACCAATCTTCGGCAATGCAAGCTTGACCCCAGATCCTTCCAGCCCGGCTTCGAACTTCTCGGGCGTCGGGTCGATCATTGGAAACGTGCCGAAATGGCAAGGGACCACCGTTTCGAACTTGAAGAAGCGGCGGCAGGCAAGGGCCGCCACCGCACCGCCCATGGTGAAGCGATCGCCGATCGGAACGATGCCAATCTTTGGCTCGTGCAATTCATTGATCAGCGCCATGTCGGAAAAGATGTCGGTGTCACCCATGTGGTAGAGCGTCTGGTCTTCCGGGAAATGCAGGACCAGCCCACCCGGATTGCCGAGATAGACGTTCTTGCCGCCCTCTTCGCCAAAGGAGGACGAATGCAGCGCCTGAACGAAAGTGGAGGTGAAACCGCCGCAATCGACCGTGCCGCCAATGTTGCCGGGATTGATCTTCTTGTCGCTGACGCCCCTGCCGACAAGGTACATGCAGATCTCGAAATTGGCGACCAGTTGCGCGCCGCTCTTGCCGAGCACTTCCAGCGCGCCGCTGATGTGGTCGCTGTGCCCGTGCGTCAAAAGAACATGCGTGATCCCTTCGGCCGGTCCTTCCCACCCGTCCGTCCAGGACGGGTTGCCGATCAGATAGGGGTCGATGAGGATTTTCGCGTCACCGGTTTCGATGCGGAAGGCCGAGTGGCCATACCAGGTCAGTTTCATGAATGCATTTCCTCGATTTTTCCCGAGCCAAAGGATAGAACGCCGATAGCCTTGAGATCAAAGGGTATAGTGTCCGCCGGGCATCCGAAAGGACGCGTGCTGTCGAAAAAACGAGGGAAAACCGTTGACCGTCATCACGATTGAGCAATTGCCGGCACGGCTCGCCAACGGCAGGACCTTGGCGGGGCTCGATCTCGGCGACAAGACGATCGGCGTGGCGGTTTCCGATCGGGGGTTCTCCTTCGCTCATCCGCGTCCAGTCATCATCCGGCGGAAATTCTCGCTCGACGCCGCCGTCCTTCTGGCATTGCTGACGAAAGAGAATGTCGGTGCGGTGGCGATCGGATTGCCGATCAACATGGATGGATCGGAAGGTCCGCGCGCACAGAAATCGCGCGCCTTCGTGCGCAACATGGCGCGGCTAAGCGACCTGCCCTTCGTATTCTGGGATGAGCGGCTGTCGACCGTCGCGGCCGAACGGACGCTGATAGAGATGGATTTCTCGCGCGCCAAACGCGCCGGCAAGATCGATTCGGCGGCGGCCGCCTTTATTCTGCAGGGAGTTTTGGACCGGCTTCAGTCACTCGATACAGCCGATCGAACGGGACCGGACCCGTCCAGCGACGCCTGACCCAGGCCAATATCTCGCGACGCCTGCGAAACATCCATATCGCCACGAGCAGCAAGCCATCGAACACGCAGGCTTTTGCCACCATGCCCGGGATGGTTGCGGGGTCGATGCCGAGCATCTGACCGTAGAGCTGGAACACGAAATCGTGCAACTGCCGGCTGAGCATCACATAGCCGAAATTCATGTCGTTGAGCGACAGGTAGAACCAGCCCCAAAACAGCGCCATCGGCGCGGCCCACAATGCGAAGATGTAGCGCATCAGCGGCCTCCCTTCCCGTTCGGACCGGTCCGTCCCGATATCATGGAGAGCAGCGAATTATGCGCCGCGGCCTTCGCCATGCTGTGCGCCGTGGCGTGGAAATCCTCCTCATCCAGCGCAGCTACCGAACGTCGTTCGGCGAGCATCGCGACATAGGAGACCAGAAGTGCGGCCAGTTGCACGGCGACCACCATGAACAGGCCGTTGATGCCTTGGGCCGCACCGCCGATCAGGATCATCGACATCACCCCGGAAGCGGAAATAAAGGCGATGCGAACGACGCTGTCGGCGCCCGGGCTGGACGCGTCGTTGATCAGCGTATCGACAAAGGCCCAGAAGAACAGCACCGCCACGACCAGCAACGCGATCGCCAGCGGAGCGACCACGACGATGTTCTCCAGATTGACAAACTGGGCGCTCTCGACGACCACGCCGAGTACGCCGAGAGCCGCCGTCACACCTCGATTTCCATCGATACAGATCACCGCGAGCAGGGCAAAAACGATCGCCCAGTGCACGGACAGAAAGGAGGTCAGTACGTGTCGCATCGTGATTCCTGCTTCGACAGGAATGACAGTGGGCTTTGCGGTTCGCCGCCGCAACGGAAACCATTTGTTAAGGTTAACGGCGACGGCGGGTCAGTGGGGATTCCGGCAACGCCCCTCGAACATGAACGGCATCTCCGTCAATTCACCGGCGGATAGAGCGTATCGATGATCATGCGCGCGTCGTGGCGCGAATCGAGCATGCCGTAAGTATTGCGCCACTGGCCCGCGAGCCGCGTTTCGACGAAGGCATCGGCGATCCGCCCTGCCCCGAGCCGACGCAACTCGGCGGCCGCCGCAGAGAGCGCAAGCTGTTCCGTCAGCAGCCGGGCCGAGCCCTCGTCGGTTGAAGCGACCTGCATGGCCGCCTTCAGAACGCCGATCGTGCCGCGCCCGCCGGCGCCGAGGTCGCGGTCGATGCCGGTCAATACCTCTTCGAAAAGCCCCGGCGCGCGGCCAAGCACGCGTAGCACGTCGAGCGCCATGACATTGCCCGATCCTTCCCAGATCGCGTTGACAGGCGCTTCGCGGTAATAACGGGCGAGCGGAGCTTCCTCGACATAGCCATTGCCGCCAAGGCACTCCATCGCCTCGTAAAGCAGCGGCGGCGCGATCTTGCAGACCCAGTATTTGACGACCGGCGTCATGGCGCGGGCGAACGCCGCCTCGCCGCGATCGCTCGCCGCCTCGTCGAAGGAACGCGCCAGCCGGAACGACAGCGCGGTCGCCGCGGCAACATCGAGCGCCATGTCGGCCAGCACGCGCTGCATCAACGGCTGCTCGATCAAGGTCGAACCGAACACCTGGCGATGGCGGGCATGATGGATCGCTTCGGCCAGCCCCGCCCGCATGATCGCCGAAGACGCCACCGCGCAGTCGAGCCGGGTCAGCGTCACCATGTCCATGATCGTCTTGACGCCGGCGCCGGGTTCGCCGACCATCTCCCCGATGGCGTTGACGAATTCAACCTCGGAAGACGCGTTCGAGCGATTGCCGAGCTTGTCCTTCAGCCGCTGGAAGCGAAAGCCGTTGCCAGACCCGTCGCCGAGCACGCGCGGCACCAGGAAGCAGGACAGTCCCTCCGGCGCCTGTGCCAGCACCAGGAAGGCGTCCGACATCGGCGCCGACATGAACCATTTATGTCCCGTCAGGCGGTAGAAGCCGCTACCGACGCGTTCCGCCCGGGTCACATTGGCACGCACATCGGTGCCGCCCTGTTTCTCGGTCATGCCCATGCCGAGCGTCAGTCCGGTCTTTTCGACGGGCGGCTTCTGGCTCTGGTCGTATTTGCGCGTCGTCACGCGCGGCGCCCATTCGCGAAACAGTTTTGGGCTGGCCATCAATGCCGCCAGCGAGGCGCTGGTCATGGTGATGGGGCAGAGATGCCCGGTCTCGAGTTCCGCCGTCAGGTAAAAACGGGCGGCGCGCACCTGATGGCGGCGGCCGATCTCGGCGTCGCCATTTTCCCAGACCGAGGAATGCAGGCCGTTGGCCACCGAGCGGCGCATCAAGGCGTGGTAGGCGGGATGGAATTCGACCAGGTCGATGCGCCGTCCCTGGCGATCGTGCGTCCTGAGTTTCGGCGTCTCGACATTGGCGAGGCGCGCCAGTTCCTGCGCTTCTTGCGTCAGCACGAAACGGCCGAGCCCGTCGAGATCCTTGCGCACCGGATCGGAAAAGCGCTCGGCAAGCTGGATCAGCAACGGATCGCCTCGCCAGGCGTTGCCGCCCGTCAGCGGCGGCGGCTGGTTCGTTACGTCGTCGGTCACGCCCAATCCTTCTAGCCGATCCTTCTAGAAAGGCCCTATTGTCGGAAAGCCTCGAATCCGAGGCCGTCGGCTTAGATATAGCCAAGCGTTGCTGCGCGCGCGACGAAAATACCGGCCGATCTAATCGGCTATCTACACGAAAAAATTGAGGAGAACGGCGTCAATCCAAAGCGGGTGCTTGCGGGCGCGAAATCCGCACCCTATAGCAGCCCCTTGAGATGACCGACGCTTCGTCCCTGCCACTCTACCCTCACCGCCATCTTCTGGGCATCAGCGACCTTTCGCCCGCCGACATCGAGCTTTTGCTCGACAGGGCGGATCGGGCGGTCGCGATCTCGCGCCAGTCCGAAAAAAAGACCTCGGCGCTGCGCGGCCGCACCCAGATCAATCTCTTCTACGAAGCCTCGACCCGCACGCAATCCTCGTTCGAACTGGCCGGAAAGCGGCTTGGCGCCGATGTCATGAACATGTCGGTGGCGAGTTCCTCGGTAAAGAAGGGCGAAACGCTCATCGACACCGCGATGACACTCAACGCCATGCGGCCTGACATATTGATCATCCGCCATCAGTCGGCGGGCGCGGCGGCCCTCCTGGCGCAGAAGGTCGGCTGCTCGGTGGTCAATGCCGGCGACGGCGCCCACGAACACCCGACACAGGCGCTGCTCGACGCACTCACCATCCGCCGCGCCAAGGGTGCGCTGTCGAAGCTGATCGTGGCGATCTGCGGCGACATCCTGCATTCACGTGTCGCGCGCTCCAACATCATGCTGCTCAACGCACTCGGCGCACAAATACGGGTGGTGGCGCCCTCGACGCTGTTGCCCTCGGGCATCGACAGGATGGGCGTGATCGTCTGCCGCTCGATGGCGGAGGGCCTGAAGAACGCGGATGTGGTGATGATGTTGCGCTTGCAGCGCGAGCGCATGGAAGGAGCCTTCGTGCCATCGGTGCGCGAATATTTCCGCTATTTTGGTCTAGACGCCGAGAAACTGAAGGCCGCCAAGGACGACGCGCTTGTCATGCATCCTGGCCCGATGAACCGCGGTGTCGAGATCGCGTCCGAAATCGCCGACGGCCCGCAAAGCGTCATCCAGGAGCAGGTGGAAATGGGCGTCGCCGTGCGCATGGCGGTGATGGAAGCGCTGCTCGATCCCCGCCGCAATCAAGAGGGCCGTAATCAAGAAGGCCGCGGCGCATGAGCATCACGGTCTTTGAACGCGCCCGCATCGTCGATCCGTCACGCGGCCTTGATGAAGTCGGCTCCGTCATAGTCGAAGGCAGGAAAATCGTTGCCGCGGGCAAGGCGGCGCTGAACCACGGCGTCCCCGACGGCGCTACGGCGATCGACTGCAGCGGCAAGGCGATCATCCCCGGCCTGATCGACGGCCGGGTCTTCATCGGCGAGCCCGGCGCCGAACATCGCGAAACCATCGCTTCGGCAAGTGTCGCCGCAGCGGCCGGCGGCGTCACGTCCATCGTGATGATGCCAGACACCGATCCGGTGATCGACAATGTGGCGCTGGTCGAATTCGTGCTGCGCACCGCCAAGGACACGGCCGTCGTCAATATCTTTCCGGCCGCCGCCATCACCAAGGGCCTCCACGGACGCGAAATGACGGAGTTCGGCCTGCTGCGCGAGGCGGGTGCGGTCGCCTTCACCGATGGCAGGCATACCATATCGAGCGCGCTGGTGATGCGTCGCGCGCTAACCTATGCGCGCGATTTCGGCGCCACCATCGTCCATGAAACGCAGGATGCCGATCTTGGGTCGTCGGGCGTCATGAACGAAGGCCTGTATGCCAGTTGGCTCGGCCTCTCCGGCATTCCACGTGAAGCCGAATCCATCCCGCTCGAGCGTGACCTCGCGCTGGCGCGGCTGACGCAAGGTTCGTACCACGCCGCGAAGATCTCGACGGCAATGGCGGCAAGCGCCGTGGCGCGTGCGAAGGCCGACGGCGCGGCAGTGACGTCTGGCGTGTCGATCCACAATCTGTCTCTCAATGAAAACGACGTTGGCGAGTACCGCACCTTCTTCCGCCTGACGCCGCCGCTGCGGGCCGAGGAGGACCGGTTGGCGATGATCGATGCGGTCAAGGACGGAACGGTCGATGTCATCGTCTCCTCGCACGATCCGCAGGACGTCGATACCAAGCGCCTGCCCTTCGCCGACGCCGCGGCCGGCGCCATTGGCCTCGAAACCCTGCTGGGCGCGGCCTTGCGCCTCTACCACAATGGCGACGTGCCCCTGCTCAGGCTGATCGAAACCTTGTCCACCGCGCCGGCGAGGCTGTTTGGATTGGCCGGCGGCACGCTGAAGCCAGGCGCCGTCGCCGATCTCGCGCTTGTCGACCTCGATGAACCCTGGATAGTCAGCGAAAGCGGTATCCGCTCGCGCTCGAAAAACACCTGCTTCGAAGGCGCACGGCTGCAAGGCAAGGTCTTGCAAACGCTGGTGGCGGGCCGCACAATATTTTCTGCCTGAGCCGGCGGTAGCCATGCGACTTCAGGCATGGTTGGGGGAACGCGGGGGGAACAATGACTTACGGCCCAATCCTGGCGCTGGTGTTCGGCTATCTGCTGGGCTCGATTCCATTCGGCCTGCTGCTTACCCGCGCGGCCGGCCTTGGCGATGTGCGCAAGATCGGTTCAGGCAATATCGGCGCCACCAATGTGCTGCGCACCGGCAACAAGGGGCTTGCCGCCGCGACTTTGCTGCTCGATGCGCTGAAAGGCACGGCCGCCGTGCTGATAGCAAGCCATTTCGCGCCTGAAGCCGCGATCTGGGCTGGTCTCGGCGCCTTTCTGGGCCACCTGTTCCCGGCATGGCTCGGCTTCAAGGGTGGCAAGGGCGTCGCCACTTATCTCGGCGTGCTGGTCGGCCTTGCCTGGCAAGTCGCATTGATCTTCGCTGTCGTATGGTTGGTGATGGCTTTCCTCTTCCGCTACTCATCGCTGGCGGCGCTGGCTGCTGCCGTGCTGGTGCCGATCGCGCTTTATTTCCTGAGCACGCCGCAGATAGCCATTCTGTTCGTGGTGATGAGCATCATTGTCTTCATCAAGCACCGAGAAAACATTTCGCGACTGATTGCCGGCACCGAAGGCAAAATCGGAGCCAAGGGGTGAGCGAACCGGCCGCCGGGCCGCGTCTCACCGATCGCCAGCGACTGAGCTGGCTGCGGCTGATCCGCACCCAGAATGTCGGCCCGGCCTCCTTTCGCGACCTGATCAACCGTTTCGGTTCGGCCGAAGTCGCGTTGGAAATGCTGCCGGAACTGATGATTTCCGGCGGCGCCAACCGGATCGTGCGCACCCCTTCCCTTGCCGAGGCCGAGGCCGAGATGGAGACCGCGCGGCGAGTTGGAGCACGCTTTGTCGGTATTGGGGAGGCGGACTATCCGCCGCTGTTGCGCAGCATGGACAATCCGCCGCCGATGCTGGCGGTCAGGGGCAATGCCGCGGTGTTCCGGTTGCCGGGTGTCGCGATAGTCGGCGCCCGCAACGCATCGCTTGCCGGCATCAAGATGGCGCGCATGCTGGCAGCCGATCTCGGACGAGACGGCTACGGCATCGTCTCCGGCCTGGCACGTGGCATCGACACGGCGGCGCATCAGGGCAGTCTCTTGACCGGTACGGTCGGCGTGCTCGCCGGTGGGCTCGACCTGCCCTACCCGCCCGAAAATGCCGGTCTGTGCGATGACATTGCGGAGCGTGGCGCCATCATCTCGGAAATGCCGTTCGGCTGGCAGCCGCGTGCCCAGGATTTCCCGCGCCGCAACCGCCTTGTCGCGGGCGCCGCTCTTGGGCTGGTGGTGGTTGAGGCAGCACAGCGCTCAGGCTCGCTGATCAGCGCCAGGCTTGCCGGCGAGATGGGCCGGTTGGTCTTTGCGGTACCCGGCTCCCCGCTCGATCCGCGCGCGGCCGGTACCAACGGTCTGCTCAAGGACGGCGCCACGCTGGTCACCGAAGCTTCGGACATTTCCAGGGCGATCCTTCCGCTGACCGGCATGCGGGCGCCTGATCTGCCGCCGTTTGAGGACCCGCCCGACTTTTCGGCCACACCGCCACCAGGCGAGAGCGACCGGGCCAAGGTGATCGAGGCGCTGGGGCCGACACCGGTGCCGGTCGACGAGATCATCCGCCACACCGGCCTGCATCCCGCCCAGGTCTTCATGGTGCTGCTTGAACTCGACCTTGCCGGCCGCCTCGAGCGTCACGCCGGTGGAAATGTTTCGCTTGTTTTCGGGGAAGGCTAACCGCCCTCAGTGGCGGCTGGTCTTTCTATCTCCGGTCTCGTCGTAATCCTGCATGTTGGCGTCAAAGAGATCCTTTTGAACAAACTGGCGCCAGACCTCATCCGCGTCCTGCGGGCGCGACGGATCGAAACTCGGCTGGGTCTCGTGCGTATTCGGCAGCGACCGCCGGCGTAGCCAGGCAGGCATGATCTCCAAGATGAGACTGGTGAATTGGGTCATCACGGACTCCTTCGATTGAAGGGATGGACCAGGCCGGTCGATCCATCCAAATTACGCTGGCTCACCGCACCCAGCCAAGCCAAAGCCTCGCCGACGTCGGCAAGCACATGGCGCGCCGCTGTCGGTCCGTGCGGTTTGATGCGGATCGACATGCCGTCCATCTCGTTCACGGCCTCGAAACCATTCTCGTCGGATGTGTCGTCGCCTAGAAACACCGGCCGCCGCCCCTCGAAAGCAGGCAGATCCAGAAAGCGCCTGATGGCCGCTCCCTTTGCTGCCTCCAGCGGCATCAATTCAACGCCGGCATTGCCGGCCAGCACCCGATATCCCGTAGGCAACCTGCCCAACGCCTGTTCGACCAGTTGCGTCGCGCGCCGCAACAGTTGCGGTGCCGCGCGCGTGTGGACTGCCAGGATCGGTCCCTTGCGCTCGATATAAACGTCCGAACTGCCCAGCTCCGCTTCGATTTCCTCGGCAAGTGCCGCAATGTCGGCCGGCTCTCCCGCCGCCTCGACCGGGCCGTCGCGGATGAGCCTGTGCTCGAGCCCATACAGCCCGGCGGCGCGCAATCTGAGCGGCTGGAAAAGATGGTCGACCGCGGCGATCGATCGTCCCGTGATGAACGCCAGAGCTCCATCCAATTGCAATTCGAGCCTCGCCAGCAGCGTACGCAATTCATCGCCGACAACCACCGCATCGGGATGCGCGGCGTGTTCGAGAAGCGTGCCGTCAATGTCCAGGAACAAGGCCCACGGGCCTGTTGGGAGCTCAGGCGCGGGCAGTTTTGGCAGAAGCGACATCACAGCGCCGCCACCCGTCTGCGATCGAGCAGCGAGATCACGTTGCCCGATGAGGTCGGGGCGGCGCCGACGGCGCGATCGACCGCAACGCGTTTGCGCAGGCGCGCGGCATCGAGAAGCATGCTGCCTGCCCACCGGTAGACATTATTGTCGCGAACGACCTCACGCATCCTTTGCATGCGCTGCCGCTGCTCTTCCGACGACATCGTCAAAGCCTGCAACAAGGCGTCGCCCATCATTGTGGCGTCGTAGGGATTGACGATCAGCGCTTCCAGCAATTCCTTGGAAGCGCCGGCGAACATGCTGAGCAGCAGGACCCCCTGTTCGTCATTGCGCGCCGCGACGAACTCCTTGGCCACCAGGTTCATGCCGTCATGCAGGCTCGTGACCAAGCAAACGTCGGCGGCCCGGTAGATTTCGTAGACCTGTTCCTGCGAATGATGTTCCGTGACCATCAGGACGGGAGTGTAGCCGTCGCGGCCATAGCGCCGGTTGAGATCCTCGGCTTGACGCAGACACTCTTCATGCAACTGTTGGTATGCGGGCAAGGTGCCGCGACTGGGTGCCGCGATCTGCAGGAAGGCGACCTTGCCAATCCATTCCGGATGGAGCCTCAGCAGCTCATCGAGTGCGGTAAAGCGATCGAGGATGCCCTTGGTGTAGTCGAGACGTTCGACGCCGACACACAGCCTGACATCGTCCGCCAGCCCGAATTTTTCACGAATATGCCGCCGGCATTGCGCCACGTCGGGCAGTTGGGCCTGTCGAGCCGGCTCCCATTCGATTGAAATCGGATACGCGTGAACCAGACTGATCTGGCCGCCATAGGAGATGGCGGAATCCTCGCGCTCGATCCTGCTCTCCAGGAAGCGGTCGACGCTGTCGATGAAGTTGTTGCAATGGAACTGGGTGTGAAAGCCGACGATCGAACTGCCCAGCAATCCTTCTAGGATCTTCTCGCGCCATGGGCAGATGCTGAACACCTCGGAATTCGGCCATGGAATGTGCCAGAAGGTGATGATGATCGCTTCCGGCAGGCGCTCCCGGATCATCCGCGGCAACAGGGCGAAATGGTAGTCCTGGACCAGCACGATGGGCCGCTCGTTACGTGCCTCCGCGACGACGGTGTCAGCGAATTTGCGGTTGACCGCCTCGTAGGCCTCCCAGTCGGACGCACGGAATATCGGTCGGGTGAAGGCTATGTGGCACAGCGGCCAAAGCCCCTCATTGGCAAAGCCGAGATAATAGCCTTGCTGTTCTTCCTCGCTCAGCCAGACACGGCGCAACGTATAGGAAGGGTTTTCCGGCGGCACTTCGACGCGGTCGTTTTCGTCGACCACCAGCGCATCGGCCGAACCGCCGCCATAGGCGATCCATGTGCCCGCACAGGCGCGCGTGATCGGCTCCAGGGCGGAGACCAGCCCGCTGGCGGGTACGACCAGCTGGATGCCGTCGCCGTTGCGGTTATGGATGTAGGGTTCGCGATTTGACACCACGATCACCTGTGCATCGGGAAGTTCCTTCGCCAGAATGTGACGCAACGTTTCCGGCGACCATTGGACGAGGGCTGCGGCCGCGGATTGCCCGTTCTTTTCGAACTCCGGCAACGGGCTGCGAACGGATCCTGCTTCGAGACGGGCGAGCTTCATGTTTCTGGCCCGGCGCGCCCGTGACAGCACCACCGCGAGCGCGACGCATGAGATACCGACAATTACGAGAACGAAGAGCCACAGTGCGGCCGAGGGTACCACCAGGTACGAACTGTTGTCGGGCATTTCGAATTGATTACCTTTCAATGGGACGCGGCAGATCCACCGACAGGAACTCCAGCATCCTTGGCGTGCTGATCCAACGTTCCGCACCCGTGATGGTTCCGATTTTTCAGCTCTTGACCACCAGTGGCACCAATCCTTCATGCGCATCCGCAAGGAAGGCACCGACACGATCCCCCACGCGCTGAAACGTCAGGTCCACCGCCACATGTCCCACCGAGAGATGACGAATGACAAGATTGTCGATGCCGATCGGCAAGTGCGGCCGGGTCACGTGAATTTCGTTCGTCCAACCGTCGATCTGTAGGCCGAGGCAGGCCTGCATGAGCATGAAGGCGGAGCCCGCGGACCAGGCCTGCGGCAGGCAAGCCACCGGATAGGCAATCGGCGCTTCGCCGGCCGAGCGCGTGAACCCGCAGAACAGTTCGGGTAGCCGCATATTGAAATGAACCGCGGATTCGAAGGTCCCGCTCATCAACCGCACCACGCTGTCGCGGATGCCGTATCGCGCCAGCCCGGCGGCGCAGATCGCGGTGTCGTGCGGCCAGATGGATCCGTTATGATAGGACATCGGATTGAAGAAGATCGCATCGTCCGCCAGCGTTCTCAGCCCCCAGCCGGAATGGAACGAAGCCGACAGCAGCTGGTCGGCGACCATGCGTGCGCGATCCGGATTGGGAAGGCCGACATAGAGCAGGTGACCCGCATTGGACGTGCGCACCTTGCAGGGTTGGCCATCGCCATCGATCGCCAGCGCATAGTAGCCAAGCTCTTCGATCCAGAAGTGGCGTTCGACTTGTTGGCGAATGGCATCGGCGCGCAGCTCCCAATTCTCCGCCCGCTCCTCTTCGCCGCGCAGCCGTGCCAGCTTTGCCAATCCCCGAAATGCTGCAAAGACGTAACCCTGCACCTCGACCAGCGCGATCGGCCCTTTCGGAATGCGGCCGTCGGCATGGAAGACGGAATCGAAGCTGTCCTTCCATCCCTGGTTGGCAAGGCCGGATTCCGCGGCGCGCTGATAGGTAAGAAACCCTGTCGAACGGCTCGCTGTCTCGATCCACTCGGCGGCGGCGCACAGCGATGGCCAAAGGCCATCGATGAAAGCCGTGTCTCCCGTGCGGTCCGCATAGGCGCAGGCGAGATGGATGTAGAGGGGCGTCGTATCGACGCCGCCATAGTAGCGGCCGAACGGCAACTCGCTCAGCGCCGCCATCTCGCCCTTGCGGGTCTCGTGCATGATCTTGCCGGGCTCGGAATCGCTGAAGGGAGAGGTTTCGGTCGCCTGGTGCTGGGCGAGAAAGGCAAGCACGCCACGAGCCAGGCCGGGATTGAGCCAAAGCATCTGCAGAGCTGAAATCACGCCGTCGCGGCCGAAGGCGGTGGAGAACCACGGGATCCCGGCATATGGGTAAGGCCCGGTCGCCAGTTCCGTGGTGAGCAATGCCACATCGGCACGCGCCCGTTCCATCCAATCATTGAAGACGCGGCCTGAACTGTGCAGCGTTGCCCCATGCCGGCGCTTGGCGCGCATGCCGAAACGGGCGCGCGCCGCCGCGGCCCGGAAACGTTCACTTTGCGGGCGGGCCGTTGTCTTGCTCCCCACCTCCACATACAGCGTCTGGCGGCTGCGCTTGGTGACGGCAATGAAGAAATCCGCCCGCTCGGAGGTCAGTTGATCCGGGGGCTGTGAAAACGAAATGGCCGAGGTCCGCACGACCTTGTCCAGCCCTTCGTAGCGGAGCACGACCGAACTCTGGTCGATCTCGGCCGTGTGCGCGGTACCGCGCTTGGAGCGGGTCGAGCCCCGGACTTCGAACATGTCGCGAAAATCAACACCGAAGCGCAGTGACACCAAGACCGTCGAATGCTCCCGGCTATAGTTCGAGAGCGTGATGCGTTCATATAGCCTTTCCTGCCACAGAAGCCTGACCCGCTCGATATGGATCGCGCCCTGCGGAATCTGGCGGCCCGCGGCGCTCTCGATCGGCAGATTGGTCAGGTTGCTGGTGAACAGGACGTTGTCCTGGCTGAGCGATGCGCCCAGCAGCGACAACGATCGTCCGCCAACCGTCAGGCGAAATTCGGAGAGCACGCGCGTGTCGTCGCGGAAGAAGCCGTCGCCGGCGCCACGTATGTCGCCATAGGCGTCGGCGACGGCAAAGCAATCGCCATGCTTGAGAGCGTAAAGCCGATGCGGCTCCCTGGGCGCGGTTTCGTCCAGGGAAGCCAGTGCTATCGCAGGATCGAGCTTGCGCTCGTCGAGTTGGGTAATGGTCAAGAAGATTGTCCCGTGCTGGTTTCCGAACGGGTTGAAGATCTATGAGGCCCTGCTCTCTTCGTGGCCGGTGGTCAGCCGCGAATAGGCCTCGACATAATCCCTGGCCATTCTATCGGCCGAAAACCGCCTTTCGAAGGCCGTTCTTATTCGTCGCCTGTCGAGTTGCAGGAGAGCCGGCATCGAGGCGACGGCATCTTCGATGGTTTCGACGACAAAGCCGGTGACCCCATGATCGATGATCTCGGGCATAGCGCCGCAACTCCAAGCCATGACCGGGGTTCCGCACGCCATGGCCTCGATCACCGCAAGCCCGAAGGGTTCAGGCCAGTCGATGGGAAACAGCAAGGCGGCCGCATTGCCCAAAAACCGGGCCTTCTGGTCCTCGCCAATCTCGCCGACATACTCGACCCGGTCGCCATCGATCAGCGGCTGTACGACTTCCTCGAAATAGGCGCGGTCGCCATCGCCGACCTTGGCGGCGAGCTTCAGTTTCAGGCCGGTTCGGCAGGCAATCTCGATTGCCCGGTCCGGCCGCTTGTCGCGTGACATTCTGCCGAGAAAAGCAAGGTAGGTACCGTCCGAACCGGCCTCGAAATCGGCCTCATAAAGGTCAAGCGGCAGCCCGTGATGGATCGTCGCCAGCCAGTTCGCGGATGCGAACCGCGCCCGCTGGCTGCGGGATATGGAAATCATGGGGAACCGCGGGAACCGGTCATAGGCTTGCGCGAGGTCCGCGTAATCTAGCCTGCCATGCGGCGTTGTCACCGTGCGCTGCGGCATATCACGGAAAAACGGGAAATGCAGGAAATGGCTCAGATGGAAATGCACGACGTCGAAGTCGTCGGCCCGTTTGCGCACTTCGTCGAGCATCGACAAATGGGCCGCGATCTCGGACTTCAGCGGACGCGGATCGAGACGAAGCGCCCTTTCGCGGCATGGCACCAGTTTGGCGGAGCTCTTCGTGTCGCCGCTGGCAAACAACGTCACCTCGTGGCCGAGATCGACGAGAGCTTCGGTAAGATACGAGATGATACGCTCGGTACCCCCGTAAAGTCGTGGCGGCACCGATTCGTAGAGTGGTGCGACATGGGCAATCTTCATGTCCCGGCGTCCCTCAATGAGCTGGTCATAGAGCCAAAATGCATCAAGGCCCGGATCGTTCCTATATCAGCGCAAGATGCGTCGAATGATCGATCCGTCCCCTGTTTGAGTAGATCCGCCGCCCTATTTCCTTCTGGTGCTGTCGACCTTGCGCTTGCGGCAGCCGAAGGAGGCCCAGATGCAGCAACCCAGGGATATCGCAGCGCGGCGCCTGAGCATGATCATCGAGCAATATGTCGAGGCCAGAAAACGGCATTTTGGCTTTGTGTCGACTGATCAGGCTGCCCGAGTGATCCGCAGAACCCTGAAGCCCGATCCTTCGGAGCCAGCGCTTTCCGATCACGACCTCGACGACATGGTCGCCGCCCTCGCCGTGAAGAACGGCCTGGCCGTCATCTTCGACCGTGGCGTGCGGGGACCGGCCAACGGCGCCGAGGCCGACCTGAACAGAAAGGAACCGATCATGCGAGCACCGACGGAGACCCCGGATGTTGCCGGCGCGGTGGACGCTATCCTGAGCGATCGCACTGCCCAGCTTTCGATGAGCGCGGTCATCTCGTTGCTGCGCGAACGGACCGGCACCAAGCGATCCGACGCGGATCTGACAGGACTGATCGCCAAGAAAGCCGCCGTTCTGGACGTGCACTTGTCAGGAGGCGCCTGAGCGGTCGTTGAGCGCCGCAAGGATACATGGGCAAATCAAAAGCGCTGACATGTCATTTGCCCTTCCCGAGAGATGGGTGACAGTTCATTCCGGATAGATGGGTTACACTTTCGGCCCTTTGCAAGGAGAGCA
>NZ_VFTY01000018.1:0-70308 GCF_006440715.1 Mesorhizobium sp. B2-7-3
GCATACAAGATAGTCGCCACGCATGCCGCCGAAAGCGCGGCCAATGCGGCGGAAGCCGAGTTCCATGCCGGCTGGTACGCGCTGCGTGGCCTGAACGATCCCAAGCTCGCGGCGACGCATTTCGCGCGTATCGCCGACCTTGCCCAGGGACCGATGACCCTGTCGCGCGCCTATTACTGGCTCGGCCGCGCGGCGGAAGTCGGAGGCCCCGGCAATGCCAAGGATTATTTTGGACGTGCGGCGACCTACGGCACCACGTTTTACGGCCAGCTCGCCGCCGAACGTGTCGGCCGGCAGGCGCTCAACATCGTCTATCCCCAGCCAAGTGCCGCCGACCGGCAGAGCTTTGCCGGCCGCGAGGCCGTCTCCGCCATCAAGCGACTGCAGGAGGCGGGCTACGACCGCTATGCCGAAACGCTCTACCGCGACCTTGCCGGCCAGTTGACCAGTCCGGGTGAACTGGCGCTGCTCGCCGTCCTGGCGGAAAAGCAGGACAACCATTTCATGGCGCTGAAAATCGGCAAGATCGCCGGAGCGCGGGGCATCGACGTCGGAGCGCTGTCGCATCCGCTCGGCGTCATCCCCGATTCGGCCAATATTTCCGGTTCCGGCAAGGCCCTGGCCTACGCGATCGCCCGCCAGGAAAGCGAATTCAATATCGGGGCCATATCCAGTGCCGGCGCGCGCGGGCTGCTGCAGCTGATGCCGGCAACCGCCAGGCAATTGGCGAAGAAGGCTGGATTGCAGTTTTCGCAGACCAGGCTGACAACCGACGCCGCCTATAATGCAACGCTTGGTTCGGCCTTCCTCGGCGAACAGCTGGATCGCTTCAACGGCTCGTACGTATTGACCTTCGCGGGCTACAATGCCGGCCCGGCCCGGGCCGGCCAGTGGGTGGCGAAATATGGTGACCCGCGCGGCAGGGACATCGATGCGGTGGTGGACTGGATCGAACGGATTCCCTACACGGAAACAAGAAGTTACGTGCAGCGCGTGATGGAGAACTACGAGGTCTACAAGATGCGTATCTCCGGCAAGTACGACATCATCGGCGATCTCGTGAACGGGCGCGGCTGAAGCTTTTGCTCTTTCTTCGTGAGGAGAAGGAGGAGCCTTCCCATTTGACCCTCCCGCGCTCCGTCCATAGCAGACGTGGACGATCCGCGGCCAAGGAGCCCGTCCCATGTCGAGCAACCCAGGTTTCTCCGACTTCTTCTATGCCGCGCCAGATGGGCTGAGACTTCACGCGCGGGTCTACGGCGAAGCGAATTCCGCACATTGGCCGGTCGTCTGCCTGCCTGGCCTGACACGTAATGCGCGGGATTTTCACGAGCTGGCGCTCTATCTCTCAACGCGATCCGCCTTGGCGCGCAAGGTCATCGCCTTCGACTATCGCGGACGCGGACAGTCGGCCTACGATCCCGATGTCAATCACTATAATGTCGGCGTCGAGGCGGGGGACATCCTTGCCGGGCTGACGGCGCTCGGCATCGATCAGGCGGCCTTCATTGGCACCTCGCGCGGCGGGCTGATCATCCATGTGCTTGGCGCGATGCAGCCGGCGGCACTGAAAGCCGTCGTGCTCAACGACATCGGGCCAGTGATCGAAGCCGCCGGCCTTGCCCATATCCTCACCTATCTTGATCCCACGCCAAAACCGAAGAGCCGTGCCAAGACTGTCGATGCCCAGCGCGACACGCATGGCGGCGACTTTCCCGCCCTCGCTTCGGCGGATTGGGAGCGGATGGCGTCAGCGCTCTATCGCGAGACGGATCAGGGGCTGATGCCGGATTTCGACCCGAGGCTGGTTGAAACGCTCGCCGCCCTCGACCTAAGCAAGAAACTGCCGGATTTGTGGGCGCAATTCGAGGCGCTGGCCGCCATGCCTATGCTGGTCATACGCGGCGCCAACTCGAGACTTTTGTCCGTCGAGACGCTTGAAGAAATGAAGAAGCGCCACCCAAACCTCGAGGCGATCACGGTCGAGGGCCAAGGCCACGCGCCTTTCCTCGAGACCGGCAGCCTGCCCAGCGCCGTTGCTGTTTTTCTCGATCGCGCCGAGAGGCAATAAGCGGCAAATAAGCCCCAAGACCAGATCAGATCCCGGGGCTGTTACGGCAGCAAAGGCAAGCTGTCGGAACTACTTGGCCTTGGAGCTTTTGCGGGTCGCTTTTGGCGGCGCCTTCGCCGAAGCGCCCTCATCCGCCTGCTTCCGCTTCGCCGACGGCGTCGTCACCGGCGACGAAAACAGAGAGCTTTCCGCGCTGCCGGCCGGTTGCTCGCCGCGAGGCTTCTCCAGCACGACAACGCAGCCATCGAGATCATTGGTGGCCAGATGCGCGTAGCGCATGGTCATCGACAAGGTCTGATGGCCAAGCCACATCTGAACGCGGCGGATGTCGATGCCGCCCTGGACAAGACGCGAAGCGCAGGTGTGGCGCAGGATGTGCGGCACGACCTGGTCGTCGGCACCGAGGCCGACTTCCGCCTTGGCATCGTTCCAGATGGCGCGAAATTGTGCCTGGCTGAGCTTGGTGAACGGCCCCTTAGGCCGGCGCCCTTCGGCCGGAGGCAGCTTGATGACCTCCTTGACCCGCTCGGTCATCGGAATGGTGCGGCTGCGACCGGACTTGGTGATCCAGAAGGAGACGCGATGTTCCTGGATATCGTTCCAGATCAGCCCGAGCGCCTCTCCGAGGCGGCATCCGGTGTCGACCAGGAAGACGGAAAGCCGGTAAGCATCCTCGCTGCGGCTCTTGATAGCGGCAAACAGCCTTGCCTCTTCCTCCCTCTCGAGGAAACGAATTCGTCCCGCCCGCTCCTTCTGGCGGCGAAACTCGGGCAGGCTGTAGATATCTCCCATCTTGTAAGCCTTGCGCAGCAGTTTGCTGAGAGCAGCCATCTTTCGATTGATGGTCGCGTTGCTGTTGCCGCGCTGGCGCAAGGTGCCGATAAGGTTGTCCAGGGTACTCTGGTCAAAGGCGCTGAAACGCTCCCCAAGGAGGATCTCGTCTATCTCGCCGATGAAGGAGCTGACATTATATTTATGTCGCCCATCATCCCACAATATGTCTCGATAAGCTGAAAAAAGCTCTCCGACCCGGTATGACTTTACTTCTCTTATCTTGTTATATGTGTAGTTGATCTTCGAGTTCTGAGAAGAAAAACGTCGAAAACTGATCAGAGGGGTATCCCTCTTGAATCGCTTCGTTGGTCATTATCCGTCACTCCCCCGAGTGGATTGGGATCAGCCCTATCCGCTTGGGAGCGTCCTTTCAAGAGATTAAATCACGCAGTTGTGATCTCACCCGCCCACCGCGGATCCCACGAGACCAACCTACGGATCTGTTCAGCTACCGATTCCCCCTCTTTCCTTGGTTTGCGTTGACCCAGTCACGAAACAAAAACAGCCCGGGCGTTTGTGCGCCCGGGCTGGATTTCATCTGTAAGGAACCAGCCCTTAGAAAGAGCGTTGGAAGCGGAGGATACCGGCGACGTTGCTCTTCTTGGTCGCACCGACCCAGCCTTGCGACAGGTCGTCAGCACCGCCGACGTTCTGGTAATCGACTTCGGCCGTGACCGTGAAGCCAGGAACAACGTCATAGGCGATGTTCGCAGCGATGCCGAGGTTCTTCCAGTCGTCATACGAGATCTGAGCGTTGAACGAGGTCTTCTCGTTGAACTTGTAGGTGCCACCGCCCCACACTGCCCAGTTGCCGCCCCACTGCTTGTAGAAGCCGCGGCCGGTACCGAAGTCGTTGAGGTTGTCGTCCGAGCCATAGCCGCCCATGATCCAGAGCGACAGCTCGTTGGAGACGTTGACGTCCAAACGAACCTTGCCGGCAACTTCTTCGTAGTTGCTGTCATAGGAAACGACGCCGGTGAGAGCGCCCCAGCCCTGGGTCCACTTCAGACCGCCGACAACATGCGGAACGTAGCTGTCGATGGTATCGGCACCTGCGCCTTCTTCCAGCGAGACCACAGCCGAGAAGCCGTTGCCGGCGTCAAAGTAGTACTGAACGACGTTGGTGTCGAAATTGCCGTAGGGGACGATCGTGTCCTCAATGACGTTGCCGGCGTAGCCGATGAACGTATCGAAGGCCGATTCATCCTTACCAACGCGGAGACCACCAAGCTGGATCCAGGCGAAATTCAGCGAAACGCCCTTGTTGTGCGCCTCGAACGTGCCAGTCTGCGGGAAGTCATAGTCGCCATAGTTGTTGCCGAAGTTGAAGCGGGTCTCGGTATAGGTCTTCAACGTGCCGAGTTCGGTTTCCTGGCCGGTCCAGGTCTTCAGCGTGAAGCGGGCGTTCTTCCAGTAGGTGTCGTGATCGCCATCGCCCATATGGTCCGGAACGTTCTGGGCGCCACCGAATGCGCCGGCATCACCCACGCCGATGTCGTAGCGGACATAGCCGCCGATGCGCAGGCAGGTCTCGGTGCCGGGGATGTAGAAGTAGCCAGCGCCGTAGACGTCGCAAATCTTGACGTATTCAGCGGGCTCCGGCTCGGCGACGACGACGGCGTCGGCGGCGCGCGCACCGGAAACTGCGATCAGGGCCGCAGCGGAGCCGAGAAGAAGGCTCTTGATGTTCATTTTCTGACCTCCAGTCAGAATCGAACCGAATGACGGCCCTATCAACGCCAGTTCAGGCATCAACTAATTGAGATAATTAAGTTGTTTCGGAGGCCAGGTGGATTTCGCGCTGTCGTGCGAATAGTCACCAAAGACGTTTGTTGGCGAAGGCGTGCCCGGAGCCGGATTTCAGATAGCGCTTGAATGAAGCCGCCTTGGCTTGGTCGGAGAAAGCTACATAGGTGACGATCCGCCAGGGCAGAAACTTAGACGTGTGGGTGGATTTTCCGGTATTGTGCTCGGCGATCCGGCGCTTCAGGTCGGATGTGATGCCGACATATCGCTCGCTATCCATAGGCCCTCCTTCGCCGAGGCTTCGGAGGGCGTCCTGCTTCGCGGGAATGTCTGGGCTTGTCCTGCGAAGCCCGAAGGGCGAAGCAGGATGGCGGAGAGGATGGGATTCGAACCCACGAGAAGCTTTTGACCTCTACTCCCTTAGCAGGGGAGCGCCTTCGACCACTCGGCCACCTCTCCGTTGAGCCGCTGGATAAAGAAAAGCGCCGGCACAATCAACAAGCCCGCATCATTAATATAGAAAATAACGGCGCTCTGTCGCCGCGGATTTCCGCGATGGGGCGGTAATGCGGCAAATCCCTGGCAGGTGACTCGCGGCCTCGCCACGATTCCATCGGCCGAATGCCGGATTCGGCCGGAAATAGCCGGCTGCGGCGGGCCCGATGGTTAACGAGAGCTTTCTGAGTGAGGCCAAATCGTGTCATTTGTGCAACAACGCTGGGGGATAGCAGCCGAACAGCCCTTTCGCCGGTACGATCGTTGTTGAACGCCGCCGGCTCATGGGTAATGTCGAGTTCGAAGGAGCGGCGCGGTGCGCATCTTTTTCGGTAGTGGGGATGGGGCAGGGAACGCTGTCCTTCAGCAAAGAATACCCAGACCCGTTTTTTAACTTTTGACTGGAGGTCAGAAAATGAACATCAAGAGCCTTCTTCTCGGCTCCGCTGCGGCCCTGATCGCAGTTTCCGGTGCGCGCGCCGCCGACGCCGTCGTCGTCGCCGAGCCGGAGCCCGCTGAATACGTCAAGATTTGCGACGTCTACGGCGCTGGCTACTTCTACATCCCCGGCACCGAAACCTGCCTGCGCGTCGGCGGCTATATTCGTGAGGATATCGGTGTGGGCGACGGTGGCTCGTTCGATGGCGTCAATCACGTCACGGACCACCAGCACGGTGATGACGACTCGACCTACTGGAAGCAGACCCGCTTCACGCTGAAGACCTGGACTGGCCAGGAAACCGAACTCGGTACGTTGAAGACCTACACTGAGTACCGCATCAACTTCGGCAACAGCTACGGCGACTATGGCACCCCTGGTCTCGCAGGCAACACCGAAGCGAACCCTAACGCTGGCGGCGACGGCTGGCAGGCGCGCAACAAGACCAGCGCCTTGGAATTTGCCTGGATCCAGCTCGGCGGTCTGCGTGTCGGCGCTGACGAATCGGCCTTTGATACGTTCATCGGCTACGCCGGTAACGTCATCAACGACACGATCGTCCCTTACGGCAATTTCCAGACCAACGTCATCCAATACTACTTCGACGCTGGAAACGGCTTCTCGGCCGTGGTCTCGCTGGAAGAAGGCTCCGGTGAGGTTGGCACCATCGACAGCTATGTTCCGCATGTCGTCGGCGGTGTGAAGTGGACACAGGGCTGGGGCGCCATCACCGGCGTCGTCGCCTATGACAGCAACTACGAAGAAGTCGCCGGCAAGGTTCGCCTGGACGTCAACGTATCCAACGAACTGTCGCTGTTTGCCATGGTCGGCTATGGCTCGGACAACAACCTCAACGACCCGACCAACAACATCGATGCGCTCGGCCGCGGCTTCTACAAGCAGTGGGGCGGCAACTGGGCAGCATGGGGCGGCGGCACCTACAAGTTCAACGAAAAGACATCGTTCAACCTCCAGGCGTCGTATGATGACTGGAAGGACATCGGTGTCGCGGCGAACGTCGCCTACACCGTCGTTCCCGGCCTCACCGTCACGGCGGAAGTCGACTGGCAGCGCGTCGGCCAAGGCGCCATCGACAACCAGTCCGTGTGGGTCAACGCGACCAAGAAGGACAACGTCGGCGGTCTCCTCCGCTTCCAACGCGACTTCTAGTCAATTCGCCTTGGCGAAATCAAACCCGGCGGGCAACCGCCGGGTTTTTTTAGGCCGCTTGCAACTATCGCAGGTAAGGGGCCTCCGTCGTGCGCAGAAAGTCAGTTCGAACAACTGAGAACGGCTAGCCTTCAGCCAAATCCCCCAAGGCTTCGATCAATGGCCGAAGCCTGCCTTCGTAGTGCTTCCAACGCTTGACCGATGATTTGTAGATCGGCTGACGAACCTGCCAGTGGCTGAGGGTTCTGACGGAGCCAGCCCTTTCGAAGAAACGGAGGCAGGCGTCGTGCCACTCCAAACCCAGATGCTCCACAAGCCGACGGGACTGCCCCTCCTGGTCGGAAACAAGGTCTTCATAGCGATTCTCGAAAATGCGTCCCGGAAAAATCGACTTCCAATAGCGCATCAGGCGATCGTACTCGCGGTAGTAAAGCCCAAGCACCGCAAGGTCCGAATTATACTTATGCGCGTCGTTAAGATTCGAGGTGAAGCAAGAAAAACAATTATCAACGGGATCGCGTACGCAATGAACAATCCGTGCGTTAGGGAAGAGAAGGGCGATGAGGCCCACAAGTTCGAAATTGTGAGGCATCTTATCGACGATTCGCAATGCTTCGGGCGCGTTGAGACGCAAGCTGGATAGATATTCACCGGCGAGCGCCTTGGATTGCGTTCGCGTCATCGACATGACTGGTCGTCCCAATGGGCGTCCCGGCTGCAGTTTAAGACCGTTGGCAACCGCGACTCGCCCCAGCTTGGAGTGTTCGCCCGCGCCGTGGACATCGGGATGGCTCGAGCAGATCTGTTCCGTCAGCGTCGTGCCAGAACGCGGCATTCCAAGCACGAATACAGGCGTCTCAGATGGATCACCATATCCCACCCTCGCCGCGAAGAACTCCGGACTGAACAGCTCGATCCACGCATCGACCTGTCGACCGTAGGATTCAATGTCAAAATCGAACCCCTTGTTCGTTGCGGCTCTGAGAAAATGGTCCATGGCCTCATCGTGGCGACCAAGATCATCCAAGACCTTACCGGCGGCCATATGAAGCTGGTAGGGCTCATCGGCGGGATTCGCCGTTTTTTGAAGCTCGTCCAGAATGGCTTTGAGTTCGGGTGGCTCGGCGGAGAATTTTCGAACCGCTACAAGCGTATTGTAGGACGACGGCACGCTCATGCGCCTGTCGATGCTCTCCTTCAGGCAAACCGTAGCTTCGTCCATGCGGCCGAGGGCAACGAGAGTATTCGCAAGGGCCGTCCGGACGAATGCGTTGTCGGGGTCAATTTTGAGCGCTTTTTCATAGAGCGGCACAGCCACGTCCGCCTTTTCGAACATGAAATATGCTTCGCCAAGTCGACGAAGAGCATCCGTGAGATCGGGCTTCAGCTCGCAGGCGCGCTGCAAATGATGAATCGCAAGCGGATAATCCGCGACCTTTAGAAAGGCCTCCCCCAGACTGAGCTGATAGTATGGATTTTTCGGCTCCTTCGCTGCCGCGCGGGCGAAATACTTGATCGCCAGTTCGTCGTCGAAACCGAGCCCCAGCGTGCCAAGAATGTAGAGGGCAAGCGCGTGATTGGGCGAGCGCGTCAGAACACGATGGCAGAGTTCTTCGGCTTCCGGCAGCCGTCCAGCTTTCTGTAGTTCCAGCGCTTGTCTAAGCAGCATGTCATCGGTTGGCCCAAGCAACGATCCAGGCTTAGCCGGTTGGGCGAAGGGTCTGGCCTTTTGCACTGGCTGTGCCTTGAGATGCTTGGACCAGGTTGGGGGCAGCCGTGAGTTCATCGTGCCTCGCTAGCAAAAACGGCCGACAGAATCCAGCATGGGATAGACCACCGGCCGTTACCTGGAGACTTCCCAGAACTATTTGATACCGAAATCTTTCTCCCCTACGCCTGCAGATCTGATCCAGTCCTGCACTCGCGTGCATCCACCCGCTTAACGGATTTAGGCCAGAGGGGCAGGACGTCTCGCGCAGCCACGGCCAAATCTCGACATCGTTCCGGCGCAAGCGTGCCAGACTAAGTCTCAGCCAAGTCTCCAAGGGCCTCAATCAGCGGCAGGATTGAACTTCCATAGCCCTTCCAGCGATTGATAGACGAGGTGTAGATCGGTTGTCGAACCTGCCAGCGGCTAAACGTGTTCACCGAACCTGGCTTGTCAAAGAACCGCAGACAGGCGTCGTCCCAGGGCAGCCCCAGATGGTCGATCAAGCGGCGCGATTGCGCTTCCTGGTCGGAGACCATGTCCTCATAGCGGGTCTCAAGGATTTGGCCTGGAAAGACCTTATCCCAGTGCCGCATAAGCCGGTCGTATTCGCGATAATACAGTCCGAGCATATGGAGATCCGCGGTATAACTATTGTCGTCATTGAAACCCAGGAAATAACACGAGAGGCAGTTGTCGATAGCATCTCGACGGCAGTGAATGATGCGTGCCTTGGGAAACAGAAGCCTTATAAGGCCGATAAGTTCGAAATTATGCGGCAATTTGTCGACGATACGCTGGGCGTTGGGGGACCGTTGACGGATATGGGCAAGATAGTCTTCAGCCAAAGCCTTCGACTGATTCACCGTCATGGTCAGGATCGAGCTTCGCAATTCTTCGGGCGAGCGCGTTTTGGGCGCGAGACTGTTTGTGATGCGCCGGAGTTTTGTCAGCTCGCCAGCGCCATAAGCATCCGGGTGGCTCGCACAGATTTGCTCGGTCAAAGTGGTGCCTGAACGTGGCATGCCAAGCACGAAGACAGGCACTTCCGAAGAGCTTCCATGTCCTGTCTTGGCGGCCAACATCTCGGGGCTGAACAGTTCGATCAAGAAATCGATGCCGCGGCGGTAAGCCTCAAGGTCAAAGCCGCAGGTCGAGCGCTTTGCCTGCTGAAAATGGCCCATCGCCTCGTCATAGCGCCTGATATCGTTGAGCACCTTCCCGGCCGCGTAGTGGAGTTGTTGTATACTTTTGTTATCAAGCGCCGGATTCTTCAGTTCAGCCAGAATGGATTTTAACTCCGTCGGCTCTTCCTTGAATTTTCGTATACCGACCAGGCCGTTGTAAGCAGCGGCGACATCCTGGCCACGGGCGATCGCCTCTTTCATGTAGTTTGCCGCCTCATCCATCCGGCCGAGGCTTACAAGCGCGTTGGCCAACCCTATTCGGATAGCGGAACGGCCGCCATCGATCTTGAGCGCTTTCTCATAGAGGGGCACCGCGAGGTCGGCTTTGCCGAATCCGGTGTAGGCGCGGCCCAGCGCATAAAGCGCCTCGACCCAGTCGGCCTTCAATTCGCAAGCACGCTCGAAATGCCTGATTGCATCCGTATGCTCGCCGACTTTCAAATAGGTTTCACCCAGGGTCAGATGGTAATGCGGATTTTGAGGTGCCTCCTTTACCGCTCGCTCAAAACAGCGAATGGCCATCTCGTCATCCAGCCCGAGCGCAAAGGTTCCAAGCAGATACAAGGCAAGGGGGTGTCGCGGGGCATGAGCCAATACACGCTGACACAGCGCCTCCGCCTCCGGCAACCGATTTGCCCGATGAAGTTCTACCGCCCGCCTGAGCAGTGCGTCATCGGCCTGCGCATGTGATAGCGGCCCCGCTTTGGGTTCGGCGATTTTCGACTGCGGGCTTTTCGGTCCGGACGGAGTTTTCAGATGCTTGGACCAGGCAGGCGGCAGACGATTGTTCATCGTGTCTGGCTACCAAAAAGACACGGCCGAATCCAGCATGACAAATTGCTGCCTGCGAGCAACTTGCACCTAATAAGCCGGCGCGTTAGCAAGAAGGCCCCTTCCAAGCGAGCTTCCGCCATGCCTCAGCGCCCTGCCCTCTCACCCCTCATCGCAGCGCTTCCGTCGACCGTGCCGTTTGTCGGCCCCGAAGCGCAGGAGCGTGAGCGCGGGCGCGCTTTCCGTGCCCGCATCGGCGCCAATGAGAGCAGTTTTGGCCCCTCGCCGCGCGTGATCGCCCGCATGGAGAGCGTCGCGCGCGACCAGTGGATGTATTGCGACCCCGACAATTACGATCTGAAGGTCGCGGCTGCGGCGCATCACCATGTGGCGGTCGAAAATATCGTTGTCGGCGAAGGCATTGACGGTCTGCTCAGCCTGGTGGCGCGCATGTACGTGGCGCCTGGCGATGCCGTGGTCACCTCGCTCGGCGCCTATCCGACCTTCAACTTCCACATTGCCGGTGTCGGCGGCCGGCTGGTGACCGTCCCTTACGAGAATGACAGGGAAAGCCTGGACGGTCTGCTCGCGGCAGTCGTCAGGGAGAAGGCGCCGCTGGTCTATCTGTCCAACCCGGACAATCCGATGGGCAGTTGGTGGGAAGCCGACGAGGTCATCCGCTTCATGCAAGCCTTGCCGGAAACCACCATGCTGGTGCTCGACGAGGCCTATGGCGAATTGGGACCAGCCTCGGCCCTGCCGCCGATCGACATCTCGCGGCCGAACGTCATCCGCATGCGAACCTTTTCGAAGGCCTATGGACTTGCCGGAATACGCTGCGGCTATGCCGTCGCCGAGACGCAAGTGATCAGCGACTTCGAGAAGATCCGCAACCACTATGGCGTCAGCCGCATGGCGCAGATCGCCGGCGTCGAGGCGCTCGCCGACCAGGCCTATCTCGAGACGGTGGTGGCCCGGGTCGCAGCCGGACGTCGGCGCATTGCCGATATCGCCGAACAGAACGGGTTGAAGCCGCTCGCCTCGGCGACCAATTTCGTCACCATCGACTGCGGCCATGACGGTGCTTTTGCCCTGAAAGTGCTGCAGGGGCTGTTGTCGCGCGACGTCTTCATCCGCAAGCCGATGGCGCCACGGCTCGACCGCTGCATCCGCGTCAGCGTCGGTCTCGCCCACGAACTGGACATCTTCGCCGAGGAATTGCCTGGCGCCTTGGCAGCGGCGCGCGGAAACTAGGGCACTTCGCGGCGCTCGGGAGCCATCGCGGCGCCGAGCAGATGTCCGGCACGCGCCAGCACATCCGACAATTCCGCGGCTTCCCTGTCATTCAAGCCCGCGGTCAGGCGGGCCAGATCACGATCCGTGGCCGCATGAAGTGCCGCAAGCGCGGCCTGGCCGCGCGCGGTGAGCGAAAGAACGCGCGGCCGGAGTGGCGCGGGACCGGTACACATCTCGGTCAGGCCGGCGGCAGAGAATTTGGAACGGAGGCCCTCGATTTTCATCGGGGTCACCGTTTCAACCGTTGCCTTCGTTCGATGCTGCGCCAGACTCTATGGAACGGGAGCGAGCCATGAATGAACGGAAAAGGGCAGTGCAGGCGCACATATACGGCACGGTCCAAGGGGTCGGCTACAGGGCGTGGACGCGCGATGAAGCGACAAGGCTCGGGCTGTTGGGCTGGGTGCGCAACGAAAGAGACCGCTCGGTGACGGCATGGCTTACCGGCGCCGACGCGCCGATTGCGGCCATGATTGAACGGCTTCGGCAAGGCCCGCCTGGCGCGGCTGTCTCTCGCATCGATGTGGAAGAGCTGGAAACCTGGGCCACGCCTGGAGATTTCAGGATCATCGGATAGACGGATTTCCGCCCGCTTGAATTAATTGAACGTTTGTTTTATTATTCTGCTGTCAACGAGGCGACGATGGCGCGCACCACAGGATCACACGGCGAGCGAACCGAAGCGGCAGTCCGTGAAGCGGCGGCCACCCTGATTGCGCGTTACGGTTATGAAGCAATGTCGATGCGCCAGCTGGCCGCCGAGGTCGGCGTGCAGGCGGCCGCGCTCTATCGCTATTTTCCGACCAAGGAAGACCTGCTGTTCACGCTGATGCGCGACCATATGCAAGCGCTTCGCGAGGCCTGGGAGCGTTCCAGGCCGGCCGACGCGGATCCGGTGCGGCAGCTTGCCGCCTATGTGCGCAACCACATCGCCTTTCATATCGGGCGCCGCCACGCCACGCATGTGTCGAACATGGAATTGCGCAGCCTGTCGCCCGACAGGCTGACACAGATCCTGCGCATGCGCACGGCCTACGAAAAGGACCTGCGTTCGATCCTGCGCGATGGCGCCGAGGCGGGTATTTTCCGCATCGAGGACACCGGCCTGACGGCCATGGCTCTGATCCAGATGACGACCGGCGTCATCGTCTGGTTCCGGCCGGGCGAGCGATTGTCGATCGCCGAGGTCACGCAGACATACCTTTCGATGACAATGCGCCTGGTCGGCGCGAACATCGGCGTTGGTACCGGGGAGGAACGGCATGTACACGAACACGCTCAGCTTCGGGCATGATGAGGACGTCGAGGCGTTGCGCGACCTGGTGCGGCGCTTCGCCCAGGACAGAATCGCGCCGATAGCCGCCGACATCGACCGGGAGAACGAATTCCCGGCGCATCTATGGGGAGAACTCGGCACTCTTGGCCTGCTCGGCATAACCGCCGATCCCGATTTCGGCGGCAGCGGCATGGGCTATCTCGCCCACGTGATCGCGGTCGAGGAGATTTCGCGCGCCTCAGCATCGGTCGGCCTTTCCTACGGCGCCCACTCCAATCTCTGCGTCAACCAGATCAACCGCTGGGCAACGCCGGCACAGAAGGAAAAATACCTGCCGCCGCTATGTTCGGGCGAGCACGTCGGCGCGCTTGCCATGTCCGAGCCCGGCGCCGGCTCCGACGTGGTGTCGCTCAAGTTGCGCGCCGAAAAGCGCAATGATCGCTATGTGCTCAACGGCACCAAGATGTGGATCACCAACGGCCCGGATGCCGAAACGCTGGTCGTCTACGCCAAAACCGACCCGGACCGGAAATCGCGCGGCATCACCGCCTTCATCGTCGAAAAGGCGATGCCGGGGTTTTCGGTGGCGCAGAAACTCGACAAGCTCGGCATGCGGGGGTCCAACACCGGCGAACTGGTCTTTTCGGACGTCGAGGTGCCGTTCGGCAATGTGCTGCACGAGGAAGGACGCGGCGTCGAGGTGCTGATGTCCGGCCTCGACTATGAGCGCACCGTGCTTGCCGGCGGCCCGATCGGCCTGATGGCGGCCTGCCTCGACGTAGCGATCCCCTATGTTCACGAGCGCAAGCAGTTCGGCCAGCCGATCGGGGAATTCCAGCTGGTGCAAGGCAAGCTTGCCGACATGTATACGGCGATGAACGCCGCGCGTGCCTACGTGTACGCCGTCGCCGCCGCCTGCGACCGCGGCCAGACCAGCCGCAAGGATGCAGCCGGATGCGTGCTGTTCGCCGCCGAGAAAGCGACGCAAATGGCACTCGACGCGATCCAGCTGCTTGGCGGCAACGGCTATATCAACGACTATCCGACCGGTCGGCTTTTGCGCGACGCGAAGCTCTACGAGATCGGCGCCGGCACCAGCGAGATCCGTCGCTGGCTGATCGGCCGCGAGATCATGGCGGAGGGGGTGTAGCATGGCTATCCTCCAAACCCAGATCTCGCCCTCCTCCGAAACCTTCCGTGCCAATGCCGAGCGCATGCGGGCTCTGGTTGCCGACATCGCTGAAAAGGCCACGACAGTCGAGCGCGGCGGCTCGGATGAGGCCCGCGATCGCCATGTCGGTCGTGGCAAGCTGCTGCCGCGCGAACGCCTGGCGCAATTGCTGGACACCGGTTCGCCCTTCCTCGAGATCGGCCAGTTTGCGGCATGGTCCATGTATGGCGAGGAGATTGCGTCGGCTGGCCTGATCGCCGGCATCGGCCGCGTCGAGGGCACCGAGGTGATGGTCGTTGTCAACGACGCCACGGTGAAGGGCGGCACCTACTATCCGCTGACGGTGAAGAAGCATCTGCGCGCGCAGGAGATCGCGCTGCAGAACAATTTGCCATGCGTCTATCTGGTCGACAGCGGCGGCGCCAATCTGCCCAACCAGGACGAGGTCTTTCCCGACCGCGAGCATTTCGGCCGCATCTTCTACAACCAGGCCAACATGTCGGCTGCCGGCGTTCCGCAGATCGCCTGCGTCATGGGCTCCTGCACCGCTGGCGGCGCCTATGTGCCGGCGATGTCGGACGAGACGATCATGGTGCGCAACCAGGCGACCATCTTCCTCGGCGGACCGCCGCTGGTGAAGGCGGCCACCGGCGAAGACGTCAGCGCCGAGGAATTGGGCGGCGCGGATGTACACACCAGGCTTTCCGGCGTCGCCGATCACTATGCGCTGGACGATGAGCACGCGCTGGCCGTTTGCCGGCGTATCGTCAAGAACCTCAATCGAAACAAGACGGTAGGCCTGAACTTACAGAAATCGATTCCGCCGCTTCATCCCGCGGATGAGCTCTATGGCATCGTCCCGACCGACCTGCGCCAGCCCTATGACGTGCGCGAGGTGATCGCGCGCATCGTCGACGGCTCCGAATTCGATGAGTTCAAGCAGAACTACGGCACCACGCTGATCACCGGTTTCGCCCACCTCCATGGCATGCCGGTCGGCGTCATCGCCAACAATGGCGTGCTGTTTTCCGAAAGCGCGCTGAAGGGCGCGCACTTCATCGAGTTGTGCTGTCAGCGCAAGATTCCGCTGGTTTTCCTTCAGAATATCACCGGCTTTATGGTCGGCCGCAAATACGAGGCAGGCGGCATCGCCAAGGACGGCGCCAAGCTGGTGATGGCGGTGGCGACCGCCAGGGTGCCGAAGGTGACCGTCATCATCGGCGGTTCATTCGGCGCCGGCAACTACGGCATGTGCGGCCGCGCCTACTCACCGCGCTTCCTGTGGATGTGGCCGAACGCGCGCATCTCGGTGATGGGCGGCGAACAGGCGGCAACCGTGCTCGCCATGGTCAAGCGCGAAGGCATCGAGCGAAAGGGCGGCGAGTGGAGCGCCGAGGAGGAAGCGAAATTCAAGAAGCCGATCCTGATGAAATACGAGCATGAGGGCCATCCGCTCTACTCGTCCGCCCGCCTCTGGGACGACGGCATCATCGATCCGGCGAAGACGCGCGAGGTGCTGGCGCTCAGCCTGTCCGCCGCGCTCAACGCCGAGATCGAGGAGACACGCTTCGGCGTGTTCAGGATGTGAGATGAGCAAGGCCCAAGACAGGATCCAAGTCCACACCGGGGACATCACGAAGCTCAACGTAGACGCCATCGTCAATGCCGCCAACACTTCGCTTCTTGGTGGCGGCGGCGTCGACGGCGCCATTCATCGCGCGGCAGGCCGCGAGCTCGAATTCGAGTGCCGGATGCTCAATGGCTGCAAGGTCGGCGATGCCAAGATAACCAGGGGTTACAAGCTGCCGGCTCGACACGTCATCCATACTGTCGGGCCCGTCTGGCAGGGCGGCGGTAAGGGCGAAGCCGAGCTGCTGGCCTCTTGCTATCGCAGGTCGCTGGAACTCGCGACCGCCAATGATTGCCGTTCGGTGGCGTTTCCCGCGATCTCGACCGGTGTTTACCGCTACCCGAAAGACGAGGCGACCGAAATCGCCGTCTATGAGGTCAATGACTTCATCAAGCACAACGCGCTTCCCGAAATCGTTGTTTTCTGCTGCTTCGACGAAGCGATGGCGGAACTATACCGTCAACATCTTGCAACATTGGGTGGAGATTGAATTTTATAGGCCAGGCCTTTCGTTCGCTCACGAAATCGCGAGCTCATCCCGCAGCTCTGGCGGCGCCGGAGAATATTCGCTATCGCTCCTGCTGCACTTTGCAATGGGGATGGGGTGAGAATGAAACGGAAATATTCACGGAATGTGTCTACTTTAATACTTTCGGCATTGCTGCTAACCGCCGCGCATGGCGCGGGCGTGACCGGATCGCTGGCGGGAAGCGAGGGAGACAAGCGTTTCCCGCCCTATTTGCCCCGAAACTCGAAAGATCCATGTACCAAGACCTACAAGGCCTATGTGGGGGCCGGCGGCCATTCGGCCTACGCCACCACGCCCTATGCCCGGATCATGTCATCATACATAATCTGCGGCGGGCATCTGAACGCGCCGTCACAAAGGGCAGCGGAAGAACTGGCTATGAAATCCTGTCTGGCCACGCGCGCGCACTACAAGGTAACCACCGGCGGCGCCTGCGAGATCGCCGCTTCGAAATAGGCCGGTGCCCGCCAAAATGGCGCCGCCCGATACTGACCCGGGAGGCTCCATGTTCACGAAAATCCTGATCGCCAATCGGGGCGAGATCGCTTGCCGCGTCATCCGCACGGCTCGCAAGCTCGGCGTGCACACTGTCGCCGTCTATTCGGATGCCGACGCGAGATCCCTGCATGTCGAGATGGCCGACGAGGCGGTCCATATCGGTCCTTCGCCCGTCGGCGAGAGCTATCTGCGCGGTGACAGGATTGTCGCCGCGGCCCTGGCCACGGGTGCGCAGGCTATCCATCCCGGTTACGGCTTCCTGTCGGAAAACCCCGATTTCGTCGACCAGGTGGTGGCGGCCGGCCTCATTTTCATCGGCCCGTCGGCGACCTCGATCCGCGCCATGGGGTTGAAGGACGCCGCCAAGCGGCTGATGGAAAAAGCCGGCGTTCCGGTCGTTCCGGGCTATCATGGCGAGGCGCAGGAAATCGTGCTGCTTGCGTCAAAGGCCCGCGAGATCGGCTATCCCGTGCTGATCAAGGCGCGCGCTGGCGGCGGCGGCAAGGGCATGCGCCGCGTCGAGCATCCCGATGACTTTTCCGAGGCACTCTCCAGCGCCCGGCGCGAAGCAAAGGCCGCTTTCGGCGACGACCGCGTGCTGGTCGAGAAATATGTCGACAAGCCGCGCCATATCGAAGTGCAGGTGTTCGGCGATAATTTCGGCAATGCGGTGCATCTCTACGAGCGCGACTGTTCGGCGCAACGCCGCCACCAGAAGGTAATCGAGGAGGCCCCCGCCCCCGGCATGACGCCGGCTTTGCGCAAGGCAATGAGCGAGGCGGCGGTAAAAGCCGCCAGAGCAATCAACTATTCCGGCGCCGGCACCATCGAATTCATCGTCGACGCCTCGCAAGGCCTCGAGGCCGATCGCTTCTGGTTCATGGAAATGAACACCCGGCTGCAGGTCGAGCATCCGGTCACCGAGATGGTCACCGGCACCGATCTCGTCGAGTGGCAGTTACGGGTCGCCGGCGGCGAAAAACTGCCGAAGACGCAGAGCGAGATCACGCTTTGCGGCCATGCTTTCGAGGCGCGCATCTATGCCGAGGATGCGGCCAAGGGGTTTCTGCCGGCGACAGGCACGCTGCACCACCTGAAGTTTCCCGACGCGGCGCCCGACGGGGCAACAATGCGCATCGAGACCGGCGTGCGGGCTGGCGATGCCATCTCGCCCTACTACGACCCGATGATCGCGAAGCTGGTCGTCCATGCCGGAGACAGACGGCAGGCGCTGGAAGCGCTCCGCACCGCGCTCGCGCAAACCGAGATTGCCGGCTCCACCGTCAACACCGCTTTTCTTGCCGCTCTTGCCGCCGATCTGGATTTTGCGGCTGAAGACATCGATACCGGCCTGATCGGCAGACACCAGGAGGCGCTGACGGCGGTCGCGCCGCCGACCGGCGAGATCATCGCGGCTGCCGCCCTGGCGGCCTCGGGTGCCGGAGCATTGCCGCCCTCGAACGACCCATGGTCGGCACTCGCCGGCTATGCGCATTTCCACGGCGTGGCGCGGCGCATGCGGCTGACGTTCGGCGACGAAGCCATTCAGGCAAGGATTTCAGTGCGATCGGACGGGCGCTTCCAGGTGGCGCTCGATGCGCTTTATGACAACACCAATTCGCATGATATTCGCGCCGTTCCCCGCCTCGCCCGCTGGCCTGGCCACATCACCGTGTTCGAAGGCGCCGTCGGCTATACTTTCGCGGTGCCGGACCCCTTGGCCAGGAGCGATGAAGCGGCCGCCGCCACCGGCAGCCTGCGCGCACCGATGCCGGGCCTGGTCAAGCTTGTGCGCGTGGCGAAAGGCGACGCTGTGATCAAAGGACAACCTCTGCTGATCCTCGAGGCGATGAAGATGGAGCACACCATCGCCGCCCCGCATGACGGGGTGATCGCCGAGGTCGCCGGGGAAGGCGCACAGGTCACCGACGGGACAGTGCTGGTGCGGTTCGCCGAGGACCAGAACGCGTCCACCGCGGCCGCCGGCGGATAGAAGGAGCGCACCGCGGACCGCAAACGGAAATGGCCAGGACGAACCCGGCCATTCCCTTGGAGTACCCGACTGCCAGGGCGATTACTGCGCGATCGGCGCGTACTTGCCGTCATGCCACTGGTTGATGTCGTAGCTGGCATTCTTGAGGTCGCCCTTCTCGTCGAAGGTGACGTCGCCGACAACGGTGCTGATCGCCGTGCCATTCTTCAGCGCCTCGGCAACCTTGGCCGGATCGTCGCTGCCGGCACGCTTGATGCCTTCGGCGAATGCCTGGACCACGGCATAGGAGAACAGCGTGAAGCCTTCCGGCACGAAGCCGCCGGCCTTGATCTTCTCGACGGCTGCCTTGGCTTCCGGCTTTGCCTGCGGATCCGACGGGAACACGAACATCGTGCCCTCGCCGGCCGGGCCGGCAACCTGCCAGAATTCCGGCGAAGCGATCGAGTCCGGCATGATCAGCTGGAACTTGAAATTCTGTTCCGCCGACTGACGCAGGATCAGGCCAGCTTCAGGATGATAACCGCCGAAATAGACGACATCGGCCTTGAGATCCTTCAGCTTGGTGACAAGCGCCGAATAGTCCTTCTCGCCGGGGTTGATGGCGTCATAATAGACCTCCTTGAGGCCACCGGTATTCATGGTCGCCTTGACGGCATCAGCCACGCCCTGGCCGTAAGCGCTCTTGTCGTGCAGGATGACGACGTTCTTGCCGGCGTATTTCTTGGCGATCCACGGGCCGATGAAGGCGCCCTGTGCGTCGTCACGCGTATAGAGACGCATGATCGTCGACCAGCCGGCCTTGGCGGCCGCATCGGTCAGCACCGGGTTCGAGGAAGCCGGGCTCATCATCAGCGCGCCGGCTTCGGCATAGACCGCCGAGGCCGGAATGCTGGAACCCGAGCAGGCATGCCCGTCGATGAACTTGACGCTGTTGGCGACGATGCGATTGGCGACCGACACCGCCTGCTTGGGATCGCACTGGTCGTCCTCGATGTCGAGCTTGATCTGGGAACCGTTGACGCCGCCAGCCGCGTTGATGGCATCGGCGGCGGCCTGTGCGCCCTGCTTGAACTGATCGCCGATGGTGGCGAGCTGTCCGGTCATCGGGCCGACCACTGAGATGGTGATGTCATCGGCGAACGCGACCGGCGCGCTCATCATCAGGCCGAAAATGGCCGCGCTCAAAACACTCATTTTTTTCATGACAATAGAACTCCTCCACTCACGCGCGGCCGCCCGGCCGCGCTTCTTCCAGAGAGGCGGGACAATTTCATCCTTCATCGGACCTGTCTAGGCGCATTGGCGCCACTCGATTAGGCCTGCGCGGCCTCATCCACGCAAAAAGCCACGCCAGCCTTGTTCCGGCCGGTCGTGGCTTTTTTTGCCGGTCAGGCTGTTTCCCCGGCGCCCCCGCGCTGTGAACCCAACCCACCTTCCCTGTCTTCATGTTGGCCATGATCCTTCCGAAAACCGGAGTCTTCGGGATCATGGTCCGTTGCGCGGCTTGGACCTGTCGGCGTGCCGCATTCTCGTTGTCGATGGCCGTGGCCTGGCTGTCTGCGCAGCCTTTTCCCTGTTGGCCCGACCGTCTTTCTGCGGTCTTGGCCGGAGCGTCTCCGTCTGGCGGAACTCAGTGCATGGTCATCCATTCGCGGGCTTCGCGCAGCGCCTTGGCGATCTCGACCTTCGACATGGCCGCCGAGAGTTCCGAGCGCAACTCGGCGGCGCGGGCCGATCCCTTGATGGCGGCGATGTTGAACCATTTGTGGGCGGCAACGACGTCGGTTTCGCAATCGCGGCCGGTCGCATACATCATGCCCAATTCGAAAAGAATGTCGGCCTGGGCAGTTGCCCCCATGGCGCCGAAGCCTGCTTCAAGCATTTCAAAACGTGCCATTTTTAGTCCCCTGTCTGGCTCCCGAGAGCTGCCTCCGTTCGTCTTGTCCGGGCCGCTCTTTCGATGCTTTCGAGAATGCCGCGCAGGCTTGAATCCGTCGTTAAATGGCGTGCTTAATTTGAGGAAAACAAAGCTAAAACAAGAGGTAAACGCGAAAATTCGTTAAGGATACGAAGCCAGCAATTCAGCTGGTTTTCGCCAAATTTGCCGAAAATTTTCGAGCGCGCGGTCAACACTCTGCTAACCCTAGAAAGCAAACACGAGGCGCTGGTCGTTTTCATTTCCGGGCCGACAGGGCGAATTCAGGCGCTTTCGAAATGCCAAAACCTTCCGTCGCGGCACCGCTTTCGTTTTGACGGAAGCTGGATTAGCTTACGTTTGCGTAAGCGGCAGACCGGCGAGGCGGAGCATCCGGCCGGCTATCCAAAGGGAGGAAGACATGTCTCGAAAAGTGAGCCTGGCCCTGGCGGCCACTTTGATCCTGAGCGGCGCGGCGTGGGCCGATCCGATCGAGGGCAACTGGAAAACGCAAGCCGGCGACACCGCTGCCATTTCAGGCAGCAGCTCGTTCTCCATCACGCTCAAATCAGGCAAATATGCCGGCAAGACCATCGGCTCGCTCAAGGCGGCCGGCGACAACAAATACACCGGCAACATCACCGATCCGGCAAATGACAAGACCTATTCGGGCAAGGCAACCTTGTCGGGCGCCTCGCTCAAGATGAGCGGTTGCGTGCTCGGCGGACTGATCTGCAAGAGCCAGACCTGGCACAAACTCTAGGCGACCATTTCCTTGTGATCTCTAGACGGGGCCTGGCGGGCCCCGTTTTCGTTCTGTCGATGAGCAGGCAGCGCTCGGTCGGCATTCTGGTTGCCGCAACCCAGTCAACATCCCTTCAATCAATTTGAACGGCAGATGAACGCCGGCATCAGAGCCGGTTCAGAGGCGTCAGGGCATTCTCATGCGTGTTGAAGGAGACACGGACCCAATGCTTGCTCGCCGCTTCACCATCGTCTGCCTGCTGATGAGCCTGTTTGGAATGTTCTTCGCCATCCTTGTCGCCGAAGCGGGCCGTTCCCCGCGCTCCTGGGACGGCGCCACCAGAATGTGCCATCTCGCCTGCCCGACCGATTTTCGTCACTGAAGCAGAGAACCCGGACCTCGAAAAGAAAAGCACAGAGATCATGAACCGCATCGCCGCCAACCTCTCCAAGACCCTCCGGCTCCTGCCGCGGGCGGCGCTCATCCTGATACTTCTGGCCGCTCCGGTCCTGGCGGTGCCGATGATGCGCGCCGATAGCGGCTCGACGATCGAGGCGCCGGCGCTCAGAAAGTCCGGCGTCGGGTTCGTGCTGCTGGTCAGCCTGCAGCGGGGTTGAAGAAAAAAGCGCGCTTTGAGCGCCTTCGGCGGCGAGCCCCCTCCCAACCGCCCGTCCAAGTCTCTATATTGAGCCATGGAAAAGCGAATCTATCCCCAAGCCATCGAATCTGTCGTCATGCCCGAGCCCTTTGGCCGGCAAAGCTTCGATAACGCCGAAAAGGCCGTTGCCGCGCTGCAGGTGCTCTACGACCGCAATACCAAGTTTCTGCGCGATTCCTTCGCGGCCCTAGCCGCCGGCGGCGACAGCAGCAAGCGCTACCGGGCCTTCTACCCCGAGATCGGCGTCACCACGAGTTCGTTCACCCAGGTCGACTCGCGCCAAGCCTATGGCCACATGCCAACACCAGGGCATTTCGCCACCACGGTTACCCAGCCGGACCTGTTCGAGACCTACCTCATCGAGCAGCTTCGGCTGATCATGCGCAATCACGGCGTGTCGGTAACCGTCTCGGAATCGACCACGCCGATCCCGCTGCATTTCGCTTTCCTGGAAGGCACCTATGTCGACGGCGCCGCTGCCGAACGCATCAAGCGGCCGATCCGCGACCTGTTCGACGTGCCGGATCTCGACGGCACCGACGATCAGATCGCCAATGGCACGTTCGAAGTGGCCTTCGGCGAGCCCCGGCCGCTGGCGCCGTTCACGGCGCAGCGCATCGACTATTCGCTGCACCGCATGACGCACTACACCGCAACCAGCCCGCAGCATTTCCAGAACTTCGTGCTGTTCACCAACTATCAATTCTATATCGACGAGTTCGTCGCCCGCGCCCGCGACCTGATGGAAAAGGGCGGTGACGGCTACACGGAATTTGTCGAACCTGGCAACGTTATCACCCGGGCCGGGCAGAGCGCGCCCAGCGAAGGCGTAGCGCCACAGCGCCTGCCGCAGATGCCTGCCTACCATCTGAAGAAGCCGAACCATGGCGGCATCACCATGGTCAATATCGGCGTGGGTCCTTCCAACGCCAAGACCATCACCGATCATATCGCGGTGCTTCGGCCACATGCCTGGGTGATGCTTGGTCACTGCGCCGGGCTGCGCAACACCCAGGCGCTCGGCGACTATGTGCTCGCGCATGCCTATGTGCGCGAGGACCACGTGCTGGACGACGATCTTCCAGTCTGGGTGCCGATCCCGCCGCTGGCCGAGATCCAGGTCGCGCTGCAGGAAGCCGTCGCCGAGGTCACCGGCCTGTCGGGCTATGATTTGAAGCGCATCATGCGTACCGGCACCGTCGCCACCATCGACAACCGCAACTGGGAACTGCGCGACCAGCGCGGACCGGTGCAGCGCCTGTCGCAGTCGCGCGCCATTGCGCTCGACATGGAATCGGCGACCATCGCCGCCAATGGCTTCCGCTTCCGCGTCCCCTACGGCACGCTGCTGTGCGTTTCCGACAAGCCGCTGCATGGCGAGTTGAAGCTGCCTGGCATGGCAACCGAATTCTACAAGCGGCAGGTGGCGCAGCACCTGACTATCGGCATCAGGGCGATGGAGAAGCTGGCGGAGATGCCGATGGAGCGGCTGCATTCGCGCAAGCTCCGGAGCTTTTCGGAAACGGCATTCCAGTAGGCGACCGCGAAGCCTCGGCGAGGCAATTCGTCGTCTTGCTCAGGCCGCAATTTGGCCGATAAGCAAATCCAACGGACCGACAGGCGGCATTCAGCGGATACAACCTCGCAGACACGACCTCAATGGCAACAGGCGCGCGCTTGAACATGACGGCTGGGCTGGCATTCCTGGCGATGACGGCATTGTCGGCCGCTTTGTTGGCCGGATTTTTCGGCGCACTGCACCCGGCGTTCGATTCCTTCTCGCATTTCCGCATTCATCTCAGCGTGTTGATGGCACTGCTGGCACTGCCGCTGCTCGCCAGCTCGTTTCGGCTGCAAGCCGCGGCTGGGCTGCTTTTTGCCATTTCATGCTTGGCCACAACGACGGGTGCGCTGCCCAAATGGTGGCCACAACAGGCGGTCGCCAAGCCGACCGGCCAGATCGTCTACAGCCTGCTGCAGATGAATCTGCGCTTCAACAACCCGACACCGAAGAAAGTGCTCTCACTGATCGGCCGCGCCAATCCGGACGTGATCACGCTCGACGAGGTGTCGCAGATGTGGACGACCGAGCTTGGCTACATCGCCAGCGCCTATCCCTACCGAATCCTCTGCCCCTACCCAAACGGCATGTTCGGCGTGGCGCTGCTGTCGCGCCGGCCCTTTGCCGCCGACGCCGCGCCGCGCTGCGAGCCGCGCGGCGCGATGGCCATCGCAACGGTCGACTTCGGCGGCACCGATGTCGATGTCGCCGCGATTCATTTGAGCTGGCCCTGGCCGAAGGAGCAATACTGGCAGATCGGCGAACTGGCGCAGCCACTGGCCGCGCTCGGCGAGACCGCGATCATGGCAGGCGATTGCAACGCCGTGCCGTGGAGTGCCGCGGTGCGGCGAGTCGCGGCTCTCGGCGGGCTGACACTCATACCTTCCGCCGGCCCGACCTGGATCCATCGGACGCTGCCGGACTTCCTGCGCCGCTATGCCGGCCTGCCGATCGATCAGGTGTTCAGCAAAGGCGGCGTGACGATCCTGTCTTCGACGCGGCTGGAAGATGCCGGCTCCGACCACCTGCCGGTGCTGGTCGAATTCTCGGTCCGGTCCGATGAGAAACAGCCTGAGGATGGGCACGCCACCGCGCTCGCGGCGCACGATTTGCCTGCTGAGCCGCACGGCTGACACGTCAACGAGTGGAGCACCCGCGCCGCGGCGAAGCGTTGAGATGGCGAACGGATTGCTTCGTTCAAGGTTTCCCGATCAGGGCAGCGATCAGATGTTCGACATGGCCGCCATCGCTATGCTCGCGCCGATCGAAGGCGTTTTGCCTCGCCTCATATTCTGCATAAACGGCCTTGATGCGAAGCCGAGCCTCGCGGCGCGCCTTGTCGCACGACGGGTCGTTGGCGACCCGCAGGCCAGTTATCGACCTTTCTGTCACGCGCATCATCTCCCTGGCGATGCGCCCATGTGTTTCCTCATGGGCGCGAACACCCGCGAAAAACCTGTTCCAACGCCTCTTCAACGTCGGCGCCATGGGCGAGCCAACGCGAGGGAAGGTGTAGAACAGATTGAGCGTGCCGTTGACCCGCCGCAGCCGGCAGACGCCGTTGTCCTGACCTCCGCCGAGATCCCAGTCGACCGTATAGGCGGTTGTGGCGATGGCATGCGTCATGAAGCCATGCTTGGGCCCCTTGCTGTCCATCGCGTCGATGAAGGCCGTACCCGAGTTTCCCGTGATGTCGTAGGTCCGCGTCTGGACGATTGCCCTGGTGCCGGCAAAGGCCTCAGGCGCGCACAGTGTCCCGATGACGGCGAGGCATGTCAGAACTGTCCGGCGCATCGGCCTTCTCCTTGTCCCGGAGAAGGGAACCATAAGCCGGTGATAGTTTCAACGGTTCTGCTGCGCTGCATGCTCTCGCAGCCAGAACTGCGCTGCAATTTTGCTGCCGCGCCCTGGACGGCGCGGCGGCGCAGGGGTCACATGCCCTGGTAGACCGGTCCTTCACCGCCTTGCGGGGGCACCCAGTCGATGTTCTGGTTCGGGTCCTTGATGTCGCAGGTCTTGCAGTGGACGCAGTTCTGCGCGTTGATGACGAAGCGCACATCCTTCGCCTGCGGATCGGCGGCGGCGTTGCCATCCTTGTCGACCCATTCGTAGACGCCGGCCGGGCAATAGCGTGTGGAAGGTCCGGCAAAGACATCATGTTCCGAGCGTTTCTGCAGGTCCATGTCGCCGACCAGCAGATGGACCGGCTCGTTTTCCTCGTGATTGGTGTTGGATAGGAACACCGAGGAGAGGCGGTCGAAGGTCAGCACGCCATCCGGCTTCGGATAGACGATCTTCTTGTGCTTGGCGGCCGGCTCGAGCGTGGCATAGTCGGCCTTGCCGTGCTTCAGCGTGCCGAAGGGCGAGACGCCGAACAGCGTGTTCAGCCACATGTCGAGGCCGCCGAGGCTGACGCCGATGATGGTGCCGAAGCGCGACCACAGCGGCTTGACGTTGCGCACCTTCTTCAGGTCCTTGCCGATGTCGGTCGCCCGCCAGGCATCCTCATAGGCGGAAAGCTCGTCGTTGGTACGGCCGGCGCCGATCGCCTCGGCGACATGCTCGGCCGCCAGCATCCCCGACAGCACCGCATTGTGGGAGCCCTTGATGCGCGGCACGTTGACGAAGCCCGCCGCGCACCCCATCAGCGCACCGCCCGGGAACGATAATTTCGGCACCGACTGCCAGCCGCCCTCGGTTATGGCGCGCGCGCCGTAGCCCAGGCGCTTGGCGCCGTCGAACGTGCCCGCGATCGCCGGATGGGTCTTGAAGCGCTGGAATTCCTCGAAAGGCGACAGATAGGGATTCTTGTAATTGAGGTGGAGGACGAAGCCGACCGCCACCTGATTATCCTCCAGATGATAGAGGAACGAACCGCCGCCAGTCTTCATGTCCAGCGGCCAGCCGAAGGAATGCTGCACCAGACCCGGCCGATGGTTCTCCGGTTTGACCTGCCAGAGTTCCTTGAGGCCGATGCCGTATTTGCCGGGCTCGCGGCCATCGGAGAGTTTATATCTAGCGATCAACTGCTTGGCCAGCGAACCGCGCGCGCCTTCGCCGATCAGCACATATTTGCCCATCAACGCCATGCCCGGCGCGAAGCCTGGACCATGCGTGCCGTCCTTCTCGACGCCCATGTCTCCGGTGACGACGCCGGTGACGGCACCTTCTTCATTGTAGAGCAGGCCGGCCGCGGCAAAGCCTGGGTAGATCTCGACGCCGAGCGCCTCGGCCTTGCCAGCCAGCCAGCGGCAGACGTTGCCGAGCGAGACGATATAGTTGCCGTGGTTGTTCATCAGCGGCGGCATGAAGATGTTGGGCAGGCGGAACGAACCGGCGGGGCCGAGCACCAGGAAATGGTCCGCAGTGACCGGCGTCTTGAAGGGATGACCATCCTCCTCGCGCCAGCCAGGCAGCAACCGGTCGATGCCGATCGGATCGACGACGGCCCCCGACAGGATGTGGGCGCCGACTTCGCCGCCCTTTTCCAGCACGACGACGGAGAGCTCGGGATTGACCTGCTTGAGGCGGATGGCCGCGGCAAGGCCGGCCGGTCCGGCACCGACGATGACCACGTCGAATTCCATGCTTTCGCGTTCGATATCGCTCATCAACCCCTCCGCACTGGCTTGCCGCCGTTGGCGTATCTTGCTGGCTCCTGCGCTGCATAGCGCATCAATTGGCGACAGGAAACCGGCGCATACGTGACAATGCCGATTTGGCCAAAAAGTCGCGCTTTGCGCGGCAGAGAGGCCATTTCCACGCGGCGCGGCCCGCGAGGCTTGCGTTTTTTATTGTTCGACGGCTTGCTTATCGGCCATACTTCCCGCCATGCGCATTCCCGGGCCAGGCGGCTTCTCTTCGACGCGCTTTCCATCAACGCCCGGCCGGGCCTGCCGGGCGCTTATTTTGGCCCTTCTGGCGTCGAGCCCGTGTCATGCCGTCGCGGATGAAGTGAAGGTCTGGGCGACAGGCGCATACTCGTTTTCCGACGAGCTTGGCGGTTTCCGCATCACCGGAGCCTCCGGCATCGGAACCAAGGACGATCCGCTGGTCATCACCGAAGAGCTGAATTCGGCGACACCCGTGACGCTGACCATCCGCACCACAAAGCCGATCCAGGCATTCGGCAGAGCAGGCGAGTTCGCCAATGGCATCATGTATATGCGCATTGACGTGCTCAACAACAGCGGCCAGGCCTGGATCGAGTTCCAGTTCGAGCTTCAGGAAATACTGGACCAGCCAAGCGTGTTCGGAGACGGGCTTTCGTTCGACCAGCGCAACAAGACGCCCGACAATATCTGGTCGAGCAATTTCGCCGATTTCGACCGCGATTTCGAGCCCTATGACCGGCTGCTGTTCAAAAACGGCAAGGTGGACCCGCTGAAGACCGCCAGCTTCGAATTCCTGATGACCGACTACACGCCGCGATGGACCTTCTATTTGGTTCAGGATCCACGCATACCCACTGGCTAGACCGCGACCTCACCTTGGCAAGCGGGATTGGCTGCCGCGACCGACTTCGCCGAGGTTGCAAATTGATCCCGCCCGGACGATGGTGCGGCCATGACTGCCGCCTCTCCCAACAATCCGGTCGATTTGGCCGATCTGCTCGCCTTCTATGCCAGCGCGGGTGTTGACGAGGCGTTGGAGGATGCGCCGGTCAATCGGTTCGCGGAGGCCGTGCCGAAGCCGGCGGAGCGCACGCCGGCGGCGGCGCCACGCGAAAGCAAGGCACCGGAGCCGGCCACGGGTCCACCGCGCCTCGATGCGCGCGCCTTGCCGGATGCTCCGGCCCCGCGCCCGCCCACCTCGGCCGTGCCCGACGAAGCGCAGGCGGCGCTGGCACGCCAACTGGCAATGACGGCGACGACCCTGGACGAGCTGCGCCAGCACATGGCAGCTTTCGAGGGCTGCAATCTCAAGGCGACGGCCAAGAACCTGGTATTCGCCGACGGCAACCCGCAAGCGGCTGTCATGCTGGTCGGTGAAGCCCCAGGCCGTGACGAGGACATTGAAGGACTGCCGTTCGTCGGGCGCTCGGGCCGCCTGCTCGACCGGATGCTGGCGGCGATCGGCCTCGACCGTAGCTCGGTCTACATCGCCAATGTCATTCCCTGGCGCCCACCCGGCAACCGCACGCCGACGCCGCACGAGACCGAGATCTGCCGGCCGTTCATCGAGCGTCAGATCGAGCTGGTCAATCCCAAGGTGCTGATCAATCTCGGCGGCCCGTCGGCCAAGACCTTGCTCAACACCTCGGAAGGAATCCTGCGGCTGCGCGGCAACTGGCGCGTCCACACCACGGGTTCCGGCATTGCCATTCCAGCCATGCCGACACTGCACCCGGCCTATCTCTTGCGCACCCCCGCGCACAAGAAGCTCGCATGGCGGGATTTTCTCGAAGTGAAGGCGAAGCTGCGGGAAGTGAGCTAACGATGACCTTGCAGGTAATTGAAATACATTCAGCGTCAGCCTAGTCGTCCTGCATGACACCGCCCCAAACCTCCGCCGGTAGCCTGATCCGCGAATGGCGCACGCGACGTCGCATGAGCCAGCTCGACCTCGCCATGGAGGCCGAAATCTCGCAACGGCATCTCTCCTTCGTCGAAAGCGGGCGTGCCGCGCCCTCGCGCGACATGGTGCTGCATCTGGCCGAGCAGCTTGCGATCCCGCTGCGGCAGCGCAATCAATTGCTGCTGGCCGCGGGCTTCGCGCCGAGCTTCAGCGAACGGCCGCTCACCGACACGACGCTGGCACCGGCAATGGCGGCGGTCGAGATGGTGCTCAAGGGGCATGAGCCGTTTCCGGCATTGGCGGTGGACTGGCACTGGAACCTGGTTGCGGCGAACACGGCGATCGGGCCATTCCTGGCCGATGTTTCCGAGCCCTCTCTGCTCCAGCCACCCGTCAATGTGCTGCGGCTCAGCCTGCACCCAGGTGGTGTCGCGCCGCGGATCGTGAACCTCCAGGAATGGCGCACCCACCTGCTCGAACGGCTGAAACATCAGAACGATGCCGCCGGTGACCCGGTGCTGGTGGCATTGGAGCAAGAGCTTCGCGGTTATCCCTCTGGCCTGCAGAGCAGCCGGCCGGCGCCGGTCGAGCCGAATGCGATCGTGCATCCGCTGCGGCTTGCCCATGGCGATACGGTGCTTTCCTTCATCAGCACCATCACCGTGTTTGGCACGCCACTGGATGTCACCCTTTCGGAACTGGCGATCGAATCCTTTTTCCCGGCCGATGAGCAGACACGGGCGATGCTGGTACGCTTGGCGAAGGAACGGTCCTGATCACCCTTGCGGCAGCGCAGCTTTGCGGGTGCGCGTCCGCTCCAGACCCAGCTGCCGTTCGCGCCAGATGATGAAGATGCCGGCGGCGACCACGATCACGCCACCGACCAGCGTGCCGGGCGAGGTCACGTCGCCGAAAACGAAATAGCCGACGACGACGCCGAGGATCATCGAGGTGTATTCGAAAGGCGCCACGACCGAGGCTTCGGCATGACGATAGGCCGCGGTCATCAAAATCTGGCCGAGCCCGCCACAAAAGCCGGCGAGGATGAGCAACGTGGCTTGTATTGGCGTCAGCGACTGCCAGCCGAAGGGCAGCGTCAACAGCGAGAGCACGCTCGCCGTCGACGAGAACCATAGCACGATGGTCGCCGTCTTCTCCGTCTGCACGAGATTGCGCACCAACAGCATGGCGACAGCGGAGATTGCCGCGGCCGCCAGCGCGGCCATGACGCCCAGGACCTCCTGGTCGTCGAGACCTTCATCCGAATTGAGCAGCGTCAGCTCCGGCCAGGAAATGACGAGCACGCCAATGAGGCCGATCGCGACAGCGCTCCAGCGATAGACGCGGATCGTCTCGCCAAGGAAGACCGAGGAGAACACCACGACCAGCAGCGGCTGTGCATAGTTCAGGGTGATCGCCTCGGGAAGAGGCAGCCTGGTGAGCGCGAAAAAGCCGAGCCCCATGGCACCGACGCCGACGACGCCACGCGCGACGTGGTTGAAGGGGCGTTTCGTGACGAATGCCGTGGCCAGATGTCCCTTCAACGTCAGGAAGACAATGATCGGGAAGATGGCGAAGAAGGAACGGAAGAAGACGATCTGCCCGGCAGGCACATCGCCCGCCGCCTTGATACAGGTTTGCATGCCGACAAATACCGCCACGGAGACGATCTTCAGCACGATGCCTCTCAGCGTACCGTGGCCGAGCGCCGTCTCTGGTTGCGCCCCCGCTCCTGATGTCACTTTGGCAATGCGTCTCTGCCCGCGGTCGAGGGCACGTTGCGGTTCTCGAAATGGCAGAACGGGAAATTATCGGGGCGCCAAACGAAAGCGCCCATCCCGAATTTCGGTGTGACGGCCGTCATGACTGCCTCGCGACAAGGAAAGGATGACCTGAATTAGGCCCTGCCGCAGTTTTGTCGAGGGAGTGTTTCGTGTAAAGAGCGCGGACTTCGAATTTTTGGACCGGTCAGATCATGTCCGGTCCCCGGAAAAGACAGGAAAAGCCAGGGAATGCGCACCGATACAGGCCAGGTCTTCAAACTCGAGGACTATCGCCCCAGCGACTACCTCATTCCGGAAACCAGCCTTGAATTCCGTCTTTCGCCGCAGGCAACGGTCGTCGCCGCGATACTGACCGTCGAACGCCGCGAGGACATATCCACGTCGGCTCCGCTGGTGCTCGACGGCGATGGGTTGACGCTCAAACGCGTCGAGGTCGACGGCAAGGTGGTGAGACCGGCGGATCTGCTGACGAGCCCCGACCAACTGACCCTGCTCAAACCGCCGGCGGCACCTCGTTTCCAACTGCTGATCGAAACCGAACTGGCCCCAGCCGGCAACGAGGCCTTGATGGGCCTTTACCGCTCGAACAACGTGTACTGCACGCAATGCGAGGCGGAGGGTTTTCGCCGCATCACCTATTTCCTCGACCGCCCCGATATCCTGTCCGTCTACACGGTGCGCATCGAGGCGCGACGCGACGAGGCGCCGCTGCTCCTGTCGAACGGCAATCCGGTCGAGAGCGGCGATCTCGCCGAAGGCTGGCACTACGCCACATGGCACGACCCCTTCCCCAAACCATCCTATTTGTTCGCGCTGGTGGCCGGCAATCTCGGCCAGGTGGCCGACAATTTCGTCACCAAGTCCGGCCGTAAGGTCGAGCTCGGCATCTATGTCGAGCCCGGCAAGGAGGCGCTCGCCGGCTACGCGATGGACGCGCTGAAGCGGTCGATGCAATGGGACGAGGAGGCGTTTGGCCGCGAGTACGACCTCGACGTCTTCAACATCGTCGCCGTGTCGGACTTCAACATGGGCGCGATGGAGAACAAGGGCCTCAACATCTTCAACGACAAATACGTGCTGGCCGACCAGGAGACGGCGACGGACGCCGATTTCGCCAATATCGAGGCGATCATCGCGCATGAATATTTCCACAATTGGACAGGCAACAGAATCACTTGCCGCGACTGGTTCCAGCTTTGCCTGAAGGAAGGGCTGACGGTCTTCCGCGATCATGAGTTCTCCGCCGACCAGCGCTCGCGCGCTGTCAAGCGCATCGCCGAGGTGCGCACGCTGCGGGCCCACCAGTTTCCCGAGGACCAGGGCCCGCTGGCGCATCCCGTGCGGCCGCGCCGCTACCGCGAGATCAACAATTTCTATACGGCGACGGTATACGAGAAAGGCTCCGAAGTGGTGCGCATGATCCGCACCATTCTCGGGGCCGAGGTCTTTCGCGCCGGCATGGACCTCTATTTCGAACGCCACGACGGCGAGGCCGCGACCATCGAGGATTTCATAAAGGTGTTCGAGGACGCGTCCGGCCGCGACCTGTCGCAATTCGCGCTATGGTATCATCAGGCGGGCACACCCAACCTGACGGTGAGTTCGACGCACAATCCGGCCGCACAGGAATTCACGCTCGAGATCGAGCAGTCGGTGCCGCCGACGCCCTCCGAAAGCCGCAAGCGGCTGATGCATATCCCGCTCGCCTTCGGCCTGATCGGCGCCGGCGGCAAACCTGTCGCGTATAGCGGCGTCGAGGGCGCGAGCGTCGAGGACGGCGTCATCCATGTCCGCAAGCGTCGCCATGTGGTGCGTTTCTCGGGCGTGGCCGAGCGCCCGGCGGTGTCGCTCAACCGTGGCTTTTCGGCGCCGGTGACGCTGTCGGCCGAGCAGAAGGCGGCCGACCAGTACTTCCTCGCCCGCCATGACAGCGACGCCTTCTCGCGCTGGCAGGCCTTCAACACGCTGTTGACCGATGCTCTGATCGCTGCCTTCCGCCAGATCCTTGGCGGCAAACAGCCGGACTTCGCCCCACGGCTGACCGAGCTTGCCGGCAGCATCGCCAGCGACGAGACGCTGGAGCCAGCCTATCGGGCCCTGGCCCTGGCGCTGCCTGGAGACGCCGACATCGCCCGCGACATCGGCAAGAACATCGATCCCGACGCCATCCATGCGGCCCGACAGGCGCTTGCGCTGGCGATCGGCATGGCCAATGGCGAGGCATTTTCCGGCCTCTACGACAGCCTTGCCGACAAGAGCGCTTTCAGCCCCGACGCGGCGAGTGCCGGACGGCGTGCCTTGCGCAACATTCTGCTGGATTATCTCTCGCTGCTGCCAGGTGGAGCGGCGTTGGCGGCCGGCCATTTCCAGTCCGCGAGCAACATGACCGACCGGGCGGCCGCATTGGCCATGCTTGCGCATCGCCACCAAGGATCGCCGGAGGCAAGCAAGGCGCTGGCGGCTTTCGAACAGACATATGCGTCCGACCCGCTGGTGATGGACAAATGGTTCCAGATCCAGGCCAGCGTGCCTGGGCCGCAGGCGGTGGAGACGGTTCGCGCCCTGACCGCTCATGCCGGCTTCTCGATGGGCAATCCGAACCGGGTGCGCTCGTTGATCGGCACATTCTCCAGCGCCAACCAGACCGGCTTTCACCGCGCCGACGGCGAAGGCTACCGCTTCTTCGCACGAACGGTGCTCGAGGTTGAAAAGCGCAATCCGCAAGTGGCGGCAAGGCTGGCGACGGCGCTCAGGTCATGGCGCTCGCTCGAACCGGGCAGGCAAGCCCAGGCTCGGGAAGTGCTGGTCTCGATCGCCAATGCCGAAAACCTGTCGGCGGATCTGCGCGACATCGTCGAGCGCACGTTGGCTTAGGCGCTCCCGCCTTCTTCCCTGCGGGAGAAGGCAGGGTTCTAAAAGCCCATTATTTTAGTCGATTTTTAATCTTTTTTCGCCCGACCACTGGACAAGGCGAATCACCTTTGATTCTTTAATGGCGATTCGGAAGTGCGGTGTTGCCGGATCACCAGCACATAGAAATGCGGCATACTGAAATCGGGGAGTGCCATTTATGGCAAAGGCGGACGCGTGGGGCGCGCCCGGTGGGATGGTTTTTGCGCGTCGCGAGACGCGCGGCGACGGCCTTGCCGGGAATACGCGGTTCATTGCCGAACCCGCCTACAAGCGGCTTCTGGCGGCCGAACCGCTGCTGCGCCGGTCGATACCGGCCCTCATCGTCATCTTCCTGCTCGTCATCGCGGCGCTGCGTGTAATCTCGCTGATGAACGAGCGCGACGACGTGGAGCGCGATGCCAAGGCTATCCTGACGCTAGCCGCCGCGCAGCTCGCCAGTTCGCTCGCCACCACATCGGACACGCTGCCGGGCGCGACCCAGGACCTGCTGGAGACCACCAGCCGCCAGGGCGCCATGGGCCGCAGCCATGTGCTGGTCATCACCGACAGCGCCTTCAGGATCACCGCGGTGACGCCGCGTTCGGTGCCCTGGCAAGGCCATTCGCTCGACGGCCTCGTCCAGGGCGGCCAACCTCTGTTCATGTTCGGCGACCGGGCTGGCGTCATGGAGGTCAACATCGGCGGGCAGGACTGGTACGCGGCGGTCAGCCTGAGCAAGGACAGGAAGGGAGCCGCGGCGGCGCTCGTCCCCCAAGAGGCGGTCTTCGACACGTGGCGCAAGACCGTCTCGCTCAACGTCACCCTGTTTGTGCTGACGGCCGGCGTGCTGATCATCATCCTCTATGCCTATTTCGGACAGGCGGCGCGCGCGCAGGCAGCCGACCGCATCTATGTCGAAGCGCATCAGCGTATCGACATGGCGCTGGTCCGCGGCCGCTGCGGCCTGTGGGACTGGGACATGGTGCGCGGCAAGATGTACTGGTCACGCTCGATGTACGACATGCTCGGCTATGAGCCCTGCGAGACGATGCTGTCCTTCGGCGAGGTCGACGAGATCATCCATCCCGAGGATGGCGACCTGTTCGAACTCGCCAACAGGATCGTCGCGCGCGAGATCGACCACATCGACCAGGTGTTCCGGATGCGGCATGCCGATGGCCAGTGGGTGTGGATGCGCGCCCGCGCCCAGGTCATGGACCCGGAAGCGCCGGAGATCCAGCTCATCGGCATCGCCGTCGACGTCACCGAGCAGCGCCACCTGGCGCTGCGCTCCGAAGCGGCCGATCTTCGCCTCAGGACCGCGATCGAGAACATCAATGAATCCTTCGTGCTGTGGGATTCGGCTCAGAACTTGATCATGTGCAATTCCAAATACCAGCAGGACAACGGGCTCTCGGACCGCGACGTGATGCCGGGTGTGACGCGCGCTTCGCTGGAAGAACGTATGCTGGCCTTTGCTTCGGAGCGCCGGCTCGCCAACACCAACGGTCCGCAGGGCGGCGCCACGTTCGAGCGGCAGCTGTCCGACGGCCGCTGGCTGCAGGTCAACGAGCTCAGGACCAGGGACGGTGGCATCGTCTCGGTCGGGTCCGATATCACCCAGATCAAATTGCACCAGGAGAAACTCGTCGACAGCGAACGCCGGCTGATGGCGACGATCCATGATCTCAGCCTCGCCCGCCGGGCCGAAGAGGAACGGGCGCGCGAACTGGTCGACCTCAACCGCAAATACATGAAGGAAACCGAGCGCGCCGAAGCGGCGAACCGGGCCAAATCCGAATTCCTGGCCAACATGTCGCATGAACTGCGCACACCGCTCAACGCCATCATCGGCTTCTCCGAACTGATGGAACAGAGGCTGTTCGGTCCGTTGGGCTCGGAGCGCTACGAGGAGTACGCCACCGACATCAACAGCAGCGGCAAATATCTGCTCGGCGTCATCAACGACATTCTCGACATGTCCAAGATCGAAGCCGGCCAGTTCTCGCTGGACCAGGAACAGATCGACCTCGGTCCGCTGATCAGCGAGACGGTGCGTGTCGTCTCTCTGCAGGCGGCGCAGAAGGCGATCACCGTGGAAACGCGCATTGCCGACGCCTTGACTTTGTTTGCCGATCGCCGGGCGATCAAGCAGATCGTCATCAATCTTCTGTCCAACGCGGTGAAATTCACCGGCCAGGGCGGCCACATATCGGTCAGGGCCCGCAACACGTCAGGCGCGCTGGTGCTGACGATCGAGGACAATGGCTGCGGCATCCCGAAGGAAGCCCTCGGCAAGCTGGGGCGCCCCTTCGAGCAGGTGCAGAACCAGTTTTCCAAAAACCATGCCGGCTCCGGCCTTGGCCTTGCCATTTCGCGCTCGCTGGCCGAGTTGCAAGGCGGCGCACTGAAGATCCGCTCGACCGAAAGTGTCGGCACGATCGTATCGGTGCGCATTCCCGTGAAGAAGGCGCCAACAGCGGTCAAGGCCGCGGCCTGAGCGGAGGCTCCGGTCGACGACCTCGGTGTCCGTATCAACCAAATCTTACTGCACGCCGCCTTCGTTGCCTTCGCCATCCCATTGACGGTCATCGCGCCCGTCCTTCGGCAGTTCGCCCTTCTCGATCTTGCCGTCATTGTTCTTGTCGAGCATCGCAAAAAGCTTCTTTTCGCGGCCGGTGATGTCATCCGATGTCAGCGTGCCGTCGCCCTTGCTGTCGTAACGGGCGATGATGCGCCTGGCCATGCGTTCGAAGCGCGCCTTCTCCAGCGCGTCGGCGAGTTGAGCGACAGTCAGCTTGCCGCCATTGTCAGCGACAAGCTTCTTGAGCCGCGCGTCCATGACATCGGAGAACTGGTCGAAGGTGATTTTGCCGTCATTGTCCTTCATCGCCTTGTCGAGCCGCATCATGGTGCGCTCACGCACGTTGGCGCTGTCGAGGTTCTCGGCATAGGCCGCGCCGCCGACGGCTCCGGCCAGGGCGATGTATGCAAGTGCGAGCTTGGTTGTCTTTCTCATGGTTTTCTCCTGTTGCATCGTCACCCCCGATGCGGCCGAACGGTCGTTGGTCACGACCCTCCGGCACGAAGCAGAAGGTCGAAATCCTTCCTGACCTTTTGCGACGTCTCCTTGAGATGTGCTTCCAGCACACCGAAATCCGGCAGGTCGGTGACCGCCAGAAGCAGATCCGAAAGCCCCGGCGGAACGTCGTCACGTTCGAATGGTCCGGTGAGGCACAGCCGCGTCATCTGGGTCAGTGCCAGATAAAGGGAGTAAGCCTCGCCAAGGTCCTGCCGGATCACGGCATTGGCGAAACGGGGCGTCAGACGAGACAGGATCTCGGCCGTACCGGTGGCGCGTGGCCCGGCCTCGACCTGCCCAGTGATGACAGCCACCTGGGCGATGAATTCGAGATCGATCAGACCGCCCGGTATGAGCTTGATGTCCCACAGGTCGCGGGGCGGTTTTTCCTGCTCGATCATGGTGCGCATGTCGGAAGCTTCGGTTTTCACCTTCGCCGCGTCGCGTGGCTGACCGAGCAGCGCGGCGACCTCCGCTTCAACCTCGGCGCAGAGGCCGGCGTCGCCGGCAATCGGCCGCGCCCGCGACAGCGCCATGTGTTCCCAGGTCCAGGCTTCCTGGCGCTGGTATTTCTTGAAGGCATCGATATGGGTGGCGACCGGTCCCTTGTTGCCGGACGGCCGCAAACGCAGGTCGAGCTCATAAAGCACACCTTCCGCCGTCGGCGCCGATACCGCGGATATCAGCCGCTGCGTCATGCGGGTGTAGTAGTGCGACGGCGCCAACGGCTTTTCACCATCGGAGTCCTCGGCGTCCGCATCGTGATCGTAAAGCAGGATGAGATCGACATCCGATCCGGCCGTCAATTCGCGGCTGCCGAGCTTGCCCATGCCGAGCAGCGAAACCACGCCACCGGCGATCGTGCCGTGGCGCACCGCGAATTCGGCGATCACCGCTTGCAACGCCGCCGCAATGGTCAGGTCCGCCAGATCGGAGAAAGCGCGGCCGGCGCGGGCCGGGTCGATCGAGCCCGCGAGCAGCCGCACACCGATGAGGAATTTCTGTTCGGAAGCAAATATGCGTAAGCGGTCGAGCACGTCCTCATAGGCCCTGTCGCCCTCGAGAAAGGCGGAAAGCCGCCCCGAGAGATAGGCGCGGTCTGGCAGCTCGGTCAGCAATGCCGGGTCGAGCAAGCCGTCGAAGACATGCGGCCGGCGAGTGATGATGGCCGCCAGCCTTGGTGCCGCGCCCATGATCGTCGCCATCAGCTTGAGCAGTGCGGGATTCGACTGCAGCAGCGAAAACAGCTGGATGCCGGCCGGCAGGCCGGCGAGGAACTCGTCGAAACGGACCAGCGCCTCGTCGGCCCGGCGCGTCTGGCCAAAGTCCTTGAGCAGTGCCGGCGTCAGTTCCGTCAGCCGCTCGCGCGCCTCCGCCGACTGGGTGACGCGATAGCGGCCGAAATGCCAGCCGCGGATGACACGGCAGATATCGCTCGGCCGCTGAAAGCCGAGGCCGTGCAGGGTCTGCAGCGTGTCCGGGTCCTCGACGTCACCGGTGAAGACCAGGTTGCCGATGCCGGCCGAAAGCTCGGGCGCGGTTTCGAACAGCGCCGCATAGTGGCGCTCGACCTGCTGCAGCGAGGCACGGAAGGCCCCGGCGAACGCGGCGGCGTCGGCGAAGCCCAGCATGCGGGCGATGCGCTCCAGCCCTTCATCGTCTTCCGGCAGCGTGTGCATCTGCTCGTCGGCCACCATCTGGATGGCGTGTTCGACCCGGCGCAGGAACCAGTACTGGAGGGCGAGTGCGTCTCTTGCGTCCGATGTGATCCAGCCTCGGGCCGCGAGCTGACCGAGCATCGGCACGGTTTCGCGGCCGCGCAGCTCCGGAAAGCGGCCGCCGGCGATGAGCTGCTGGGTCTGGACGAAGAACTCGATCTCGCGGATGCCGCCGCGCCCGAGCTTGACGTTGTGCCCCTTCACCGCGATCTCGCCATGACCCTTATGGGCATGAATCTGGCGCTTGATCGAATGGACGTCGGCAATCGCCGCGTAATCCATGTATTTGCGCCAGATATAGGGCTGGAGCTCCTTGAGGAAGGCATCGCCCGCGGCGAGATCGCCGGCCACCGGGCGGGCCTTGATCATCGCGGCACGCTCCCAGTTCTGGCCACGCGCTTCGTAGTAGCGAAGCGCGGCTTCAACCGGGATAGCCAGCGGGGTGGAGCCGGGATCGGGACGCAACCTCAGATCGGTGCGGAAGACATAGCCGTGCTCGGTGCGGTCCTGCAGGATGCGAACCAGCCGGCGCGTCAGGCGTGAGAACAGGTCGGTGGCGTCGAGAGGGTCTACCACGGCGGGTGCCTCCGGATCGAAGAACACGACGAGGTCGATGTCGGAGGAGAAGTTCAGCTCATGCGCGCCGAGCTTGCCCATGCCGAGCAGGATCCAGCCCGATCGATGCGACGGGTTGTCGAGGTCGGGCAGCTTGAGCTTGCCCTGGCTATGCGCGTCACGCAGCAGGAAATCGACTGCCGCGCGGGTGCAGGCGTCGGCGAGATCGCTCAACCGCCTTACGGTCAGCGAGGTTTCGGCCTCGCCCGAAAGATCGGCGAGCGCGATCAGGAAATGCGCCTCGGCCTTATGCCGGCGCAGCTCCATCATCAGGCCGGATTCCGAGACCGTTTCGGCCAGCGGCGCCTGGTCGATCGCGGCGGTGATCGCCTTCAGACGGGCCTCTATCGGCAGGTCGAACAGCCCGTCCAGGATTTGCGGCCGGCGGCGCGCCGTGTCGCGCAGGAATGGCGAAAGGTCGAAGACAGCGGCGAGGAGATCCTGCGCCTTCCCTTTGCCGGCCAGGAATTTGGCCACCCGTGTCAGCCCCTCTTCGCGCGCTGCGTCCGCGATTTCGGCCAGCTCCTGTCGTGCCCGAACCGCGTCGAGCGGGACAAGCGGGGTTTCCAGGCTGAGCAGCCAGTCTGTCTTGCTCCGCTTGGCAACGGCCGCCATCAGTGATCCTCGCGTGCCGGGAAACTCATGACCACGGATAGTCCTGGATTGCCAGGCAGCAGGTCAAGCCGGCCGTAATGGAATGTCATGACCGCCTTGGCGAGACTGAGGCCAAGGCCGGAACCAGGCTGCGAACGGCTCTTCTCCAGCCGCACGAAGCGCTCCGTCGCCCGGGCGCGATCGGCGTCGTCGGGAATGCCCTGGCCATTGTCCGTGACGGAAAGCCTGATCTCGCCATGCGTGCGTTCGAGCTTTACACGGACCGCCGGCTTGGACGTCGAATCGGTCGAGTACTTGATCGCATTGTCGACGATGTTGGAGAGCGCCTGGCCGATCAGCTCGCGGTTGCCGTCGACGACAAAAGCACCGTTCACCTCGGCGTCCAGCGAAACGCCAGCCTCCTCGGCCACCGGCTCATAGAGTTCGACGACATCACGGACGGCCGCCGCCAGATCGACGCGGCTGGTGTGCTCGGAAGAGTATCCGGCCTCCAGGCGGGAGATCATCAGGATGGCGTTGAAGGTCTTTATCAGCTGGTCGGACTCGGCGATGGTGCCTTCCAGCGCCTGTCGATAGTCCGATGTCTTCTGCTTGCCGGAAAGCGTCGCTTCGGCCCGGTTGCGCAGCCGGGTCAGCGGCGTCTTGAGGTCATGCGCGATGTTGTCGGAAACCTGCTTGAGGCCTTCGTTGAGCGTGGCGATCCTGGCCAGCATGGCGTTGAGGTTTTCCGAAAGCCGATCGAACTCGTCGCCGGCGCCGGTTACCGGCAGCCGGCCGGAGAGATCCCCGCCCATGATGCGCCGGCTTGCCTCCGATACGCCATCGATACGCTTCAGCGCCGCGCGGCCGACAAAGAACCAGATCAGGATGCCACCCAGGGCCATCATGCCGAGCGCCAGCATCAGCGAACGGCGGATGACGGCACGGAACCGCTCTGGTTCCCCGAGATCGCGGCCGACCAGCATGATCATCTGGTTCGGCAGCCGCAGCACCAGGGCAATGGCGTTGTGGCCCTTCTCGCCCTGCGCTTGCGTGTCGCTCTGGTCGGGCTGTGCGGTCCCCTTGTCGGCAGGCAAGTTGCGTAGACGGTCGAGTTCTCCCTCGCCAAAGCGCTGATAGGAAAAAGGGCTGGTGGTCCAGCCTTCGTTTTCGAGAACGCCCGGCTCGAGGCTCTGCACGTTACCGGTCAGGATCTGGCCGTTGGCATCGGCGATCAGATAGAGATTGGCGCCGGGCTGCCGCGAGCGGGCCTCGACCACGCGGACCAATACGGGAAGGCCACCGCGCTGATAGGCGCGGGCAAGGCCGAGCACCTCGTCGTTGATGGTCTCCTGCGTCTGCCCGGTCAGCATGCGCGCCGAGAGCGAAGTCATATAGAGGACGAGCAGCACCGCGCAGAGCGCGAAGAGCAAGAGATAGAGCGCCGAAAGCCGCGCGGCCGTCGTCTTCATGATGGCGGGCACGGAAAGCGCCATGCCGCCGCCTAGCCGCCCTTCAGCATGTAGCCGGCGCCGCGAACGGTATGCAGGATCGGCTTGTCGAAGCCCTTTTCGATCTTGCCGCGCAGCCGAGAGACGTGGACGTCGATGACATTGGTCTGCGGATCGAAATGATAGTCCCAGACATTTTCGAGCAGCATCGTGCGCGTCACAACCTGGCCGGCATGGCGCATGAGATATTCGAGCAGGCGGAATTCGCGTGGCTGGAGCGTGATCTCACGGCCCGCCCGGCGGACAGAATGCGATAGCCTGTCGAGTTCAAGATCGCCAACCCGGTAGACGGTCTCGGCCTCCTTGGCGCTGGCGCGTCGGTTGAGCACCTCGACACGAGCCAGAAGTTCGGAAAAGGCATAGGGCTTGGTCAGGTAATCGTCACCGCCGGCGCGCAGGCCGGTGACCCGGTCATCGACTTCGCCCAGCGCCGAAAGGATGAGCACCGGCGTCGTGTTGCCCCTGGAGCGGAGGGCGGCAATAACCGACAGGCCGTCGCGGCGCGGCATCATCCGATCGATGACCATCACATCGTAGTCACCCGCATCGGCAAGCGCGAAGCCGGTCTCGCCGTCACCCGCAACATGCGCGGTATGACCGGCTTCGGTGAAGGCTTTCTGCAGATAATCCGCAGCCTCGCGATCGTCTTCTATGACGAGAATCTTCATAGGGCCGTTATACGCGATTTCGCTTGAAGGTTGAGTAGCCGGCATCTGCATTTTAGCCTTTGCCAAAGCGCATCGCGATCAAGACGATCGAGAGCGTACGCGATAAAATCTTTGTTCCGTGGCGTCATTAGGCCGAACATGCCAGTTCCCGGTCATGTCGTTACCTGCAACCCGGGACCAACCGGCATCGGGCACGAGGGCCTGAGTGGGCAGCCACATACGGGCGCGGCAGCGGGCGATGGGAAGCCCGCTGCCGCTGAAGGAGAGCGCGATGACTGACTAACGGGCTCTCCTTCTTACTTTCCCCATGCGGCGACTCGGGGGTGTTGAAACCGCCGCATTGGAAAAGTCGTCTCAGCCCTTGGCCACCGGCACCGCGACGAAGCGGTTGTTGTCGTCACGGGTGATCTGCATCAGCACCGCCTTGCGTCCGGATTTGACCGCATCGGCCATGGCCTTGGTGACGTCTTCGGTGCCATTGACCTCCGCCGAGTTGACCGCGGTGATGACGTCGCCCGGCTGGATGCCGCGATCGGCGGCGGCGCTGTCGGGGTCGACGTCTGTCACCACCAGACCCTTGCCGTTTTCAGACTTGGTGACGGTGAGACCGAGATCGGCCAGCGTGTCAGGCTTTGCCGGAGCGGCAGGCTGCCGTTGCTGGTCGTTCGAGGCCTGCTTGTCGCTCGCCGGCAGTTTGCCGAGATCGACCTTGACCGTCTGGCTCTTGCCGTCGCGCCAGACCGTGACATCAACAGACTTGCCGGGCGAATAGGCGCCGATCAGGCGGGCGAGTTCCTTCGGCGACGCAACGTCCTTGCCGTCGACCTGGGTGATCACGTCGCCGGCTGATATGCCGGCCTTCTTGCCGGGGCCGTCGTCCTGGGCGCTCGAAACCAACGCGCCATTGTTGGACTTCAGGCCGAGCGATTCGGCGATGTCGGAGGTGACCGGCTGGATTTCGACGCCCAGCCAGCCGCGCTGCACCGCACCGCTCTTCATCAGGTCCCCGACGACCTGCTTGGCGGTCGAGGCCGGAATGTCGAAGGCGATGCCGACGCTGCCGCCGGAAGGCGAGAAGATGGCGGTGTTGATGCCGACCACCTGGCCGTTGAGGTTGAAGGTCGGGCCGCCTGAATTGCCGCGGTTGACCGAGGCGTCGATCTGGAGGAAATCGTCATAGGGGCCGGCGCCGATATCGCGGCCGCGCGCCGAGACGATGCCGGCGGTGACGGTGCCGCCGAGACCGAACGGATTGCCGACAGCCACGACCCAGTCGCCGACACGAACCTTGGAATCGTCGGCGAAGTCGACATAGGTGAACTTGCCGCCACCATCGACCTTGAGCACGGCGAGATCGGTGCGCGGATCGGTGCCGACCAGCTTGGCGTCGAGTTCCTTGCCGTCATTGGTCACAACGGTGAAGGCGGTGCCCTCTTCGACGACGTGGTTGTTGGTGACGAGGTAACCGTCTTCGGAGATGAAGAAGCCGGAGCCCTGCGCTACCGGGCGCGGCTCGCCGTTGTTGCGGTCGCGATGTCCGAAGCGACGATGACCTTCGTCGTTCTGGCCGCCCTGGTCGCCAAAGCCGCGGAATTCCTTAAAGAAACGACGCAGCTGCGGATTGTTGGGAAGATTGTCGAGGCCGTCCTGATCGTCGGAGCCATCATCGGCGGTCGGCTGGATCTTGGCCTTGACCTTGACGCTGACCACGGCCGGCGACACACGCTCCACGACATCGGCGAAGCTCGGAACCTGCGGGGCCTCGACGCGCACGGCGTCAGCGAGAACGGGGCTGGTTCCGCTGGTCAGCGCGCCAACGCCGATCGCACCGGCGACCGCGATAGACGCGGCAGCAGCCAGAAGACGCTTGCGGGTGCGAAAATATGAATCGGGGGCAATATTCATGGATCTCTTATCCTCTTTCAAGCGGACGCGCCTTGATCGGCATCCTCAAGGAACGAGAATTAGGGAAGCGCACATTACGACGCCATTTCCGGCACATGAAACTTTGGTAATGTTGGCGGGCGACGGCAGCCGTCAGTCGCGGCGGAGGATCGCGTCCAGTGCGGCCTGCTCTTCGACCGAAAGCGCTGCCGTTGCCGGAAGCCGGCGCGACCGCGCACTGAGCACTATAAACACGCCCCCGGCCAGAAGCAGGAGAACCGGCGTGCCCCACAGCAGCGCGTTGCGCAGATCGAAGCGTGGCTTCAGCAGCACGAACTCGCCGTAACGCGAAACCACATAATCCATCACCTGCCGGTCGGTATCGCCCGCGACAAGGCGTTGTCGCACCAGGATACGCAGGTCCCTGGCAAGGTCCGCGTCGGATTCGTCGATCGACTGGTTCTGGCAGACCATGCAGCGCAGGCCTTCCGACAGCGCCCGCGCCCGCGCCTCGAGTGCCGGGTCGGCCAGCATCTCGTCGGGCTTCACCGCCATTGCCGTTCCGGCGAAGAACAATGCCAGCAACAGGACTATCGACGTCACCGAAAGCCTTGCCCTCATGGCATGCCCGCCGGCGCCACCGCCTGCTTGCGACGGCGCGAAGGCGCGCCGACCCGCAGGCGCCTGTCCATCAGCGACATCGCCGCACCCGCCATCATCACCAAGCCGCCGCCCCAGATCAGCGTTACCAGCGGCTTCCACCACAGACGCACCACGACCGAGCCGTCCTTGCCCTCGTCGCCGAGCGAAATGTAGAGCTGGGAAAGGCCAAGAGTCTTGATGCCGGACTCCGTCGTCGTCATCTGCCGCACCCGATAGAAGCGCTTGGCGGAGCTGACTTCGCCGACAGGGCTGCCGCTGACGCCGATCAGCTCGAAACGCCCGCGATCCTCGCTGTAGTTCGGTCCCTGCGCAGGATAGAGCCCGACGAACCGCACCGTGCGGCCGGAGATTTCGACGGTTTCACCAGCATGCATGGACAGGATCTTCTCCGTCCCGAAGCAGAGCGTGCCAACAATGCCGAGCACGGTCAGGCCGAGGCCAAGATGCGCGAAAGCAGTCCCGAAGACCGAGCGTGGCAAACCAACCAGACGCCTGACCATTGTCGGCGCGGCGACATTGCCGACCCCCGCCTTGGTGGCGAGGTCGGTCAGCGCGCCAAGGATCAGCCAGACGCCGAGGCCGACGCCAAGCGCGGCAAGCACCGAAGCGCCGTCGATGAACAGGACCGTAACCAGTGTCGCAAGAAGTGCGGCCGCGAACGCGGCCATCAGCCGCTGCGCAACGCCGAAGACATCGCCGCGCTTCCAGGCCAGCAGCGGCCCAAAGGGAACCATCACGAGCAGCGGCACCATCAGCGGCGCGAAGGTAAGGTTGAAGAACGGCGCTCCGACCGAAATCTTGTCGGCCGAAAAAGCCTCGACCGCCAGCGGATAGAGCGTGCCGACGAGCACCGTGGCGGTCGCCGTGGTCAGGAACAGATTGTTGAGGACGAGCGCGCCTTCGCGCGAAACCGGGTGAAACAGACCGCCTGCCGTCAGCTTCGAGGCGCGCAGCGCAAACAGCGCCAGCGAGCCACCGATGAACAGCGTCAGGATGCACAGGATAAAGACGCCGCGCGTCGGATCGGTGGCAAAGGCATGGACGGAAGTCAGGACGCCCGAACGCACCAGGAAGGTGCCTAGCAGCGACAGCGAGAAGGTGAGGATGGCGAGCAACAGCGTCCAGATCTTCAACGCCGAGCGCTTTTCCATGACGATGGCCGAATGCAGCAGCGCGGTGCCAGCCAGCCACGGCATGAAGGAAGCGTTCTCGACCGGATCCCAGAACCAGAAACCGCCCCAGCCGAGTTCGTAATAGGCCCAGTACGATCCCATGGCGATGCCGCCGGTCAGGAACATCCAGGCGACCAGCGTCCATGGCCGCACCCAGCGCGCCCAGGAGGCATCGATGCGACCCTCGATGAGGGCGGCGACCGAGAAGGAAAAGCAGATCGAGAAGCCGACATAACCGAGATAGAGCATCGGCGGGTGAATGGCGAGGCCAAGATCCTGCAGGATCGGGTTGAGATCGCGGCCTTCGATGGGCGCCGGATTGAGCCGGATGAAGGGATTGGAGGTCACCAGGATGAACAGGAAGAAGGCAGCGCCAATAGCGCCCTGCACGGCGAGCACATTGGCGCGCAGCGTCGCCGGCAAGTTGGAGCCGAAAGCGGCGACAAGCGCGCCGAAGAAGGTCAGGATCAGCACCCAGAGCAGCATCGAACCTTCGTGATTGCCCCAGGTTCCAGTGATCTTGTAGATCAGCGGCTGCAGCGAATGCGAGTTCTCCCAGACGTTCGCCAGGGAAAAATCAGAGCTTGCATAGGCGCTCGCAAGGGCCGCGAAGGACAGCGCCGTCAACGCGAAACCGGTCACCGCGACCGGACCGCCGACCGCCATCAGGCGCTGGTTGTTCAGCCGCGCGCCAAACAGCGGCACGATCGTCTGCACCAGTGAAAGCGCGAACGCCAGAACCAGGGCGAAATGTCCGGTTTCAACCATTCGCGCGACTCACGCTTCTCTTCCGCCAGAGTTACTCACTCTTGCTCTCCTGCCAGACGCCCTTGGCCTTCAGGCCGTCGGCTACTTCCTTGGGCATGTAGCGCTCGTCGTGCTTGGCCAGAACGCTGTCGGCGACAAAGACGCCGTCAGGGCCGAAGGTACCCTCGGTGATGACACCCTGCTCTTCGCGGAAAAGGTCGGGCAAGATGCCGGTATAAGTCACCTTGACCGATTTGTGGGTGTCGGTGACCGAAAAGGCAACCGTTGCGCCCTGGCCGCGCTGGATGGTGCCTTTTTCGACCAAACCGCCGAGCCTGATGCGCTGGCCCGGCTGAACGCTGGCGGTGGTCAGATCGGCCGGCATGTAGAAATAGGACGCCTTCTGGCCAAGCGCATAGAAGGTCAGCCCGGTGGCGGCGCCCAGAAAAACCAATCCGCCCGCGATCACCGACAATCGTTTCTGCTTGCGCGTCATACCCAATTCTACTCCGTCGCCGTCAAGCCGAGCGAGGCGGCAAAGGCGGTGAATTTCTTGGCTTCGTCACTATCGGCCCCAAAGACCGCGATGGCGCGGCCCAGCGCATCGCGCGCCTGATCGGCCTTGCCCAGCACGACATAGGAACGAACCAGCCGCATCCATCCTTCCGGGTCGCGCGGATTTTGACGAAGTTTGTCGTCGAGGCCGGCGACCATGGTATTGATCATGGCTTCCCTGTCCTGCTGCGACATGGAGGACGCCGCGTCGACATCGGCGGCATCGGGGCCTTTCGCGGTCGTGCCGGAGGCGACTTCCGGGCCGCCGGATTTGGCCAGCGCCTGTTCGACAGCGCCGCGCCACGGCGAATCCGGCGGCAGCGTACCAAGCATAGCCTGCCAGGCCGCGGCCGCTTCCTTGCCACGGCCCTCCTGCGCCAGTGCCATGGCCAGATAGAAACCGGCTTTCGCATTGGCCGGATCAAGCTTCAAGGCCGCCTCGAAGGCATCCTGGGCATCGGCCGAAACAATGCCGCCCGCCGCACCGGCGATCGCCTCGCCGAGACCGGCCTGACGGACAGCGCTGTCGCCGTCCAGGCGAATGGCGTTGCGGTAGGCCGCCGCGGCGTCGGCAAAGCGCTGCATACGCAGATAGACCGGCGCCAGCACGTCCCAGCCCCTGCCGTCGGAAGGATTGGCGGCAAGATGGGCCTCGGCGCGCGCCACCAGCTCATCGACCGAACTGTCGGCGGGGTTCTTGGCCAACCGCTCACTGAGCGGCTGCGACGGCAGGTCAGGCGAGCCGATCTGACTGTAGAGCCCCCAACTGACCAACGGAACCGCCAGCACCGCAACGGTCGCGACAAGCCGTACGGTGCCCGATGACCTGCCGGACGCCTTGGCCGCCATATCCGCGTTGCCCAGGCGAAGGATGCGGCGGGCGATCTCGGCGCGCGCCTCGGCCGCTTCAGCGGGCCCGATCAAACCGCGCCCGGCATCGCGGTCGAGTTCGGACAGTTGATCGCGATAGACTTCCAGATCGTGATCGCCACTCGATGATGCGCCCTTGGAGGCACCAGCCAACGGCAAAAGCACCGCCAGGCTGGCGCCCAGCGTGAGAATTGCGGCTATGACCCAGAACAGCATGGTTCTTCCAATAACGGCAGAGCCCTGCCCTGCCAACACAGGCATCCTGCGACGCTTTGACGGCACGCGCCGAATGTCGCGATCGAAATCCACCGGCCGGATCGCAACGAGACCCGGCTGGCTAGGTCAATGGCGTCCAACTGCCGTCGGCATTGCGGCAGGCTGTTCCGTGCGCCGTGACGCTGGCGCCGCCCGTGAACACCGTCTGTGTGTATTGGCGGCAATCCTGCGAACCGACGCGGTAAGGCTGGGCAGGGACGACCTCGCCATAGCGTGAGGCCTGATCGCCCTTCCAGGTCACCTTCTGGCCGCTGGTGTTGTATTCGAGCGCCTTGTATTCGGCCTCGAGCGCGCTGCGCTTCTCCGTGTCGCTCAGACCGTTGCCGATCGACCCGCCAATGAGGCCGCCGCCCATGGCGGAGATGATCGACTTGGTAACGACCTTGCCGCCGGCCGGAGGCGTCGAGGCCGGTGTCGCCGCCACGGTCGGACCCTTGCCGCTCAAGGTGGTGCAGCCCGACACGGCCAGCAATGCGGAAACAAGCGCGACGCGAATCTTCATGCCAACAACCGGTTTTCTTGAGTTGGAGCCTGCCATGGATGCGCCGGGGGCCGCGTCATCGGAGAAGTAGGCGTGGCCATAGTGTTGATATTTGTCGGAAATTTGGCCACTGGCGGCTGCTCTGGGGTCAATCGATATGCCGCCACAAGATGCGCCTTCCATTGCTGCCGATTGGCCTGGGTAGCATTACTGCAGGCTCCGCAATCGCACCGTCGCCTTCAGTCCGCCCATGCCGGACCGCTCGAGTGCCAGGACGCCTCCATACTCGTTGACGAGATCGGCGACAATGGCAAGGCCCAGGCCCGTCCCAGGCTTGGTCTCATCGAGGCGCCGCCCTCGCTTCAGCGCTTCACGGGCCCTATCCTCGGGAATCCCCGGTCCGTCGTCCTCGATGCTGATCTCAAACAGGCTCTCATCCTTGCCGGCCAAGGGCACGACCGAGATCGCGACAGCACTCCCTGCCCATTTCACCGCATTTTCGAGAAGATTGCCAAGCAGTTCCTCGAGGTCCTCGCGTTCGCCGGCAAAGACGATCTCGGTGGCCGGCAGCGACAGCGACAGGCTGGTCCGCGGGTTCAGCTTCTGCAAAACGCGCACCATGCGCTGCACCAGCGGTGCCACCGGCGTGCGATAGACGACGCTGTCGCGCTGCGCCGCGACGCGGGCACGCTGCAGGTAATGGTCGATCTGCTTTTGCATGGAGGCGGCCTGCTCGGCGATCAACTGTCCCTTGGCGCCGCCAAGCGCCCGGCCCTCGTTGAGCAGAACGGCAAGCGGTGTCTTCAAGGAATGGGCGAGGTTGCCGACCTGGGTCCGAGAACGCTCGACGATGCGTTTGTTGTTTTCTATCAAGGCGTTGGTTTCGTTGGCTAACGGTTCGATCTCGGCCGGGAAGCGGCCGTCGAGCCTCTGTGCGGTGCCCTCGCGCACCATGGCGAGTGCGTTCCGGACCCTGCGCAACGGCTGCAGCCCGAGCAGGATGGCGATGGCGTTGATGGCGATCATGCCGATTCCGAACAGGCTGAGATAGGTCAGCAGGCGGCGCTGGAACGTTGCTATTTCCTGCTCCAACTCGGTCTTGTTGCCCATGACGCGGAAGCGCGCGGCGCGGTTCTTCGCGTCGAGAACGAATTCGCTCTCGAACACGACCAGCTCCTCGCCATTGATGCCTTGCGCGGCATAGCTGCGCTGGAAATTGGCGTTGAAGGGAACATCCGCCACGTCCGGCGACGGGATGGTCCGGGTCATGGACGACGAGTGAAGATCGCCGTGAACGCCTTCCGAGGCGGGCTCGACGGACCAGTACCAGCCCGAATTCGGTTCCGAGAAACGGAGATCGCCAAGATCGGGGGAGCCGGTCAACGCGCCGCTGTCGGAGATGCCGATGGAGCCGATCAGGTTGAACAGATGCGCCGACAATAGACTGTCGAAGCCCCGCTCGCTGGCCTGCCGGTAGAGCGTTGTGATCAGGGTGAAGATGACGACCAGGGTCAGGATCGCCCACACGGTGGAGAAGGCGATGACGCGGAACGTCAGCGATCGCGGCCACGCGCGCAGCGAGAGCCGTCTGCCCACGGTCGGGTTGGTGGGGAGCGGTTCCGCCTTACGCCTCCGGCTCACGCATGCGGTAGCCCATGCCGCGTACGGTTTCGATCATGTCGATGCCCATCTTCTTGCGCAATCGTCCGACAAAGACCTCGATGGTGTTGGAATCGCGGTCGAAGTCCTGGTCGTAGAGATGCTCAACCAGTTCGGTGCGCGAAACGACCTCGCCCATGTGGTGCATCAGATAGGCAAGCAGCCGGAATTCGTGCGAGGTCAATTTCAGCGGCACGCCGTTGACATCGGCCTTCGAAGCCTTGGTGTCGAGACGCAGCGGCCCGCAGGTCAGTTCCGACGAGGCGTGGCCGGCCGCGCGGCGGATCAGGGCCCTGACGCGCGCCAGCACCTCCTCGATGTGGAACGGCTTGGTGACGTAGTCGTCGGCGCCGGCGTCGATGCCGGAGACCTTGTCGCTCCAGCGGTCACGCGCGGTCAGGATCAGCACCGGCATCTTGCGGCCGCCGCGACGCCAGCGCTCGACCACGCTGATGCCGTCCATCTGCGGCAGGCCGATGTCGAGCACAACGGCATCGTAAGGCTCTGTGTCGCCGAGGAAATGGCCCTCCTCGCCGTCGAAGGCACGATCGACGACATAGCCGGCATCGACCAGCGCATCCGAGATCTGCCGGTTGAGATCCTTGTCATCCTCGACGACGAGTACGCGCATACGGGGACCAATGCCTGTTGATTGAAGATTTCAGATATAGGCCGATTCCGCCGGCCTGGGAAACGGAGGGAAGAGCGGTCAGTTCTGCGGAACGACGATTTCGGAGCGGCGCGGACGTTGTCCGTCCTTGCCGGGCACGAGCACGACGATGACGCAGACCGGCTGGCCGCCACGCGTCGATGCCGAAGCCTTGGCGAGCGTTCCGCCATTCTGCTGAGCCACCTGCTGACCGATCGCATAGCAGTCGGATGCAGCCAGGACGATCGGGCTGGCCTGGTTGGGCTCGATGACCGGTATCGCCATTGCCTGCGACGCAAACAGCCCGGCGGCACTAAGCGCCAGGGTCGCGGTTCGGAAATGGGAGCGAAGCGTTTTCATGACCCGCGTTGTAACGCATCGGTGCTGAACGTGAAATGAACAGTGAACGGCCCTGAAACCATGCTCGCCACACCCCTGCAACGCGAGACAGACATCTTGGATTTCACCGCCCCCCAGTGAAACCCGCGAAAGCTCAGTCTAGACTCCGTTTCGGTGATATTGAAAGTGCGTCAGGCGTTTTCCTGCGTCAGCGCACGGAATCGCAGCAGGCCATGGTGGACAAGGAGTTCCTCATCGTAACGCGCCTCGCTGAATTCCAGCGACAGCCGCGTCTGGCCACGCGGGCCTATAACCAACACCGCTCCGGCAAGCCGCGCCTTGATGGCATCCATGATCGCCCGCGTCTCGGCCTCGCCATGCGCCTTCGACCAGACATGCAGCGTGATCAGCTGGTCGTCGTTGTTCTCGGCGCCGGTGTCCCAGTCAAAGGCAGAAGTCTGGCCTGAAGTCACATAGGGAAAGGCGACGTTGTCGGTTGCCCGCTCGAGCAGTCCGGCGCCACCCAGCAGCGCCGACAGCGACGCATCGCTTTTCAATCTTAGAAACAGGGCCTGCTGCAAATCGCCGGGCGCGGTCATCGTCCATTTCCTCAAGCCGTTGCGCCACCGACAATGCTTTTCCAAAGCCTGCCCATGTCCGCATCCCTTCTCAGATATAGCGGTTCGCCACGCGAAGACGATGGCGATTCGTCATCGGAATCATGAACGCCGATGATCTCGAAAATACGACTTGCCGACAATCTCGTCAGCCGGCGCGATAGGGCCTGGCAAATTGACCATGAGCTTGCCTCCGATTGTCTGGTCACGCGATCTTGCCCCATATAGGCTGGTCCATACGACGGAATGTTCCTTGCCGGCTTGGCCGGACAGAGGGGCATGTTCCCGATTTCCGGAGCTGATCATGCTCGATCCAGAAAAGGCCAGGGCCGCGTCACGTCTGCTGGTAGGCCATTGGGACAATGGCACCCATCTCGACGCCATACCCGAGGAACTGCGGCCGAAAACGCGCACCGAAGGTTACGCCATCCAGTCGCATGTCATGGAGCATTCGGCGGCCCCGCTTTTGGGCTGGAAGATCGCGGCAACCAGCCTGGCCGGTCAAAGGCATATCAACGTCGACGGCCCGATGGCCGGGCGTCTGCTCGCCGAAAAAGCGGTCGAGGTCGGCGGGATCGTCTCGCTGGCGACGAACAAGATGCGGGTCGCCGAGGTCGAATTCGCATTCCGTTTCGGCCGCCGGATCCCACCTCGCGCGGCACCTTATGAAATCGCTGAAGTGATGGACGCCGTGGCGACCCTGCATCCGGCGATCGAAATACCGGACTCACGATATGATGATTTCTGCGCTGTCGGCGCGCCGCAGCTGATCGCGGACAATGCCTGCGCCAATCTGTTTGTCATCGGCCAGCCTGCCGAAGACGATTGGTGCGACGTGAACCTCGCGGAGTACCCGGTGACCGGTCTCGTTTCGGGTAAGTCGCGGCACGACGGAACGGGCGCGGCTGTCCTCGGCGACCCACGTATCGCGCTCACGTGGATCGTCAATGAGCTGTCGCGGCTTGGCATAGCGCTCCAACCGGGACAGGTGGTGATCACCGGAACTTGCGTGACACCGATCAGCGTCGCCGCCGGTGACGAAGTCATTGGCGATTTGGGCAGGTTCGGCAAAGTCTCTGTGCGGTTCGTCTAAACCGGCTTGCTCCCCCGGTTCAGCCTGACCACGACGCTCCTCACCGCCAGAACCAGCACGGTGATGATGATCAAAATCACCGACAGTGCGGCGATCGCCGGGTCGATGTTGTCGCGTAGTCCCATCCACATCAGGCGCGGCAGCGTGATGGCGTTGACCGAGGTGATGAACAAAGTGACGCCGATCTCTTCCCAGGACAGCACGAAGGACAGCAGCGCCGCGGTGACGATGCCGAATTTGATGTTGGGCATGATGACGCGCGTGGCGCGCTCCCAGACACTTGCGCCAAGCCCCCGCGCGGCAAGGTCGATGCGTCGGTCTAGCTGGCTGAGCGAGACCAGGATCAGCACCGTCGCGAACGGCACCGTCATCACCGAATGCGCCATGGCAACGCCGAGCCAGGTATCGTAGCCGAAGAAGGAGCTGACGCCCGAGATCGAGGTGAGCAGGAAGTAGAGCGTGACCGCCGAAACCACCGGCGGCACCACCATCGGCAACAGCACGAAGCCGACGAGGGTCGCGGTGAAGCGCGGCTGGAACATCCAGACGCCGAGGCTGAAGCAGAGCGCCAGCACAGTTGAAATGGCGCTGCTGACGATGCCGATGCGGATCGAAAGCAGGATCGACTGGAGCCAGCGCGGATCCTCGATCAACGATCGGTAGTGGCGCAACGACAATTCGCCCGTCGGCATCGCCAGCATGCGGCTCGGCGTCAGCGACACGGGGATGACGGCCAACAGCGGCAACAGCAGGAACAACGCCACCAGGGCGGCAATAACCAGGGAGACAGGACCGGGGCGATAAGTCGGCATCAGATCAGCTGCTTCGGTCTGACATAACGGAACAAGAGCGCCATCAGCGCGCCGACGAACAGTACCAGCACGACGCTGATCGCAGCCCCCAGCCCCCAGTCCGGGCTCTGGAATATCCTGAGATAGATCAGTTCGGCGATCATGACGCTGCGCCCGCCACCGAGAATCGCCGGCGTGACGAAGAAACCGAGCGAGAAGACGAACACGATCATCGCGGAGCCGATAATGCCGGAGCGCGTCATCGGCACGAACACCGTCCAGAAGGTGCGCATGCGGCTGGAGCCGAGGCCGCGCGCGGCGAGCAGAACACGCTCGTCAAGGCTGCGCATGGCCGAAGCCAGCGGAAAGACGGCGAAAGGAATGAGGAAATGCGTCATGCCGACAATGACGCCGAATTCGTTGCGTACCAAAGTCAGCGGTTCGGAGATAAAACCGATCGACTGCAGCCAGGTGTTGATCAGGCCGCGATTGGACAGCAGTGCCACCCAGCCGAAGGCGCGTGTCAGCACCGAGATCCAGAACGGCACCAGGATGCAGAATTCGGCGATGAGGCGCTGCGCCGGGCTGCCGCGAACCCAGACGACCGTAATAGCATAGGCGGCGGCGACCGACACTATAGTGACGATCGCGGCGATGCGCAGCGTGCGGATGAACACCGACTGGACCAGATCGTCGGTGAGCAACGCCTCGTACTGGCCAAGCCCGGGCGTCGGCAAGGTGAAACTCCATTTCACCACGCCGAGAAATGGCCAGGCATAGGCAAGGCCGAGAAAAAGGAGCAGCGGCGCCATCAACAGCGCCGCGCCCATCCTGTCGGAGAGAACGCCTCTCATGTTAGATCAGCATCGCCGCCGGTCAGGCGGAGATGATCTTGGTGTATTCGTCGAGCGCCGGCCCATAGTTCTTGGCGTACCAGTCCATGTCGAGCGGGATCTGCTTCTTCATGTTCTCGGGATCGACGGGGTTGATGCGCTTCTTGTCGGCGGGGATCAGCGCGTCGGCCGCCGGATTGGCCGGACCCTGGCCGAGCTTGTCGAACATGACGAGCTGCTTTTCCGGATCCTGGGCGCTGGCGATGAACTTCATCGCCGCATCCTTGCCGCCGGGGTTGTTCTTGAGCACGGCCAGTGCGCCGGGCGAGATCAGGCCCTGGTCCCAGATGAACTTGATCTTGCCGCCGGAATCCTGCTCGATCAGCGAGGCGCGCGTCGACCAGACGATCGCCATGGAGGCTTCGCCATTGAGCAGCACGCTCTGGCTCTCGGCGCCGCCGCCCCAATAGGCGACGACGTTTTCCTTGAAGGCTGATATCTTGTCATGCGCACGTTTTAGGTCGAGCGGGTAGAGCGAAGCCGGCGCGATGCCGTCGGCCAAAAGGGCCGCTTCCCAGCTCGACACGCCCCATTTGTAGAGCGAACGCTTGCCCGGAAATTTCTTCACATCGAAGAAGTCGGCCATGCCGGTCGGTGCATCCTTGCCGTATTTCTCGGAATCGTAGGCGATGACATAGGAGAAGAAATAGGTCGAGGCGGCATAGTCCCAGCCGAAGCCCGGCCGCATCTTCTTCTTGTCGACGATGTTGTAGTCGATCGGCTCGAGCATGCCTTGGGCGCCGAGCGTAATGGCCGAGAACGGGTCGACGTCGACCAGGTCCCAAGTCGGGGCGCCGCTCTTGGACTGCGCGGCGATCGCGCCTTCGGTCGGGCCCGACCCGTCCATCTTGACCGTAATGCCGGTATCCTTGGTGAAGGCCTGGCCATAGGCCGCGTCGTAGGCCGTGATGGCATCGCCGCCCCAGTTGACCAGCACAAGTTCCTTCGCTGCGGCAAAGGCACCGGTCGAGCGCAGCAGCATCGGCGTGCCGGCGAGCACGAGGGCAGCGAGTTGCGCGAACTGCCGACGCGAGATCTCGCCGCGTCTCGTCCTTTCGGACAGCGTTTCGATGGCCTGTTTCTTGGTGTCGTTCATGTCAGTTCCCCTTTGTTTTCGTTGATTTTGATTCCGGAAGCCGGTGCGGCTGATCAGGCCGCGCCGGCGCTCATTGTCCTCCGTCCGGAAGGAGGAAACCCTTTTCCGCCGGCCATGTCAGCCACACGGAATTGCCTTTGCTGAGCGCCGCCGCCGCGACCTCGTTGGGCACCGAGACGGTGACTTTGGCACCTTGACGCGTGGTGAGGTCGAGTTTGGTCGCCGCCCCCAGATAGGTCGAGGCGATTGCCGTCGCGGCAATGCCGTTCTCTCCGGCGGCGGCCTCGCGCGCTATCGACATGTGTTCGGGCCGGATCGCCAGGATGGCGTCGCCACGCACCTTCTCAGCCTTGCAGTGGATACTTACCGCGCGGTCCTCACAGAGGCCGGTCGAGCCGTTGTCGACAGGCCTAACCCCCTTCAGCGGCAGCATGTTGATCTCACCGAGGAACTCGGCGACGAAGCGATTGTCCGGCCGGTCGTAGACCTCGTCCGGCGCGCCGACCTGCAGCAGTTTGCCATGATTGAAGATGGCGACGCGCGAAGACAGCGCCAGCGCCTCGCTCTGGTCGTGGGTAACGAAGACGAAGGTGGTGCCGGTCTCCTGGTGCAGGCGCTTCATCTCTGCCTGCATCTGGCCGCGCAGGCTCTTGTCCAGCGCCGAAAACGGCTCGTCGAGCAGGAGCACGCCCGGCTCGAACACCAGCGCCCGGGCCAGCGCGACGCGCTGCTGCTGGCCACCGGAAAGCTGCGAGGGCAATTTCTTCTCGTGGCCGACCAGACCGACGCGCTCGATCATATCGCCGACACGCTTCTTGATCTCGGCGGCCGATTTCTTGCGGACCTTGAGCGGGAAGGCGATGTTGGCCTCGACGCTCATATGCGGAAAGAGCGCATAGCCCTGGAACACCATGCCGGCGGCACGCTGCTCGGCCGGGCGGTCGGTGATATCGGCGCCGTCGCTGAAAAGCCTGCCCTCGCTCGGCTGCACGAAGCCGGCCAGGATCATCAGGAAGGTGGTCTTGCCGGAGCCGGAGGGCCCAAGCAGCGTCAGGAATTCGCCGCGGCCTATGTCGAGCGTCAGATTGTCCAGCGCACGGAACGAGCCGAAGCTCTTGCCGATCCCGATTGCCTTGATCTCTGCGGCCCGGCCGGGTTGCTGCATCCTGCCTCTATCCTTACCGTTGAGCCAAATCGTAGGCAGGGCGGAAGCTCACCGCAACCGAATAGTTTTCGCCTGATCGGCAAATTTCATTCATCTATGGCGGGCTGACGCCACGCTGCCCCTCAATAAGGCTGAATGCGATTCTCGGAGAGAGTCGACCTCAGCCATCCCGCGAACGCTTCCAGGACCGGGTGCGAGGCCTTTGCGTGTTCGGAGACCAGAAAATAGGAGCGCGGCGATTTGATCGCGATGTCGAAAGGCTTGACCAGACGGCCTTCGCTCAGCGCACGGCGGCTGGTCAGTTCGTCACCCATGGCGATCCCCTGCCCGGCAATCGCCGCCGAGAAGACGAGGTTCATGTCGGAAAAGAAGATGCCGCCTTCGGTGTCCGGGTTTTCGACCTTGGACAGCGCCAGCCAGCGTGCCCAATCCTCGGTGTCGTCGAGATGAAGCAGATTGGCGCGCAGTACGTCCGCCGGCCTGGAAAGGCCTCCGACCTTGTTGAGCAGCGTCGGGCTGCAGAGCGGCGTGAACGAGATTTCGCACAACAGATCGGCCATGCGGTTCGGCCAGTTGCCCACGCCAAATGCGATGAAGGCGTCTGCGTCGGCATTGCTGACATCGTCGAGCCGCCGGGGCGTCAGGATGCGCAGCGCGACATCAGGGTACATCTGCCGGAACTCGCCGATATGGGTGCACAGGAACAGCGAGGCGAAACCCGGCGTACAGGAGACGGCGAACGAGCCGCCGACGCCAGTGCCGGCATCGCGCGTCACCGCGTCACCGAGCACGGTCAGCGCCTTGCGAACGTCGCTGGCATAACGCTGCCCACGCGGGGTGAGCGCCACACCCTTACCGATACGCTCCAGCAGATCGAAGCCGAGATCGCGCTCGAGCAGCCGCAATTGGTGGCTCACCGCGCTGCGGGTCAGGTGCAGTTCGTCGGCGGCGCGCCAGACGCTGCCATGTCTGGCAAAACTGTCGAGCGCGCGTAGCGCCTGTGTCGATGGGATTCTCAAGAGGTGAACCGAATTTGCATGAACCAGGAAAACATATCACTTTTTGGCGAGCCGCTTCACTGCTTTCTTCTAGAGCATGGAGAAACCGGTGACGACATCGGCGCAAGAGACCGCGCTTGCCTGCCTGGACGGCATCCAGCCCCTGCTGTCGGCATGGACACGCACCATTTTCGATTTCGGCGAGACCGCCTGGCGCGAGTACCAGTCGGCCGCCTGGTATGTCGATCGGCTCAAACGCGAGGGATTTTCGGTCGAGGAAGGCTCGGGCGGCATGCCGACCGCCTTTTGCGCCCATTGGACGAACGGTGCCGGACCGACAATGGGCATGTATGCCGAATATGATGCCGTGCCCGGCAATTGCCAGGACGCCGTGACGGTGAGGCAGCCGCGACCTGGCCTTGGCGCCGAGGCCGGCGGCCATACCGACCCGCATTCGGGGCTCGGCATAGCAAGTCTCGGCGGCCTGCTCGCCACCAAAGCCGCCATGCAGCGCCACGACATTCAAGGCACGCTGCGCTTTACCGGCGAGCCGGCTGAGAAAGTGCGCGGTTCGAAGCCGATCCATGCGGCAAAAGGCTACTATGACGGCCTTGCCGGCATGATCTCCTTCCATCCCTTCTACATGCTGCCGCTCTGCAATACCGCGCGCTGGGACACGCATTGCGGCGCGGCCTACGCGATGATCTATCGCTTCGTCTGCGACGAACCCGAAAATTGGGTTCGCGCAAGCGACGGCGCACCGATCCCGCAGGCGCATTCGGCGGTCAGGGCACCGGGCGCCAACGATGCACTGATGACCATGTACATGGCTTCCAAGGCGTTGCGCGATTCCATGCTGCCACACCAGGGCGGCTGGTCGATCAGCGAGGCAATCCTGACGGCCGGCCAGGCCACGGCCGACAATCTGCCGGCGGGACTGGCCGAGATCCAGTACATGATCCGCGTGCCCACCATCGGCATGGCCGAGCAGGTAACGGCGGTGCTCGACCGCAATGCCGCGGCCGCGGCTGCGATCAGCGGCTGCCGCTACGAGCGGCACTGGGTATCGAAGTCACGGCCTGGGCTCGCGAACCACGCCATGGCTGGGATTGCCCATGAAGCCCTGTCGACTGTCGGGCCGCCACGCTGGGACCAACTGGCCAGAACAATCGCGCGGGAAATCCAGGTCAATGCCGGCGGCACTGCTACCGAAAACCCCTTTATCGATGAGCTTGAGCGGCTGATTTCGCCACAAGAGGCTGAGGCGATCCTGCGCCGCGACCTGCCGCCGTCCCAGGTGAACTCGACCTCCGACGACTACACCGACATGAGCTGGCACGCGCCGACCGCCCGCTTCTATGTCGCCCGCCCAGCGCTCCGCTCGGCGAATGGCAGCGCCTATCCCTCCTGGGTGATGAATGCGCTGGGCGGCATTCCCGCGACGATCGACCCGATGGTCATCTGCGCCGCCAAGACGGTCGCGCTGACGGCGCTGCGCCTGCTCGAGGACGAGACCGCCCGCGATGCGGCAATGGACGAGTTCATCACCCGTACCGGCGGTGGCGTCGGCGGCTCCAACTGGATCGCGCCGCTCTGCGACTACGACCCGCCGATCAACTTTCGCTGGCCGGAATATGTCACCACCGCGCGCGGCCGCGACTGGTGGATTCCAAGCAAAGCATGACCTGACCAACCCTTTAAAAAGAGCCCACGAGGAGAACCCGCATGACCGTCCATGACCGCATCATCGCCGAGCCGTTTTCGCTTCAACGCCGCAACCCGGCCGGCGGTACCAAGCCACTGACCGTCTGGGGCTTCGCCAACGAAACCGACGTGTTGACCGACGTGCTGCTCGGATCGCCGAATTTCCTGCGCCACCTGTCGACCAGCTCGCTGTCGCGCAAGCACCTGCGTGAAGCCCCCTGCAACGTTCAGATCGCGCAGGCACAGCACAAGGATCTTGTCGCGGCCTACGAGCATTTCGGCGTCAACATTCACTGGCACGAGCCGACGCCGGAACTGCCGATGCAGGTCTATTCCCGCGATTCCAGCGTCATGACGCCTTATGGCGCCATTATCACCGCCATGGCCAACTGGTGGCGGCGCGGCGAGAACTACGCCGCCATCCGCACCTATGAAAAGCTCGGCATCCCGATCTACGACATGGTGACAGCCGGCACTTTCGAGGGCGGCGACTTCAATGTCATCGAGGACGGCGTGGTGCTGATCGGCTGCGGCGGCGCCCGCACGCAGGAGGAAGGCGCCCGGCAGGTGCAGGCCTGGTTCGAGAAGGAAGGCTGGGAGACACGCATTGCCTTCATCGACGAATATTACGTCCATATCGACCTGATGGTGGTGCCGATCGCCGAAAAGCTCACCGCCGTCTGCCTCGCCTGCACCGAGCCTGGCATCGTCGACTGGCTGAAGGGCAAGGGGCACGAGATCATCGACGTTCCCTTCCAGGACACGATGGCGCTCGGCTGCAACTTCATGTCGCTGGGCAAGGACCGGGTGATCGCGCCGACCTCCAGCAAGACGCTGATCGAAAAACTCAAGGCGCGCGGCTTCGAGGTCGCGGCCGTCGACATGAGCGAAATCTCCAAGACCGGCGGCGGTATCCATTGCATGGCACAGGCGCTGAAACGCGAGGCGGCCTGATAGTCGGGAAAACGGCAAAACAGCTCCCGCTCGCCGGATCGAGCACCTGGCGGGCGAGGAACCGGCCGCCGGGTACCTGGCTCTTCCATCAACAAACCGTGCCCCTGTGTCCTCGCCGCCCTTGTGAGTGTCCGTAAATGGATGAATAGTCGCACAGGGCGCCGCCCTGAAATTGCCCGCTTGCGGTTTTCAGGTCGCGCCAGAACCGAGCCGGGTTTTTTGAATGGTCAGCCCTGAACCACGCAAGAGAAGAGGTCCGATCGCCGCCTGGTTGCTGGCGCTGGACGCGTGGCTTGATTCCTCGCTCTATGAGATCGGGTTCAAGGCGCGCCAGTTCTGGGAGGCCGCGACGATCTTCTCGCGGCGCTTCCGCCTGAAGGGCTGGCGGCGCGGCTTCATCGAACTTTTGAGCGAAGGTTTTACACTCGGCGCCGGCGGCATGGTGGTGATGCTGGCGCTGGCGATACCCGCTTTCCAGGATACCACCGGCGACTGGCGCGCCCAGGGCGACTTCGCCGTCACCTTCCTGGACCGCTATGGCAACGAGATCGGCCAGCGCGGCATCATACAGCGCGATTCCGTGCCGGTCGACGAGATGCCGGACCATGTCATCAAGGCGGTGCTCGCCACCGAGGACCGCCGGTTTTTCGACCATTACGGTATCGATGTGCTCGGCCTGTCGCGCGCGATCTTCGAGAACGTGCGGGCGAATTCGGTCGTCCAGGGTGGCTCGAGCATCACCCAGCAGCTGGCCAAGAACCTGTTCCTGACCAATGAGCGCACGTTCGAGCGCAAGATCAAGGAGGCGTTCCTGTCGCTGTGGCTGGAGGCCAATCTGTCGAAGAAGGAAATCCTGCAGCTCTATCTCGACCGCGCCTATATGGGCGGTGGCACGTTCGGCATCGAGGCGGCGGCGGACTTCTATTTCGGCAAGAGCGTCAAGGACCTGAACCTTGCCGAGGCGGCGATGCTGGCCGGTCTGTTCAAGGCCCCGACCAAATACGCGCCGCATATCAACCTGCCGGCGGCGCGCGCGCGCGCCAACGTGGTGCTGTCCAACCTCGTCGATTCCGGCTTCATGACCGAAGGCCAGGTGCTGCAGGCCAGACTGCACCCGGCCGACGTCGTCGACCGCGGCGAACAGAAGAGCCCCGACTACTACCTTGACTGGGCCTTCGACGAGGTCAAGAAGATCGCCAAGCCAGGCCAGCACTCGCTGGTTGCCCACACCACCTTCGACGCCAACATCCAGAAGGCGGCGGAGGAGTCCGTCGAGTTCCACCTGCGCCAGTTCGGCAAGGAGTACAACGTCACCGAAGGGGCCGTGGTGGTCATCGAGACCAATGGCGCGGTGCGGGCGATCGTCGGCGGCCGCGATTACGGCGCCAGCCAGTTCAACCGCGCCACCAAGGCACTGCGCCAGACCGGCTCGTCGTTCAAGCCCTATGTCTACGCCACGGCGATGGAACACGGCTTCACGCCGAACTCGATCATTTCTGGCGGGCCGATCAGCTGGGGCAACTGGTCGCCGCACAATTACAGCGGCGAGTCGGCGGGCAACATCACGCTGATCATGGCGATGGCCAAGTCGATCAACACCGTGCCGGTGCGGCTGGCCAAGGACCATCTCGGCATCGCGCCGATCAAGGCATTGGCGGAATCGTTTGGGGTGGAATCGCCGCTCGAAGGGCACAAGACGATGGTGCTCGGCACCTCGGGCATGACCGTGATGGACCAGGCGACGGGCTACAGCGTGTTCGCCCAGAATGGCTTCGTCGGTTCCCGGCACGGCATCACCCAGCTCGTAACCCGCACCGGCGACGTGGTGTATGACTGGACCAAGGACGCGCCGCCGCCGCATCGCGTCCTGTCCGAGCAGGCGCTGAAATCCATGAACACCATGCTGGCGGCCGTGCCGGTGATGGGCACGGCGCGGCGGGCGCAAATTCCCAACATTGTCGTCGCCGGCAAGACCGGCACCACGCAATCCTACCGCGATGCCTGGTTCGTCGGCTTTACCGGCAACTACACGGCGGCCGTGTGGCTAGGCAATGACGATTTCACCCCGACCAAGAACATGACCGGCGGCTCGCTGCCGGCGATGGTGTGGCAGCGGTTGATGGTCTACGCGCACCAGAACATCGACTTGAAGCCGATCCCGGGGATAGACAAGCCCTTCGTCGACGAGGAGGTCGCAGCAAAGGCCGCCGAGGCACAGAAGAAGAGCGAGGAGCAGGCCGCGGCCGATGCCGCCGCCGAGCGGCCGCCGGTGCTGTCCAGTCGAACCACACAGACGTTGCGGGACATGAGCCAGATGTTCCAGGCGGCCCCCAAACTCGACGCCCCCGCTTCACCCGAAACGTTGTCGGCACTGTGATATCCGCCCGCTGAGACAAGACCGACTGGCAAATCCATCACGCCTGCTTGCCACAAGGCCCCGCGCCGCGATATCCCCGAACGGCAATTCTGCGCGCACCTGGCCCTTCATGCTCAAGAACGCCTTCCTGATGCTGATTTCGCTTGCCATAGCCATTGGCGGAGGCGGTGCCAGCGTCTGGTATGCGCTGAAGATCCAGGACGGTGTCGGCGCAATCAGGATCGGCCAGTGGACTGCCTTCCCCGACATCGGCACACCGGCCGCGGACCCCTATTCCAAGGCCCGCGTGGCGCGCGAGGGCGTGCTGGCGCTTGGTCGCGCCGAGGGCCTGTCCTTCGTGGCGGAAAAGGATGCCGCCGGCGACCAGCTCAAGCGGGAATGCACCTACAGGATCGAGGGCGGATTTCCGACAGCGCGGTTCTGGACGCTTTATGCCGCCGATCAGTCGCTCGGCGTCGTCGAGACCGGCAAATCGCGGCTTGCGGCTCTTCAGTCCTACGAGGTGCTACGCCAACCGGACAATTCCGTGATTATATCCGTGGGCCATCACCCGATGCCGGGCAACTGGCTGCTGACCGACGGTTCTGGACGGATGTATTTCGTCCTGACCCTCTACGACACGCCGATCGCCAGCAGCACCGGCCTGTCAGACGTTTCGCTGCCCAGGATCGTCAAGGCGGGCTGCGATGCGTAGTTTGCGTGCCGCATTGCGCAGGCTTCTCCATGCCATCCTGCTCGGCCTCGTCGGCGCCGGCATCGTCCACATTGTCGTCCTGCTTCTGGTGCCGGAATTTTCGGAACGCGACGCCTGGTCGCGTCTCTCCATGGCTTCGGATCTCTACAAGATGAACCGGCTCGATGCCGAAGCGGGCGGCGCACCGGTGGTGAAATCGGTTGACCCGCTGTTCTACGCAACGGCCTGCCGCTTCGACCTCGAGGAAGGAATGGTCCGGATCAAGGCGCCGGGGGACGTCCCGTTCTGGTCGGTGTCGGTCTATGACCGCAGCGGTCACAACATCTATTCCTTCAACGACCACACGGCGGCGGGCGGCAAGCTGGATGCCGTCGTGCTGACGCCGGCGCAGATGATCGACGTGCGCAAGGACCTGCCCGAGGATCTTCAGGGAGCGATCTTCGTCGAGGCGCCTATCGATGAAGGCATCTTCGTCATCCGCAGCTTCGTACCCGACGAGAGCTGGAAGCCGATCGTGTCGCGCTTTCTCGATCAGAGTTCCTGCGAGTTGCAGGATTTCTAAGCCTCGATCGCGGATCTGGAGCAGAGAGCCTGACGGACCACCATGGCTTCAGCAAAGCTCAGTGGTGAGGGACTGCTCAGTGATGGGGGACTGGCGTCCGTGGCGATCCCGGCTTGTCTGGCCCTGCAGGCCGGGCTTCGCCGGTGCTGGACCGTTCATAACGGATGCCGGGAAATATGATCACCGCCGCCGGTATTTCGGTGGTTTGCTTGGCTCGATTGGCCGGTGCCGCACGCGGCACGAAAGACAGTACCATGCCCATGATTCGCGCATTCCTCTCGGTTTCCCCGGAGCACAACGCAACGCCTCCAAAAATCATTAAGGCCGGCAGAGGGTTAACGGAGCGCTAACGGATCGCGGCTAAATTGATCTTTGTTCCCGGGTCAGTGAGTTCTGACCGAGGCAATCGCGAAACCGACATAGTCCCGGTGCCGCGAGGTCGAGTGTGTATCTGGTGTCAGGCGTATCCTTCGTGTCATCTTCGGATTTCAGGCAAATCGCGATAAGGACGCAATCGGGAAAAGCCGAAAGGCTGTTCCGAGCCGCCGTTTCCGCGTTCTGCTCGCTGACGCGACCGTCGCGCCGGGAGATCGGCCAACTCGAAGACCTGACGCTGCCTCTGTTCGATGATGTATCCGTCGAATCGCGGCGCTACGTGGCAGCCGCCCTTTCCGAATGCGAATACGCACCCGCGGCCCTGGTGCGGCGCCTCTGCGAGGAACCGGTCGACATTGCCGCTCCACTGCTCATCCGCTCGCGCGCCGTCAGCGACATCGACCTGATCGCGCTGATTGGCCGGCATGGGCTGCCGCATGCGCGCGCCATAGCGCGGCGCAAGGATCTGAACCCGACCATCGCCGATCTGATCAGGGCGCTCGAAAGGCCGACCCTGGTGCGGACGCGGGATCCGGAAGCAGCGCCGGCGCAGAGCCTTGTCGTGAAGGCGCAAGCGACGGCGGACAGCGCGGAAACTCAGCAGACACCCGGCGTTGCCGCCGAGAGCGCGCGGCGCAAGCTGCGCTCCATGATGCGCACCGGCGACCAAGCCTTGGCGGCGAAGATCGACGCGTTCCCCGGCGCGGACACCTTTGTCAAACTGCGCGAGACGGCACTGACGGGAAACGCCGCGTTCTTCCACACCGCGCTGGCGGACGCTCTCGACATTGATTTTTCGATTGCGCAATCGCTGACCGCCCACCAGAACTATGCGCCGCTGCTTGCGGCGCTCCGTTCGCTCGACTTCAGCGAGGACCGGGCATTCCTGATCACTGTCGCAGTCTATCCCGGCCTGTTCCCGCATCCCCAGGCCATCCGCGCCTATCTCGACCGCTACCGCCTGCTGCATCGCGACGCGGCCCTGGATATGGTGCGGGAGTGGAAGGCCGAAACCCTGTCCAAGACGGTTCGCGGCAAGCCACCGGCAAACGGCGACAGCCGCAGGGCCTCCAACAGCGACGAAGCCGACGCCCCCGGCCTCAGGGCGTCTTCACGGAAATAAGTTCCTCGACGGGAACGCTACCGGCCTCGATCTCGACCACCCAGATGTCGGGATCGAATTTTTTCTCGCGCTCCAGTCTCGCATCCAGCACGGCGGCATCGTTGCCGGCGGCGAGAAGGCTGAAAAAACGGTCTTCGGGCTTGGCCGAATCGTAGCTTGTCTGCGGTGCCGGCCCGTAGAGAGCCGTTTCACCCAGCCTGCCCCGCGCCAGGATGAACACGGCCCCGGCCTCCGTCGCGCCGCGATTGACCACGGCGGCAAATCCGCCGGCGCTGAAAACCCGGCGCAACAGGGCCGAGACCCACAGATCAGCGGTTACGCGCATGGAAGACTCCCGACGACATGCGGGCTCTCTACCGAAATTTCCCGTGGAGGGCGAGCCGTCGTTTTCGGCCGTCAGTTGGTGAGGCCGATCTCGCGCATCTTGACGTAGACGATCTCGTCGGGCTCGCCGGTCTGCGGCAAGCCGAACAGCGACTGGAATTCCTTGATCGCCGCCTTGGTGCGTGCACCGACGACGCCATCCAGTTGCATGTCGTCATTGCCGAAGGCCTTCAGCCCGGCCTGGATCTTGACGATGCGGGGGTCAGGCCCCTGCAAAGCGGCGTTCGCCGGAGCCTCGTTGGTCTGCAAGGACACGGGAACGGCGGCCGGCGGCATGTCAGGACGAGGTTGCGGTTTCGGCACGGCAGCCGTCTTCGGCGTTGCACCCAGTTGATCCAGGAGCAGTGCGTCGATCTCGCCCGAGGCGTTCAGCCCGACCTTCTGTTGATAGGCCTGTATGGCCTTGCGCGTGTTGGGGCCGGAAATGCCGTCGACGGTGCCGGAATAGAAATCAAGGTCCTTCAATATGCCTTGCACCTGCTCGACCACCGGGTCACCCTTGATCGGGGCGGGCGCGGCATTGGACCGCACGATGTTGATTGTCGTCTCGGGCTCGTCGGCGGCGGCGTGCGGAAAGCCCTGGAAATTGCGTGTGGCGAAAAACGCCCCGGCGTGCGGGAAAGGCTGATACCATAGCGCATTCGCCGAGACATAGAACAGCGTCACCAGGAATGCGGTCGATCCTCCCACCAGGACGGGATTGCGCGAAATCATGCCGCCGACGGCGATGGCGCCGTCTTGAAAGGCATTGCCGCGGCGTTTGACCGCCTTAGCCTGTTTTGCGGAGCGAGCCATTTCCGTCCCCTTTCGCCCTCGTCACCGGCATTGTCAGCACTCCGGTCGGGTTGGCGGGGCGCCCCTTCGGCCCGCCGACCGGCAGGCTGATGGTGACCGTGGTGCCCTCGCCCGGCATGCTTTCGATCGACATGGTCCCTTCATGCAAGGCCACCAGCCCCTTCACCAGGGAAAGGCCAAGACCCGTGCCCTCAAAACGGCGGGTATAGTCGTTCTGGATCTGCGTGAAGGGTTTGCCGAGATTGGCGAAATCCTCCTCGGCAATGCCGATGCCGGTGTCCCTCACCCAGAAATGCAGACGTGAGCCGATCCGCTTGGCGCCGACGACGACATCGCCGCCGTCGGGGGTGAACTTGATCGCGTTGGAAACGAGGTTGATGAGCATCTGCTGTACGGCGCGGCGATCGGCATTGATATCGCCGGCGTCAGGGGCGATCTGCGTCTGCAGGTCGATATTCTTGGCCTGCGCCTGCAGCCGCATCATCGACTGGCACATGTCTACGGCTTCTACGAACCGGAACGGCTCCGGCTCGGTGGCGTAGACGCCCGATTCGATCCTCGACACGTCGAGTATGGATGTCACGACTGCCAGCAGATGCTGGCCCGAATCCCGCACCAGACCGACATATTCCTTCTGGCGCGGATCCTTGAAGGCGCCGAACATCTCGTGCAGCAGCATGTCGGAGAAACCGATGATGGCGTTCAACGGCGTGCGCAGTTCATGGCTCACGACTGCCAGGAACCGGCCCTTAGCCACTTCGGCGGCGGCGGCCGTCTCATTGGCTTGCGCCAGTTCTTCGCGCAGCCGCGCGGTCTCGTCATTTTGGCGCAGGACAAGCGTGAAGACGTCGCCTTGTTTCTCGCCACGCACCAGTTCGAGCGCGAATGGCTGGTAATTGTCGGCCACAAAGCCATTTCCATTGTGGGCGCCGTTGCCACTCTGGGGCAGCCTGATGCGCAAGTCGAGGCGGCGCGACCGTGCGCCGTCACGCATGTCGGCCAGGGCGCTGAGATAGGAGACGCGGTCCGACAGGTGCACCCGATCGAAGAGGCCCGTTCCGGACAACAGTTCAGGCGGCAATTTCAGAAGCGTACGCGACTTGGCGGATGCATCCACGACCTCGCCGTGGCGGGCGACCCGCAAGACCACCGCGTCGATGATGTCTTCCAGTCGATCACCCGCATCGAGCGTATCGGCCGCGCCGGCGGTGCCGCGAAAAGCCGATATGCGCGGGATGAGGGCCAGCGCCCAGGCCAATGGCACCAGCCAATGCCAGGCGGCGATGTGCGCATCCGTGAATGGAAGGAAGGCGGCCGACAAGGACTGAAGGGCGATGGCGATGACTGCTGTCGCGCCCCCCCACAATGCCGCACGCCGTGACGCGCCGATCCACCAGGCTTCGAATGGCAACGCCAGGGCAAGCATGGCGACAGGTGAACTCAATCCGCCGGCGGCACCGATGAGACCGGCAAGGGCAAGCGCCGCCATCGCCAGGGCGATCGGCCCCGCGGCAGCCATCTTGCCGGTAGCGGCTACCAGCAGGGCGACGAACCAGCACAGGCCGAAGGCCGCGAAAATGGCGGCCATGGTCACCGCGGCGCCCATCCCCGATGTAACCAGCGTGACCGCGGCACCCGCTGCAAAAAACGGCGCGGCCAGCATCACGCCGATGAAACGGCGCTGGCGCTCGCGGTCGCTCCGTTCGAGAACGCTGGGATGAACCATGCGCTCACAACCGGCCGCTATTGCACCAGGCAATTCAGCGTATCTGGCCTCGATCGGCATCAATTCAACGCACTCGCACTCGTCGTGAACAGCTCTGCTTTTGCAGATTGTGTTGGTTGGCTTTGAAACTCGCACCCAGCGTTTAAGGAATGGATAAGGCAGGGCCGACCAAGGCCCGCCCTGCGGCAAATATCGGGATGACGGCGGCCGAAAACCCGGTCAAATGCAGCCATAGTAAACGGAGGGTTATCCCCCGGGTCTTGTCGTCGGACCGCCGGCCAAGTCGTCGAAGCCGCTTTATTTCCTCGAAGACACAATTCATTCAACGGGATAGATGGTTATCGAATGGTGAGAAGAATCGCCCCGATATGAAACAAATCGACAGCAAAACGCTTCGTTTCGAATTTGCCTAAAATTTGAGGAAAATTCTCGGCGATCGTGCAAGCCGTCCTTCGTGCCTGTGTGTCAACATCCTGCCCATAAAAGAGGTCATGCCATATGATGCATGATCCGGTCACGACGAGAGGCACGGCATGTTCTTCCTGATAAGAATGGCTTTCTGGTTTTCACTGGTGCTGCTGGCGCTGCCGCTGGGTGTCGGGTCCGATGAAACGGGCCAGGAAAGCGTCGGGCCGATCCAGGCCCTGTTCGCGGCGCGAGACGCCGTCGGCGACATCGCCGGTATCTGCGAACGCAAGCCCGATGTCTGCGAGACGGGCAAGTCGGCGATGCACACCATCACCGCACGCGCCAAGGAAACCGCCAAGATCGCGGCGGCCATGCTGGACGACAAGTCCGCCGGCCCCGATACCTCGACAATGACGGGCAGCGTACCGGAAGTCGTCCTGCCTGAAACGGTCAACCTGCCGATAAACAATTAAGCCGTCTCGACGGCGCACCGCGGGCAGTCTGCCCTCTCGACGCCCGCGGTGTCCTTGTTTTTTCCGTGACGCGGCGCCGCCGCGTGACTATATCCGGGTCATGACGACGACGATCCAGACGATCCGCGACGACTTCTCGTTCCTTGACGAATGGGAGGATCGTTATCGTTACGTCATCGAACTCGGCGAAGCGCTGCCGCCCTTTCCCGATGCGGCGCGCAACGCCGCCAACAAGGTGCCAGGTTGCGTCAGCCAGGTTTGGCTGACCACCGAACGGGGTCCGGGCGCCGACCCCGTCATTACTTTCACCGGCGATTCGGACGCCCATATCGTGCGCGGACTGGTTGCGATCATGCTGGCGCTGTTTTCCGGAAAGACGGCCAGCGAAATCCAGAAAATCGATGCGGAAGCGACGCTGAAGGCACTCGGCCTCGACGAGCACCTGTCGCCCCAGCGTGCCAACGGCCTTCGCTCGATGGTCAAGCGCATCAAACGCGATGCCGAGATAGCGCTCGCCCAGACTGCCTGATCGACCTGTCGATCTTCCGCCCACCCCTGAAATCAAAACGGCGCCGCGAGGCGCCGTCAGACTGCTGACAAACCCCGTCAATTTTGGCGGGGTTTTGTTTTTATAGTTTGAATGGGCTGGTTATTTCGGTGTCGGGACGAATTGTCTGGAGGTTGCCGGTTCGGCCGCGGGTGACGCCTCGC
>NZ_VFTY01000019.1:0-66529 GCF_006440715.1 Mesorhizobium sp. B2-7-3
TGCTCTCCTTGCAAAGGGCCGAAAGTGTAACCCATCTATCCGGAATGAACTGTCACCCATCTCTCGGGAAGGGCACTATGAATCAGATAGGGACCCCACCGCTATCCCCAGCCCGCTTGGCTGCGATGGTGCCGCAACATCTTCACCAATCATCCGCGGGTGCCATGGTCGAGTTCGACACGGGCATCTGGGGCCGCCGATTTGAGAGCCGATAAGGGGTGACTGCAAGCGCCGTAAAGCGTCTGGCAGTTACCATTCACGATGATTTTGGGCATGGTGGGCACAGGGAACCGGTAGCTATCCACCGCGTTCTCTCGGCATGCTCAAGAAAATCGCCTTTGCCGCCGTGCTTGTTCAAGTTGCAGCCTTGTCAGCCCTCCTGACGCAAACATTCCTCCTTGCATCCACGCCTACCCAAGCGGCCAGTGTGCAAGGCGAGCCCGTGGTGGCCGTTACGGCATCGGAATGCGCCAAGGCGACATGGCCTAATATTCCCGTTCAGTGCCTTGAGAGGGTTGAGGCGAGAGCGCAATAAAACCGGAGAAACGCAAGCCGGCGGGCCGCCTCCGACACACGGAATTGTTCCATTGCGTCCAAGGCGATCATTGCCATCGTCGAAAGCTACAGATTACTGCTGACGCCCGACCGGCGAAACTGTCACGATTAACGAATCATTGACCGCGCTGTCCTATTCTGAGACAGCGCGGTCAAATCCCAACCGGACTGCGCAGGCGGCTCCGGCAACCCAGCCCCCGCCGCACTGTCGGAGCCGCCACCATACAATGGAATAAATACCAGCAATGGTTGAATCAACCGTTACTGCAGTTGTTGCAACTAGAACGAACGACATCCACCGTTCCGCACCATTCCACCTAGCGCTCCCGGTTCAAAAAACCGCAGGACGTCATAGGAGCCAAAAAAGCCCGCCGGGCGGAGCCAGTCCGCTCAGCGTGACAAACAGGAGACTGATAGCGAATCCGTTTCGATTTATGCTCTGAGCATGGAATGCGCCGCCTTCGATGACATCGCCAGCGCCCTGGCAGCCCGCAAACGGCAAACCGCAATGGGAAGCGCTATAGCAGCGAGTCCTGCTCTAGCTCCCTCTCGCAAGGCGTGGGCCGTGCCACAGCCGGCTGACACTCTACAGAAGAGCCGAGCAGTCTACCTGATCGCGCATCGAGGCTAGATCGTCGCGAACGAGCCATTCCGAGTAAGCCCTCAGTCGCCTGAGGCCAGCGGTCTTGGCGTCTCGCTCCGTTCGCTCGGCTTCCAGCGTTGCTGACGCTGGAAGCCACGCGATGCATTTAGGCTTCGGATGGTACCGAAGTGATCCGACAATTTGATCCTTCACCGGCCATTCCCCTCGTACGCCCTGTGAAGCTTTCACATGTGGCGGGGTAAGTCGTCCGTCATTGTGATGATGCACGGCCAACTGCTATGCGTTAGCAATCGCTTGTTCCCTCTGGACTATCGCCGTGCCGACCGCGTTGTTTCCCGGCTGGTTCCAATGGCGGCACCTCCCAGCTGCGCGGGTGCAAAAAAGCCTTCGGCCGGGGCAGGAGGCAGTTCAAAGGGGCGAACCGATAACAGGGAAGCGGACCAGTTCCGAGCCTTCATGACCGGCACATATTTTTCAACCCACCAGCAAAAGGCCCGCCAGGTGGGAACCGGCGGGCAAGTTCTGGAGTGCTGGGATCAACCAGCATAGGTCAACGATGGGCGGCGAAGTTGGTTGCGGGGGCGACCCAACCGTAGACGGCTATTTCGACTCCACGCCCGGCTCAGGCTGAATGTCGATCGTGTCGCCATCTCCATGCACGGCATCACGGTCCCAATCATTGGCCTTGTCAGGTGTTTTGGCAATCGCTTTTCGGGTGTCCCTTCCTCGGTCCTTGCGGGGTTCTGGACCTGGCAGTTCGCGTGATGACTTTGGCTCCACATGCGCCTCCTGTTCTCTACCAAAACAAAGTCGGGGGGCTCGGGTTCCAACAAAGCAAAGCCCGCCGCCTCCGGGAGGAGCGCAGCGGGCCATTCGGCTAGGAGTTGAGGGGACATCTCCACGCTGCCAAAACAACAGATCGGCAGCGGATTGGTTCCCTGAGACGGGACCGTGAGATAGCGTGTTAGCCCAACAGCCGCCGCAACCGCTCCGCCCGGCAAACGATCGGCGTTTGCTATTTGGCTTTTAGCCGGAGACATGTCAGCCAGATTTTTTGGCTCGGTCGCTTTTCGCTGCGCGTTCGTCTGGTGGCCCCGACGCTTGGTGCAACCCGACCGTCTCCCGCCGTTTGAATGATGCCGTTTCTGGAAGCTGGCGTATTAACGGTCAAGCTGGCGGGTAATCATCCCAACCCAACACCGCTGGTCAGGCCCGGCGGCGTCCCACCCCTCCTCGCCGGGCCGCCCGCATGTTGCACAAAAGGCGAAGGTCGCCACCTTGCTCAGTCGGACTGCTGTGTGCGCTCCGCGATGGCAAACGCCTGCAGGTTCCTGGCCTTGCCGATGTCCCGGTCGGCGTTCGCGATGATCGAAAAGAAGGCTGCTCTGGCGATATCCTTCTTGGAGGCCTTGGGGTGCGCTTTCCGGGCAGCCTTGACGAGCTGCTTGGGAGACATGTCGGGCGTGACGATCCTCATGAGGGTATCGCCGATCGCACTCATTTCGCTTGCATCCATGATGGGCGTCCCTGCTGACCGCAATGCCACAATAGCAAGGACAACTCGCGACCGACAATATGGTTCTGAAAATGAGAAACCCCGCCGGCAGGGACCGGAGGGGTTAGTCCTGGAAGGACGCGCGTTGCGCTGCGTTCGACAAGCGCGCATTGTCCAGATATCGCGCGGTTGCGACACCGATGTGACACAAGGACAGATGGCTGCGTACGCCCTTCGCAAGGACGATCGGTACGCGTCTCGCGGTCTTGCGACATCGGTGGCGATCACATGCCGGCCATAAGCATTATCGGAGATCCCTTCAGCCTTTGGAAAGGGAGATGTGGTTCTGCTGAGGAGTTGAAGCGCTGGCGGCGTGCCGGCGACAGGCTGGGCGATAGATGGACATCTTTGGCATCAAGGCGCTTTTGATCTGTGCGCTGATCTTCATTCCGTTCGAACATCTGTTTGCCGAGCAGCCGCAGAAGGTCCTCCGCAAAGGCTTGGATGTCGATCTGATTTATGTGCTGTTCAACACCTTCGTCATAAAGGCAGCCATGGCCATGATGGCGCTCGGCACCCTCGAAGCCGCCGCGATCCTTGTCCCGCAATCGGTAACGCGGGCCGTCAGCGGCCAGCCCATCTGGCTGCAGGTTGCGGAAATGATCCTGATCACCGATATCGGCGTCTATTGGGCGCATCGGGCCTTCCATAAAATCCCCGCTCTCTGGAAATTCCATGCGATACACCATGGCATTGAGGAGCTGGACTGGCTCGGCGCTTTCCATTCCCACCCGGTCGACGCGATCGTCACAAAGGCAATATCGTTGACGCCGATCTACCTCCTTGGCTTCTCCGACGCCTCACTCGCCGTCTTTTCGCTTATCTACTTCGGCCACACGATGCTTGTTCATTCAAACCTGCGGATTGCGTTCGGCCCCTTCAAGTGGTTGATCGCCAGCCCGCAGTTCCATCGCTGGCACCATGCCAACCAGCGCACAGCCTACGACAAGAACTTCGCCGGCCAATTGCCGTTCCTCGACGTGATATTCGGCACCTACAATGCCACCGGCAACAAGCTGCCCGAGAAATACGGCGTCGATGATCCCATCCCCTCCAGCTATTTCGGCCAGCTCGGCTATCCGTTCTTGCCTCACAGGAAGCCGTCGAAACGGGCAGCGCCGAGCGTCGAAGCAGGCTGGTTGCCGGACACGCCGGGCATCGAGCATGTCGACAGATGAGTTCGGGGCCACGGTGCCGAGGCCTTTCATGGCGAATCGGCTAAGCCTCGAGGCATGAACGAGACCTCACTCTACGCGCCGGTGAAGCGCTTCCTCGAAAACCTCGACTTCGTCGTGAAAGGGGAAATCGGCGGTTGCGACATCGTCGCGCTGCGCGAGGGAGAGCCGCCGATCGTCGTCATCTGCGAGCTGAAGCTGCAGTTCAATCTCGAACTGGTTCTGCAGGGCGTCGACCGTGCGGCTGCTTGCGATGAAGTTTGGCTGGCAGCGCGCATGTCGGCGCGGGGCAAGGGGCGCGAAAGCGATGCCAGGTTCCGCAATCTCTGCCGTCGGCTTGGCTTCGGCCTGCTCGCGGTGACCGCCAATGACAGGGTCGAAGTGCTTCTCAGTCCGGTCGCCCAGGCACCGCGCAAAAATGCGCGACGGCGTTCTCGCCTTGTCGATGAGCATCAGCGCCGCCGCGGCGATCCTGTCGCTGGCGGCGGATCGCGCACTCCGATCATGACCGCCTACCGGCAGAGCGCCCTCGCCTGCGCCGCCGCGCTTGCGGACGGCCCCAAACGGCCGCGCGATCTGAAAGCCTTGACGTCGATCGCGCCGAAGATTCTTCAGCACAATGTCTATGGCTGGTTCGCAAGGGTCGAGCGTGGTCTCTATGATCTCACGGATGCCGGCCGAGCTTCGCTGGTTCGTTGGCCGCAGGTCGCGCACGATGAAGCCCGACACGAGATTTTGATTGCGCCGGACCTCTGAATGCCAGGGTTTGCCGAGCATGAACCGCCGCTATTGGTTGATTTTTCAGACAAAACATGTTGCTTGTCCCGCCCATGAAGACACTCTGCATGATGGCCATTGCGTCCCTGACGCTGGCCTTTCCGGCCAGTGCGATGGACAACGCTTTGCGCGCCGGGCTGATGAAACTTGATCCGCAAACCCGCCTCGAACAGCGTTGCGATGCCGAAATCCTGGACCGGATCACCCACGATGATCGCAAGTTCAAGGCCGACCGCGTCGTCGCTTACGCCTTCGCGACGCCGGAGATGAGCGCCGACGCAATCCGGAGTCCCGGTGCGGCGTTCCGCAGCAAGGGGCAATGGTACCGGCTGAAATTCAAATGCCAGACGGGACCGGACCATATGGAAGTTCTCCAGCTCCGCTATCGGATCGGGGACGAGATTCCGGAAGCCGACTGGGCGAAATACAATCTCTACGATTAGGTTCTCGCGGGCTTGCGCCCGCCTCCGGCTTGTGCCGGCGGCTGTCGAGAACCTCCCGCAATTCCACCGCCACGAAAATGGTTTTCCAGCGTTGCCCGTTGCCGCACTTGACGCCAGCGGACCATGCCTTTAGGCCCGTTCGGACGATCGACGACGAACACTCGACGAAGGGCTTCCAGGTCGATGGAAATATTTACCGCCGCGGGCTTTTCGGCTCTCCTTCAGGTCATCGCCATCGACCTTGCGCTCGCGGGCGACAATGCCATCGTTATCGGCCTTGCCGCTGCCGGCCTGCCGGCCAGCCAGCGCCAGCGAGCCATTCTTGTCGGCATCGCGGCGGCCACCGTTCTTCGCATTTTCTTCGCCCTGATCACGCAATGGCTGCTGACCATTGGTCCCATGCTGCTTATCGGCGGCGGCCTGCTTTTGCTGTGGGTTTGCTGGAAGATGTGGCGCGAATTGCGTGTCAGCCACGACGACGAGCGCGACGCCACCGAAGCGCTGTCGAACGGCGACTTCGACAAGGACGGCGTCATTGGCGGCAAGGGGCCGAGCAAAACCTTCTCGCAGGCCGCTTGGCAGATCGTCATTGCCGACGTCTCGATGTCGCTCGACAATGTTCTGGCCGTCGCGGGAGCGGCTATGAACCATCCGACGGTGCTGATTGTCGGACTGGCGCTGTCGATCGCGTTGATGGGCTTTGCGGCGTCGTTCGTCGCGCGCTTGCTGCACAAATACCGCTGGATTGCCTATATCGGCCTGGTCATCATCCTCTATGTCGCGGTCAAGATGCTGCTGGACGGAGCCGTGCAGCAATTCCCCGATCATTTCGCCTTCCTGTCACCCTGGTTCGGGTCAAGCGGGCACTGACGCAAATGTCGGGCCGCAGGGCTCCGTTTGCCTGATTGAGCAAGCCGTGCTATTGCGCCGCCCAAATTGAGCTCCTGCCAGGAGCCATGCAAGCCATCATATGTTGAGACTGCGGGCCGGATCGGTGTTTCCGGTTCGCGTCCATTGGAAAATTGCCCATGTCCGCCCCACGCGTCAGCTTCGTCAGTCTCGGATGTCCCAAAGCCCTTGTCGATTCCGAGCGCATCATCACGCGTCTGCGGGCCGAGGGCTACGAGATCGCCCGCAAGCATGACGGCGCCGATCTCGTTGTCGTCAACACCTGTGGCTTTCTCGACTCCGCCCGCGACGAGTCGCTCAACGCCATCGGCTCGGCACTGTCGGAAAACGGCAGGGTCATCGTCACCGGCTGTCTGGGCGCCGAGCCGGACGTGATCCGCGAGAAGCACCCCAACGTGCTGGCGATCACCGGCCCGCAGGCCTATGAGAGCGTGATGGCCGCCGTCCATGAGGCCGCCCCTCCCTCACACGATCCCTACATCGACCTGCTGCCGCCGCAAGGCGTCAAGCTGACGCCGCGCCATTATGCCTATTTGAAGATTTCGGAAGGCTGCAACAACCGTTGCACCTTCTGCATCATTCCGGCACTGCGCGGCGATCTCGTCTCGCGGCCGGCCGCCGATGTGCTGCGCGAAGCCGAGAAACTGGCCAAGGCCGGCGTCAAGGAACTGCTCGTCATCTCGCAGGATACCAGCGCCTACGGCATCGACATCAAGTACCAGACGTCCATGTTCGGCGACCGCGAAGTGCGGGCGAAATTCCTCGATCTCTCGGAGGAATTGGGCAAGCTCGGCATCTGGGTGCGCATGCATTATGTCTACCCCTATCCGCACGTCGCCGACGTCATCCCGCTGATGGCCGAAGGAAAAATCCTTCCCTACCTGGACATCCCCTTCCAGCATGCCTCGCCACAGGTGCTGAAGAACATGCGCCGGCCCGCTCATGGCGAGAAGACGCTCGAGCGCATTCGCGGCTGGCGCGACGTGTGCCCGGATCTCGCCATCCGCTCGACCTTCATCGTCGGCTTCCCCGGCGAAACGGATGACGACTTCGAGATGCTACTCGATTGGCTGGATGAAGCGAAAATCGATCGCGCCGGCTGCTTCAAATACGAGCCGGTCAGAGGCGCCCGCTCCAACGAGCTCGGGCTTGAGCAGGTGCCGCAGGAGATCAAGGAAGCGCGCTGGCATCGCTTCATGCAGCGCCAGCAGAAGATCTCGGCAGCGCAGCTGGCCAGGAAGGTCGGCAAGCGTCTGCCGGTGCTGATCGACGAGGCGCACGGCACTTCGGCAAAGGGTCGCACCAAATATGATGCGCCCGAGATCGATGGTTCGGTCCACATCCAGTCGCGCCGCCCGATGCGCGCCGGCGACATCGTCACCGTCAAGATCGAGCGCGCGGACGCTTACGATCTCTACGGCTCGGCTGTCTGAGCCTTCCGTCAAGTTCACCATCCAAATGAAAAAGGGCGCCTCGCGGCGCCCTTCCCATAGAGACGTGGCGTGCTGCCTATTGCGGCAACTTGTCGTCGACGCCCTTGACGTAGAAATTCATGCCGAGCAGCGTGCCGTCGTCGGCGACCTCGCCGTCCTTCAGCCATGCCGAGCCGTCCTGCTTGGCGATCGGCCCGGTGAAGGGGTTCCAGCCTCCGGCGATCTTCTTTTCGGTCGCTTCGGCCATCGCCTTCACGTCGTCGGGCATGTTGGTGTAGGGCGCGAGCTTGACCGCGCCGTCCTTGATGCCGAGCCAGACATTGTCCGGCTTCCAGGTGCCGTCGATGGCCGCCTGCACGCGGCTGATATAATACGGACCCCATTCGTCCGTCAGCGAGGTCAGCTGCGCGTTGGGCGCGAACTTGATCATGTCGGACGACTGGCCGAAGCCGTGCAGCTTGCGCTCCTCGGCCACCTGCAGGGCCGCGGTCGAGTCGGTGTGCTGGACGATGATGTCGGCGCCCTGGTCGAACAGCGCCTTGGCGGCGTCGGCTTCCTTGCCCGGATCGAACCACGAATTGACCCAGACGATCTTGGCCTTGAAGTTCGGATTGATCGACTGCGCGCCGAGCATGAAGGAGTTGATCCCCATCACCACTTCCGGGATCGGGAAGGAGACGATGTAGCCGGCGACGCCGGACTTCGATTCCTTGGCGGCGATCTGGCCGAGCACATAGCGGCCTTCATAGAAGCGGGCATTGTAGATGCCGAGATTGTCCCCGGTCTTGTAGCCGGTGGCGTGCTCGAACATCACTTTGGGAAACTTCTTGGCGACCTTCACTTCGGCGTCCATGAAGCCGAACGAGGTGCCGAAGATGATCTTGCAGCCTTCGCGCGCCAGGCGCTCGAAAGCACGGTCGGCATCGGGGCCTTCGGAGACGTTTTCCAGGTAAGCAGTCTCGACCTTGTCGCCGAGCGCCTTCTCGACCTCGAGGCGTCCCTGGTCGTGCTGGTAGGAATAGCCAAAATCGCCGATCGGGCCGGTGTAGACCCAGCAGGCCTTCAACTTGTCGGCGGCCTCCGCGGACACGGCCAGCGACAAAGCCGCTGTCGTCGTCATCAGGGCAATAAGCAGTTTTTTCATTGTGTTACCTCTCTGAGTTAAGCCTTGGAGCTTCCCGTCTTGTTCTTGTTGTCAACGATCCGGAACGAATGGCTGCCCCAGGGATGCCGGCGTGTTCATCATCGTCAGACGCTTGTTGCGCGAGATTAGAACGAGAACCACGACGGTTGCCAGATAGGGCAGAGAAGAAAGCATCTGCGAGGGCACTGGAATGCCAAAAGCCTGTGCATGAAGCTGGCCGATCCACACCGCGCCGAAGATGTAGGCGCCGGCCAGTACCCGCCATGGCCGCCAGGACGCGAACACCACCAGTGCGAGTGCGATCCAGCCTCGGCCCGCGGACATGTTCTCGACCCACTGTGGCGTATAGACGAGCGACAGATGCCCACCGGCGAGACCGGCGCAGGCACCGCCGAAGATGACCGAGAGATAGCGGTAACGAATGACCTTGATGCCGAGCGCATGCGCCGAGGCATGGCTGTCACCAATCGAGCGCAGCGTGAGGCCGGTACGCGTCTTGAACAGGAACCACATCACCGCGGCCGTCAGCGCGATCGAAATGTAGAAGATCGGATCCTGGCCAAAAAGAAGCCTGCCCACGACCGGTATGGAACTGAGGCCGGGAATATCGAGATTGGGCAGCCTGACACCGGGCTGGCCGACGAAGCTTGTTCCCATCATGCCGGAAAGGCCGAGACCAAGCAGCGTCAGTGACAGGCCTGTTGCCACCTGGTTGGTGGCCAGCGACAGCGTCATCACGGCAAAAAGCAAGGAGAACAGCGCGCCCACGACGATCGCCGCCAGAAGGCCGATCCAGGGCGATCCCGTCAGATAGCCGGCCCCGAAGCCGCCGACGGCGCCCATGACCATCATGCCTTCGACACCGAGGTTGAGCACGCCGGAACGTTCGACCACCAGTTCGCCAATCGCCGCGATCAAAAGCGGCGTCGCCGCCGTGGCTATGGTCAGGAGGATGTTGACGGTGATGTCCATCAGCGGGCTTCCTTCAACTTTGGTGCGGCCTCGAGCTTCGCGGGCGTTTCCTGTTTCGTCAGCGCCAGACCGATCAAGCGGATGCGGTAATGAATGAGCGTGTCGCAGCCGAGCACGAAGAACAGCAGCATGCCCTGGAACACCCTCGCCACCTTGTCGGAAATGCCGAGTGCGCTTTGCACGGCCTCGCCGCCGAGATAGGTCAGGGCCAGCACCAGGCCCGCGGCGACGATGCCGAGCGGATTGAGGCGGCCGAGGAACGCAACGATGATGGCCGTGAAGCCATACCCGGGCGAAATCACGGGCTGAAGTTGCCCGATGGCGCCGGAAACTTCGGAGATGCCGGCAAGGCCGGCCAGCGCTCCCGATAGCAGGAAGGCAAAGAACACCATCCGGTTGAGGCCGAAGCCGGCGAAGCGCCCTGCCCTTGGGCTGGAGCCCAGCACGCGGACCTCGAAGCCCTTGAGCATGCGGGCCATCAGGATCCAGATCAGCACCGCGGCCACCAGGGCAAACACAAACCCCCAATTGGCGCGCCCGGCATCGGGCATCAGTTCCGGCAGCACGGCCGCGTCGCCGAACTGGATCGTCTGCGGAAAGCCGTGGCCCTGCGGATCGCGCCAGGGACCCCGCACCAGCCAGTCGAGGAAGAGCTGCGCGACATAGACCAGCATGAGGCTGGTCAGGATCTCGTTGGTATTGAACCGGGTCTTCAGCAAGGCCGGGATCGCCGCGTAGGCCGCACCGCCGACCATGCCGAGCAGAAGCATCAGCGGCAGCACCAGCGGGCCATCGAATTGCGGGAACAGCACGGGAATGATCGAGCCGAAGATTGCGCCGAAGATGAACTGGCCTTCGGCGCCGATGTTCCAGATGTTGGCCTTGTAGCAGACCGACAGGCCGACAGCGATCAGGATCAGCGGCGCTGCCTTGATCGCCAGCTCATGCAACTGCCAGACCTGGCTGATCGGCTCGATGAAATAGATCTGGAAGGCATTCAGCGGGTTGACGCCGAGCAGAGCGAACAGAACCGCGCCGGCAATGATGGTCAGCCCGAAGGCGATGAATGGCGACAGCATCGAAAACAGCGCCGAGCGCTGCGGGCGTTTGACAAGTTCGAGGCGCATCATGCCGTCTCCAGCGTATGTTCGGCGTGGCCGGGCTCGGCGCCACCCATCAGCAAGCCGACCTTCTCGAAAGTCGCTTCGGCGATCGGCATCGGCCTGGACAATTCTCCATTGTGCATGACGGCGATCGCGTCCGATATTTCGAACAGCTCGTCGAGATCCTGGCTGATCACCAGCACCGCCGATCCGCCGCGCGACAGTTCGATCAAGGCCTGACGGATGTGCGCTGCGGCTCCTGCGTCGACACCCCATGTCGGCTGGTTCACCACCATCACGCTTGGGCGGCGGTCGAGTTCGCGGCCGACGATGAATTTCTGCAGATTGCCGCCCGAAAGTGCTGCCGCTTCGGGATCCGGCGCGCTCTTGCGCACATCCATCGCCTCGACGATGCGCTGCGAGGCGGCATAGACGGCGCCGCTCTTGACCATCCCGCCGCTGCCGACAAAAGCCTTGCCGTCCGTGGCATGGCGCGACAGCAGGAGGTTTTCCGAGAGCTTCATGCGCGGCGCGGCGCCATGGCCGAGACGCTCCTCCGGCACGAACGCGGCCCCCAACAGGCGCCGCCCGGTAATGGTGAGGCTGCCGGCGTTCTTGCCGCGGATGCGCACCGAAGCGGCATCCTGCTGCAAAACCTCGCCGGAGACGGATTCGAAGAACTCGCCCTGGCCGTTGCCGGCGACACCGGCAATGCCGATCACCTCGCCAGCGCGGACATTGAGGCTGATGTTCTTGAGCGGAATGGAAAACGGCGTTGCCGGCTTGCGGTTGAGGTTGAGGATTTCGAGCAGCGGCTGCGCGGTTTCGATCCCCTCGACCGGCGCGCGCACCACGGCCTGCACTTCGTTGCCGACCATCATGCGGGCGAGCGATGAGGCTGTCTCCTCGCGCGGGTTGCAGTGACCGACCACCTTGCCGTGCCGCAGCACCGTGGCGCGGTCGCAGATGCGTTTGACCTCTTCGAGCCGGTGCGAAATGTAGAGGATCGATTTGCCTTCCGCGCGCAAGCGTTCCAGCGTCTCGAACAACTTGTCCGCTTCCTGCGGCGTCAGCACCGATGTCGGCTCGTCCAGGATGATGAGCTGCGGCGTCTGCAGCAGGCAGCGGATGATCTCGATGCGCTGGCGCTCGCCGACGGACAGATCGCCGACCAGCGATTCCGGATCGAGCGGCAGGCCGTAGCTGTAGGAAAGCGCCCTCGCCTTGGCCGCGATGCTGCCGATCGGCGAGCCGTCATCCAGCGACAGCGCGATGTTCTCGGCGGCCGTCAGGGCTTCGAACAGCGAAAAATGCTGGAAAACCATGCCGATGCCGAGCTTTTTGGCAACGCCTGGACTGGTGATCCGCACTGCCTGGCCGTTCCAGAAAATCTCGCCGGAATTGGGTTCCAGCGAGCCGAACAGCATCTTGACCAGTGTCGATTTGCCGGCGCCGTTCTCACCGAGCAAAGCGTGGATTTCACCTTTGGCGATGTTGAGATCGATATGATCGCACGCTGTCAGCGTGCCGAATATCTTGGTCAGGCCCCGAACCTCGAGCAGGTTCGCCCCATCATGATTTGCACTCACAGTGCCTCCCGTCCGGATTACCGGACATGTTCTGTGTTCCCGCAAGCATCGTATGCGCGGCCGGCTCTCGTGCGAAAGCAGCACCCAACTTGAAAGAGCTTCAAGAATTTCAGCGGAAACTCAAGGGCAAAGATCAGCCTTCCTTCGCACAAGCATATGGCGGGCCGGCTTTTCGGGCAAACCATGCTCGCGGCTGCGGCAGCGCGCTGAAAACCCAGGCAGATTGCCTTCAGGGAACCAGGATGGTCGTACCTGTCGTTCTGCGGCCTTCAAGGTCCGCATGTGCCTTGCCGGCATCCTTCAGTGCGTAGCGCTGATTGATCTTGATCTCGACGGCGCCGCTGAGCACGACCTCGAACAGTGCGGCGGCGGAGGCATCGAGGTCCTCACGTCTGGCATTGTAGACGAACAGCGTCGGCCTGGTTGCGAACAGCGAGCCCTTCTGCGCCAGCAGCGACATCGAGAACGGCGGGATGGGTCCCGAGGACTGGCCGAAGCTGACGAACATGCCGAGCGGCTTCAGGCAGTCGAGCGAGGCCGGAAATGTGTCGTTACCCACCGAATCGTAGACGACATCGCACTTCTTGCCGCCGGTGATGGCGGCTACGCCGGCGACGAAATCCTGCTCCTTGTAGTTGATGACATGGTCGAAGCCGTGCGCCTTGGCGAGTTCGATCTTGTCGGTGGAACTGGCGGTGCCGATGACCGTCGCGCCGAGATGCTTCGCCCATTGGCCGAGGATCAGGCCGACCCCGCCGGCCGCGGCATGAAACAGGATGGTGTCGCCCGCCTTCACCTTGAAGGTGCGGCGCAGAAGATATTCCGCGGTCATGCCTTTCAGCATCATGGCGGCGGCCTGCTCGTCGCTGATGCCGTCCGGTACCTTGACGACCTTGCTGGCATCGATGACGCGCTCTTGCGCGTAAGCGCCGGTCGTCACGGCATAGGCAATCCGGTCGCCCGACTTCAGCCAGTCGATGCCCCCGCCGACTTCCAGCACCACGCCGGCGGCTTCGCTGCCCGGAACGAGCGGAAATCCGCCGGGCGGCGGATAAAGACCCGAGCGATGATAGACGTCGATGAAATTGAGACCGATCGCGGTATGCCTGATCAGGATCTGCCCCGAACCCGGCTGGCCAGGATCGGTGTCCTCATGGATCAGGACTTCCGGACCGCCATTGGCGTGGATGCGGATGGCTTTGGACATGGAGAGGATTCCTTGAAGAGCGGCTGGTCAGGCCTTTTTGGCGCCGAGGTTCGGAAAGAACTGCATGAGGCCACCAATGGTTGCGAGATAGAGCCCGGTAACGGTGATTCCGATCTTGGTGAAAGTGCCGACTTGTTCGCCAAGCACGCCGATCTGGTCGTAGAAAGCGGCGAGTGCGGCCTGCGCAAGCGCGAGCGCGCCGAAAGCACACCACAACAGCGTCATGCCGAGATTGATCGGCCGCAGCCGCTTCACCCGCACCGGATGGATGAAGTTTATCGGGACAAAGGTCAGAATGCCGGCCACCACTACCACCGCGAACGAGACCCATTGTCCCGGTTCGATGACAAACAGCGTGAACACCACCATGTTCCAGACCACCGGGAATCCCTTGAAGAAATTCTCCTTCGTCTTCATGCCGGTGTCGGCATAGTAGATCGCGCTGGAGACGACGATGATCGCCGCCGAAAGGAACGACAGGCCTTCGCCCATGAAGCCCCGTTGGTAGAGCGCGAAGGCCGGGATCAGCACGTAGGTCACGTAGTCGATAATGTTGTCGAGGAGTTCGCCGGACCAGGTCGGCAGGATTTCCTTGACCTCCAGCTTTCGGGCGATCGGCCCGTCGATGCCATCGACGAACAGCGCCAGGCCTAGCCACCAGAACATGGCCGTCCAGCGCTCCTCGCTCGCCGCCACCAGCGACAGGAAAGCCAGGAACGAACCGGAGGCGGTCAGCAGATGCACCGAAAACGCACGCGCCTGCGGCCAGGTGACCTTCTTCTTCGGCCGTGGAATCCGGTCGGTGATCTTCCCGGCGATCTTGCGGGCTTTTGTGTTCTTGCTCACGGGCCCCGCCAATCAAGCTTGCAGATCTCGGCCGAGCGGCCGGCGAAATTCCAGTTGCGGCCAAAGGCGCGCATCTTGCTCTTGTCGGACCTTGCCACGATGATCTCCGGCGCGATCCAGTACTCCGAGTTCGTGATCACCGTATCCTTGTCGCGGTCCTTGCCCGCGATTGGCGTGACCGCCCCGTCGATGATCTTCGGAATCTGGAAGATACGCGTCTTGTCCCGTGTCTCGTAGGTGATCGGCACCTGTTCTACGCCCAGGAATTTGCCGACGAGGATCGAGAGCAGCGACGTGGTCCCGCCGGCCTTGCCGGTGAAGATCTTGGTCAACGCCTTGACCGCGTAAACCGAGGCTCTGATGTCGATGAACAGGCCCGCGGTCCAATTGCCGCGGCTCATGTAACCGGGGATTTCCATGATCAGCCCAAGGTTGAGGCCGGAGAGGTCGACTTCGCCGAAGTGACCCGCATCGATACGGAAACCCGCCCATGTCTGGCAATAGCCTTCTGTTGGTGGGTGGGTGCCGAGCGACAAGACGCAAGGGCAAAAAACCGTGCAATTGCAGGAGAGTACGAGCTCTCCTTTCATTGCCCAGCCCGGGTCAGTCATCGAATTCCCCCCAATCACAGTGAGACTACTAGCAGCACGGCTGCCCAGACAAGCAGTATCGCACCGGCCAGCCGGGTTGGAAGACTGCCCATCGTTTGTTTTTCAATTAGGGTGAACACGCCGATCAGCGCCATCCAGAAGACGTTCATGACGCCGACGGCGAACATCACCAGCATCAATGCCCAGCAGCATCCCAGGCACCAGATACCTTGCACGATGCCCAGCCGAAAGATGCGGAAGGTCTCGGCACTCCAGTTTGAAAACAAGGTCGAGAATGGGTTCCGGCATTTCGTCAGGCAGGCCTCCTTGAGGCCGCTGAACTGGTAGAGGCCGGCAACCAGCAAGGCCAGCCCACCAGCAACGCCAAGCACCGGATCGAATACCCCCGCGGACGCGGCGACTGCGTGGACGGCAAGTGTCAGTGCCGCAAACAGCAGCGATGCGGCGAGCCAGGCGCAGAGGTAGCCGGCAACCAGCACCAGCGGATGGACGACCGGCGCCCGCTTGATCCGCGCCGTATCGGCGATCTCGCAATAGGTGCGGATCATCGGTGCCGCCGACGGCAGCATCGCGGCGATCGCCATCAGGAACCACATGAGGATGAGTGCCAAAGCACGCGGGCCGATGCTTGCGTCCAGCGGCGCTGGCGAAAGGCAAAGAACGAAAAAATGGTCCAGGAAATCGGGCAGCGGCAGCTGTGGCAGGTTGCGCAGGAGAGCGTCACCCGGCGCGCTGATCCGCGCCTCGGCGCCGCGTATCGCCATCGCGGCAAGCAGCAGCCAGGCCAACGCGATGCTTGCACAGACGACGACGTTGACCGTCAAACGCGGGTCGCGCGCGACATTTGCCGTGGCGCGGCCGGCGCGGTCGAGATGGCTGAAGTCGTCCTGTTGGCCGGTCATGACATCCGAATGGGCCGAATCGCCGCGTTGATCAAGCCGCATGATCTGCCCTATATGCCTCTTTCGACTGGCGGGTCTGGTGGCCGCCTCTCAACTGCAGACCGGAAGCCGATCTTGGAGCATCAGGAAACAGCGCGGATACTGATTGCGGGCACGGGGCCGGCGGGGTTGATCGCCGCGCTTGCCTTCGCCGATGCCGGCTTTCCGGTGACGATTGCCGGGCCGGAAACCTCGGCTCCCGACGGTCGCACCACGGCGCTCATGACGCCTGCCCTGAAGATGCTGGAACGGCTGGGCGTGATCGAGGACATCAGGCCCAAGGGCGCGCCGTTGAAGGTGATGCGCATTGTCGATGCGACCGGCCGGCTGATCCGCAGCCCCGTCGTCACCTTCCGCGCCAGCGAGATCGGCGAGGAACAGTTCGGCCTGAACCTGCCCAACGGCGTCCTTGGCCCGGCGCTTGCCGGCAAGGTGGCCGCGCATTCCGGCATCGAATGGCGCAGATCCATAGTGAAGGCATGGCATCTTGGCGCCGTCAAAGCGCATGCCGCGCTGGCTGATGGCAGCGAGATCGATGCGTCCCTTGCGGTCGCCGCCGACGGCCGCCTGTCGCCGGCCCGCGAGGCCGCGGGCATCTCGACGGCGGCGCGCGCCTATCCTCAGGCGGCGCTTGTCCTCAATTTCCGCCACAACCGCGAACATGGCTTCACCTCGACGGAATTCCATACAGAGACCGGCCCGTTCACGCAGGTTCCACTGCCGGGCAATCGCTCCAGCCTTGTCTGGGTGGTCAAGCCAGAGACCGCCAAGGAGCTTGCCGCTTTGGACGATGCAACGCTCTCGCTCCGCGTCGAGCAAAAGATGCAATCGATGCTGGGCCGGGTATCCGTCGAGCCGGGTCGCCAGATTTATCCATTGTCGACGGTGACCCCCCTGCGTTTCGCCGCGCGACGGGTGGCGCTTGTCGGCGAGGCGGCGCACGTGTTCCCGCCAATCGGCGCGCAAGGCCTCAACCTAGGCATCAGGGATATTGACGATCTGGTTGGAATCGCGCGTGAAAATCGTGAGGATCCGGGGGCTGTTGCGGCCCTTGCTGCATACGATTTCAAGCGCCGGCCCGATATTCTGGCGCGCAGCAGCGCAGTCAATCTGCTCAACATGTCGCTGCTTTCGGACATGTTGCCGGCGCAGATGGCGCGTGGCGTTGGCCTGGGTGTACTTGGCGGCTTTACGCCGCTGCGCGCCTTCTTCATGCGGGAAGGGCTTCGCCCGGGCAGCGGCTTTGCGGCAGTTGCGGGCGGCCTTCGGAAGCCGGCTCGGCAGCGGTAGCGATTTTGCGGACTTTGCCGCGGTATCGCGACGTTCATCAAAACCTTTGTTGCGCATACCGCGTATCTTGAAGGCGCTCAGACGCTCGGGATTGAATTGATGCGGAGTCTGCGCCAAATAAAGCCAAGGAATTCAGTGGTGAGTGCGATGAAAACGGCCAAATTCGCGATCGGACAGGTGGTTCGCCACCGGCTGTTCCCGTTCCGAGGCATCATTTTCGACGTCGATCCGCAATTCGCCAACACCGACGAATGGTACGAGGCCATCCCCGCCGACGTACGGCCGCGCAAGGACCAACCATTCTACCACCTGCTCGCCGAGAATTCGGAAACCGAATACATCGCCTATGTGTCCGAGCAGAATTTGCTCGAGGACCAATCGGGAGAACCTGTCCGCCATCCGCAAATCAAGGAAATGTTCGACAAGAAGCCGGATGGGCGCTATGCGCCGAAACGGCAGTCCAGGCACTGACTTCCGGCATGCTGAGTATGGCCAGAAATGAAAAAAGCGGGGCATGACCCCGCTTTTTTGACTCGCTATATTCCCGACGCCGGATCAGTTGGCGGTCTTCGCCTTGTCCTGCTCGTCCTTGAGCTTCTTGGCGAAATCCTGGTTGTTCTTGGCGACGAAGTCCTGAAGCTTCTTCTGCCGGTCCTCGATGTCCGACTGCTGCAGTGGCGGGCCGTCATAGGCGCCGCTGAAGCCCTGCAGCGCGATCTTGATCGGGTTGGCCTGGTTCTGGAAATTGATCGAGGTCAGCGTGATCCCCTGACCCTTCTTGAACGAAGCGACAAGCTGATCGGTCAGCGGCACTTCCGCCACGCAACGATCCGGGAAGCAGATGACATAGTCGAGCTTCTGCGCCTTGCCGGTGTCGATCTGCAGGCCGATGCCGGGAGGCACGAGGCGGCCGGTCGGGACCGTCACCTGGAACACTTTGCGGTTCACCTTGCCCTTGAGCTCGATCAGGCTGACGCCGGTGACGAGTTGGCCATTGCCAGCGGTGACGATGTTCTGGACATTGCAGATGTCGACGTCTTCCTGCTTGGTGCAGGCCTTGAACCAGCCCTGCGGAATCTGCGGCTGCTGCTGCGCGGAAGCAGAGGGAAGTCCTGCGCCGAGAAAGCCAACCACGCCTGCGGCCATGACCGACAGGCGGTACGCGTTGCTGTTCAGGCTCGTCATGTCGTGCACTTCCTCTCAATGATCCCGGGACCGGCTTCTTCGCGCCGTGTGGTCCAGCTACCTGTTGCCAAAATGAGGCAACAGAATGACTTCGGACGGCGTGTTACACTGCAAGCGGCGTCGAATCCAGCCCGCCGACCGGTAATTCTTGACGACGCCATTGGCCGCCACGCAGGTGCCCCATGCTAGGGTGCGGACCGAATCATCAAGCCGACCTGTTAAGGAGACGGTCATGGGCCGCGTTCTTGTTTGGCTGGTCACCGCATTATCGTTTTTCAGCCTGTCGTCGCCTCCGGCGCTGTCGGAGCCGAAACACGCGATTGCGATGCAGGGCGAACCGGCCCTGCCGCCGGACTACACCCATTTCAGCTACGTCAATCCCGACGCGCCGAAGGGTGGCAGCATTACCTATTGCGTCGTCGGCAGCTTCGACAATCTCAACCCTTTCATCCTGAAAAGCCTGCGCACGACCGCGCGCGGCATGATGGACACGATTTACGGCAATCTGGTCTTCGAGCCGCTGATGCAGCGCAGTGCCGACGAGGCCTTTACCCTTTATGGGCTTCTGGCCGACACCGCCGACATGGATCCCGAGCGCAAGACCGTCGAATTCCATCTCAACCCGAATGCCAAATGGTCGGATGGTCAGCCAGTGACGCCGGAAGACGTGCTGTTCACCTACGATGCCTATACGCAGAAAGGCCGTCCGCCCTACAGCGACCGCATGGCCAGGATCGCCAAGCTCGAAAAGACGGGCGACCACAGCGTGCGCTTTACCTTCAATGACAAGGCCGATCGTGAGTTTCCCCTGATCATCGCGCTGACGCCGATCATCCCCAAACACGCTTTCGACATCGGCACTTTCGACAGCACGACGCTGAAGCCGTTGATCGGCAGCGGTCCCTACAGGATCGCACAGGTGATGCCCGGCCAGCGCATCGTCTTCAAGCGCAACCCCGACTATTGGGGCAAGGACGTTCCCGCCAAGCGCGGTTTCGACAATTACGACCAGATCACCATCGAGTATTTTCTCAACGCCAACGCCAAGCTCGAAGCCTTCAAGAAGGGTCTTTGCGCCATCGACGACGACAGCGATCCGGTGAAACGCGAGCGCGATCTCGACTTTCCGGCGTTTCACAGGGGAGACGTGGTCTCGGAAACCTTCGATACCGGCATTCCACCCGTCGTGACAGGTTTTCTGTTCAACACGAGGCTGCCGAAGTTTTCCAACCCCGTGGTTCGGCGCGCGCTCGGCATGCTTTATGATTTCGAATGGGCCAACAAGAACCTGTTCGGCGGCAAGTACACCCGCACGATGAGCTACTGGCAGAACTCGGAGCTTTCCGCGCTCGGCCATCCTGCTGATGACAGGGAAAAGGCGCTGCTGGCGCCCTATCCCGGCCGCGTGCCGGCCGACGTCATGGACGGCACCTGGAAACCGCCGGTGACGGACGGTTCGGGCCAGGACCGCAAGGTGCTGAAGACCGCTTTCGATCTTCTGAAAAGCATCGGCTACCATGTGCAGGACGGCACGATGATCGATCCCGACGGTAGACCTTTCGACTTCGAGATTCTGACCGCCTCGCAGGATGAAGAACGTCTGGCCGGCATCTATCAGCGCACGCTTGAGAAGATCGGCATCAATGTCAGCATCCGCAGCCTGGACGGCGACCAGATCCAGTCGCGCAAGCAGCGTTTCGATTTCGAGGTCCTGATCGGCTCCAGCGGCTTCAACAATTCGTTGTCCCCTGGCATCGAGCAGATCGGGCGCTGGTCGTCCGCCGCGGCCAGGACCGAGGGATCGTTCAACCTCGCCGGCGTCGCCGATCCGGCGATCGATGCGGCCATCGACGCAATGCTGCGAGCCCGTTCAAAGGAGGACTACGTCGCGGCGGTTCGCGTTCTCGATCGGCTGCTGATCTCCGGCAATTACATGGTGCCGATGCAGTACAATACGCAGCAGTGGCTTGCTTACTGGAATTATCTGGAACATCCGCGCAAGACGCCCATATTCGGTTATCAGCTGCCAACATGGTGGCGCAAACCGAACTGAAGTCCGGAGATCGAGATGAGCGAAGCGAACGCCATAACCGTCGACGTGGTGTCGGACGTCGTCTGCCCGTGGTGCTTCATCGGTCAGAAGCGGTTGGACAAGGCGATCGCCGCGGCCGGCGATGTCGAAGTGCATATACGCTGGCGCCCGTTCCAGCTCGATCCAACCATTCCGCCGCAAGGCAAGGACCGCCACGACTACATGCTGGCCAAGTTCGGCAGCGACGAGCGCATCCGCGAAATTCATGCCCGCATCGAACCGCTTGGCGAAGCTGAAGGCATTTCCTTTGCCTTCGACGCTATCAAGGTGGCGCCGAACACACTCGACGCGCATCGGCTGATCCGCTGGGCCGGTGCCGCCGGCGAGGACGTCCAGAACCGACTGGTGCGCCACCTATTCCAGCTGAATTTCGAGGAAGGCGCCAATATCGGCGACCACACCGTCTTGGTCGAAGCTGCCCGCGAGGCCGGCATGGACGCCGCTGTTGTCGAAACGCTCTTGCCGAGTGACGCTGATGTCGAGGCGGTTCGCACGGAAATCGCCACCGCGTCGCGCATGGGCATCACAGGCGTGCCGTGCTTCCTGCTCGAGGACAAATATGCCGTGATGGGTGCGCAGGATGCCGACACGTTGGCCGATGCGATCCGTCAGGTCGCGGCGGCCAAGGCGCGTGGCGAGTTGGAGAAAACCGGCTGAGGCCAGGGGACGCCACTTCGGCCCAATTTGCCTTTGCTGATGAAACAGCCGCTTGCCATTGGGCCGGTGCGGATCACCCTTTTGGTTGACGAATGGGCAAGAGACGATCCTGCACTCCCGCTGTTCCAATGTGATATTGGCGACTTCGCCACGGCAAGGAATCAGACGTTGAGGACAGCGTGTTCTCAGGCATTCTGGCCAGGTCTCGGCGAGAGAACCCCGGCCCTCATGTTTTTTTGAGGTCACGAAACCGTGTGCCAGGTTTCCCCAGGGGAAGATCGACCGAAGCCCCGTTCGCCGCGTCCAAGTTCCTGAAACCAATCAAAATTTTCTGATGATTGCCCACCATTTTGCTGGCGGTTCGATCTTCAATCTGTTGCCTCAATGCAACGGCCGCGAGAGCAATCCCATAGGCCTGGTTTAAAAATTAATGGAAAATGATCAATTGGTGTTACCATCCGTAACAAAACAAAAAAGGTTTGGGCGGGATCGTGATTCGGATCGGCAGGCGATCGCAAGAGTCAGTACCGGATGGACTACGCAGCGACGCCGCAGGGCGGTCGCATTTGACGCCGGTATCCTCGATGCGCAATTTCTGGGGGCTCGTGCGAGCCTACTGGATCTCGGACCGCTGGAAGGAAGCCTGGGCGCTGACGCTGGTGATAGCCCTGCTCACCGCGCTGTCCAGCAAGGCTAGCGTGTGGTTCGCCATGGCGTCGGGCGAATTGGTGAATTCGATCGCCTTCCTGCACGATGCCGCCAACACCAGGCCCTTGGAAACAATCCTGACCAACGCCGGCATACTGGTGCTGCTCGTCATGCTCAAGGACGTCGGCTTCACCGGCGTGCGCAATCTCGTCTCGGCAACCTTGCATCGCAAATGGCGCGGCTGGCTGAACGACCAATTCAACCAGGCCTTGCTCGACGGCAACCATACCCATTTTCACGCTCAACATGGCTCCCCGGACGGCGGCATCGTTGCGCCTGACAATGTCGACCAGCGCATCCAGGAATCGATCAAGGACATGACCGGCGGTGCGATCGGCCTCGCCATGGGCGTGCTGGGGTTGGCGACTTCGCTCTACTTCATAGGCCAGAACCTGTTGCAGTCGTCAGTGGAGGTCAAAGGCCTGGAGTTCCTTGGCAGCTATGGCAGCGCTGTTCTCGCCCTTCTCGCTGTTGCCACGTACGTCCCCCTCAACACCTGGATCGCCGTCAAGCTCGGCAGCCTGCTGGAACGTCTCAATATTCGCATGCAGAAGGCCGAGGGAAGTTATCGTAGCGAACTGACGACGTTCCTGCGCCGCAGCTTCCATGTCGCCGCCTCGCATGGCGAGGGCGTGCAGAAGAGGATGCACGACCGGCTCTATGTCGACATCGATCGCACCTGGGGGCGGCTGAATGTCGTCAACTCCAGCTATATGTCGTTCGAGCTGATCTACAACTTCGTCGGCGCCCGTATCGTCGCCTATGCTCCAGGCCTTGTGCCGTTCATCCACAGCCGCTTGGACTATAAAGGCTACATCACCGGCTCCGAAATGGTCGCCCAGCTCATCAGCCAGTGTTCCTGGTTCATTCATGTCATGCCCGCCATCGCGACGCTGCGCGCCAACAGCCAGCGCGTGACGGAGCTCGCCAACGCGATCGAGAAAGTCCAGCACCCGCAGGAATTCTACAGCCAGAGCGGCCGTTCCGACTTCCACTACGCCAGCCAGAATCCGGTCTTCGGTCTGACCATCCAGAAGCTGGAGCTGGCGCATCAGGGTGAGGATGCGACACCATTCCTCAGTTCCGCCAACCTGCGCTTCCGGCGCGGCGAATGGACCTTCCTGAAAGGCGAATCCGGGTGCGGCAAGACCTCGCTGATCAAGGCGATCAACGGCCTGTGGCCTTATGGCCGCGGCACCATCGTCTTCCCCGAGGGCGTCAAGAGCTTCTATGCCGCCCAGGAGGTCAAGCTGCCGCAGGTGTCGCTGAAACAGCTGGTCTGCCTACCAGGCTCCGAAGGCGACCACGGCGATACCCAGGTCGCGTCGGCACTGCACAAGGCTGGCCTTGGCGATTTCATCGAACACATGGCCAATGAAAGCCGCGAGGGCAAGAGCTGGGATCAGGTCCTGTCGGGCGGCCAGAAGCAGAAGCTGGTGGTGGCTCGTATCATCCTGCAGCAACCGGGCCTGCTGTTCCTCGACGAGGCGACCGGGGCTCTCGACCCTGATGGCAAGATCGCCTTCCACCAAGCCATCAAGGACAACTGCCCTGATGTGACGGTGATCAGTGTCATGCACGAAGCCGTGGCACCGAGATCTGCTGCCGGGACCGAGTTCTACCACTCGATGGTCCTGATTGCCGACGGCGTCGCCACGAAGAAGCCGCTTGCCCCAAGCCTGCCGCTGGAACTCACCACGATCCTGGCCCAGCCAAGGCCGGTCGAGGACAAATGGACGCGTTTCTCGCGCCGGCTGAAGCAGAAATAACGCTGATGTCCCCGTGGCTTGCCACGGTGAACGGTCCACGGTGATCACAGTCTCGCGATCCGGGCCGTTCGGCACTGTTTTCCTTCCTCACCGCGATTGACTCGGCAAGGCGCGCTCCTATGTTGCGCCGGCTTGCAGCAGTCAAAAGCGAACCCGCAAGCAGAAAGGTCACCGCGCCATGCCTGGCGACAGTCACAGTCGAACGCAACGGCCGTCCGCCTAGACGTGACCTGAATGGTTCATGTCCTGCCGGACGGCAAGGAGTGAGCCATGAACGATTTTTTCCCCGTAGCGGACGATGAGGCCGTCGCTATCGCCCGCATCCTTGCCAATGATCACGTCGCCGACCTTGTCGAGGCGCTCAATCATGAATCGCGCGAAACCGCGACGGAGCTGCTTTGCGCCGTACCCTTCGAACGGCTGGTCGAGATTTTCGACCAGCCTGAGCTCGAAGGCGCGCCCGAACTGGCGGAGGCCTTGCCCCGTCCCAAGGCGAGCAAGCTGCTCACCGCCATGTCCGTCGACCGCGCGGCCGACATCCTGCGCGAGCTCGACGAGCCGGCACGCTCCGAGCTGCTCGGTGCGCTGGCGCCGCCGCTGCGCGCCACCCTGCTTTCCATTCTGGGCTATCCCGAAGGCAGCGCCGCCTCGATCATGACCACGGAGTTCGTCAGCGTGCCCTCCGACTGGACCGTCGGACGCACGCTCGACTACATCCGCAAGGTCGAACGGACGCGCGAGACCGTCTATGCAATCTACATCGTCGATCCGCGGACAAATCTCCTGGTGCGGTCGACGGGCTTGCGTCGGCTCATCACCGGTGAACCGGACGACCCGGTCCTGTCGGTAGCGCCGGACCGCCTGCCGGTGACAGTCACTCCGCTGACGGATCGTGAACACCTGGCGCAGACGATCTCCAAATACGATCTGCTCGCCGTCCCGGTCGTCGACAACGGCAAGATCCTCGGCATCGTCACCATCGACGACATCATCGACACGATGATCGAGGAGACGACCGAAGACGTGCATCGCTTTGGCGGCATGGAGGCTTTGGACGAGCCGTACATGAAGATGAGCTTTCTCGCCATGATCAAGAAGCGCGGTGGTTGGCTCTGTGCGCTGTTCATCAGCGAGATGCTGACGGCCAATGCAATGCAAAGCTATGAGGGCGAGCTGGAGAAGGCGATCGTGCTGACGCTGTTCATCCCGCTGATCATGAGCTCCGGCGGCAATTCCGGCTCGCAGGCGACCTCGCTGGTCATCCGCGCGCTGGCGCTGCGCGAAATCGGCCTTCGTGACTGGTGGCGGGTGGCGCTGCGCGAACTGCCTACCGGTCTCGTGCTCGGCGCCATGCTGGGCGCGGTCGGCGTCTGCCGCATCGCGCTCTGGCAATATATGGGCTTCTATGACTATGGCCCGCACTGGCCGTTGATTGCCGCGACCGTTGGTGCCGCACTGGTCGGCATCGTCACCTTCGGTTCGCTGTCGGGGTCGATGCTGCCTTTCGCCCTGAAACGGATCGGTTTCGACCCCGCCAGTGCATCCGCGCCGTTCGTCGCCACGCTGGTCGATGTCACCGGACTGGTGATCTATTTCTCGGTGGCGCTCGTCATCCTGCGCGGCACTTTGCTGTAGCGGTTCGACTGCCGCCGCCGGCCATGGCTGGCGGCGGCAGCGCCGCGTCAGGCGACGTCAGACGCGCTCGCCGTCCTTCACCCGATAGGTCGGCTTGTACATGGTGACGAGCTCTTCGGAGGCGGTCGGGTGCACGGCCATTGTGCGGTCGAAGTCGTCCTTGGTCAGTCCGGCCTTCAGGGGGATGCCGAGCAGCTGTGCCATTTCGCCGGCATCCGGCCCCAATATGTGGGCGCCGAGAACCCTGCGCGAAGCGCCATCGACGACCAGCTTTATCAGCATCTTTTCGTCACGGCCCGACAGCGTGTGCCGCATCGGCCGGAAGCTGGCGCGGTAGATTTCGACATCGGCGAAGCGCTTTACGGCTTCGTCTTCCGACAGGCCGACCGTGCCGATTTCCGGTTGCGAGAAGACAGCCGTTGCGATCGTGTCGTGGTCGGGCGCCGTCGGATTGTCCTTGAAGGCCGTCTCGACGAAGCACATGGCTTCGTGAATCGCCACCGGGGTCAGCTGCACGCGGTTGGTGACATCGCCGATCGCCCAGATATTGTCGATGCTGGTGCGGGAATACGGGTCGACCTTGATCGCACCGGTCGCGGCGGTCATCTCGAGGCCTATGCCTTCCAGGCCCATATTCTCGGTGTTGGGGATGCGGCCGATGGCCAGCATCACCTGATCGACCGTCAGCACCTGCCCCCCGATGAGCTGCGCGTCGAGCCGTCCGTCCGGCCGCTTGCTGACCGATTCGGAGACGGAATGGCAAAGGATCTTTATCCCCTTCTTCTCCATCGTCTCATGCAGCGTGCGCCGCAGGTCCATGTCGAAGCGGCCGAGGATTTCCTTGCCGCGATAGACCAGTGTGGTGTCTACGCCGAGGCCATGGAAGATGTTGGCGAACTCGACCGCGATATAGCCGCCGCCCTCGATCATGATCGCCTTTGGCAGTTCCTTGAGGTCGAAAGCCTCGTTGGAAAAGATGCAGTGTTCGTGGCCGGGCAGCGCCGGATGCGCTGCCGGACGGCCGCCGGTGGCGATCAGGATCTGATCGGCGGTGACGGTGCGGTCCTCGCTCAGGAGGTGGATCACGTGCGGGTCGACGATCATCGCCCGCGTGTGAAACGTCTCGCCACCCGAACCCTCGACATTCTTCTTGTAGATCGCTTCCAGGCGGCTGATCTCGCGGTCCTTGTTGGCGACCAGCGTCTGCCAGTCGAAACTGGCTTCCGGCACTGTCCAGCCATAGCCGGCGGCGTCGGCGAAATGCTCGGGAAATTGCGAGGCATAGACATAGAGCTTCTTCGGCACGCAGCCCCTGATGACGCAGGTGCCACCGAAACGGTATTCTTCGGCAATGCCAACGCGCTTGCCGAGCGCTGCCGCGACCCGCGCCGCCCTCACCCCTCCGGAGCCGCCGCCGATGACGAAGAGGTCGTAGTCATAACCGGCCATGAAGCGGCTCCTTGAACGCCAAAATTCGACTGACAGGTAGGCCGCAAACCGTCAAAAGCAAAGCCCGGACAAGCCGGGCTTCACAGATGGCCGCAAGGCCGTCGGAAAGATCACGATCAGTTCTGCGTGCCGTCCGCCGGCGCAGAACCGTCGGCGGGGGCCGCGCCATCCGCCGGAGCAGCTCCGTCCGCAGGAGCAGCACCATCCGCGGGGGCGGTTGCATCGGCGGGTGCGGCCGGCGCCTTGGCTTTTGCCGCCGCTGCCAGAGTCTCGCCGACTTGCTGGGCGAGATCGCGCGCGACGCCGTTCTGCCAGATGTCGGCGGCCTTGACGAGGTCACGCGTCACGGTCGGGCCGCTGTCGAGCAGCTTCTTGCCGGACTCGGAGCTGTAGAAAGCCGCGATGTCGGAGAGTTCCTTTTCGGAAAACACCTTCGCATAGGCAAGAGCCGCTTCCTTCTCGAGATCCGCACGGCGTGAGGCCATCGCCAGCGCCTTCTCGTTGATCGTCTTGCCGATCAGTTCCTGCATGTCCGGGTTCTTCTGGATAAGCTGCGATTCGAGCGCCGCGGCGGCCTGCGGCAGGATGTTGTCGAACGGGTCGGTCGCGTGGATCGCGGCGACCGCGGCGCGTGCGGCCTTCAGATGCGATTCCGTGACGTCCTGCGCGAAGACAGGCGAGGAGAACGCGAAGACGGCCGAAGCCGCCACAAGGACGGAAAGACGGCGAACCCGGTTATGCAACATCATGATCGGTAGAACTCCCTGGTTTTCGGGCGGCATGGACAGTTTGGATACCGTCGCCGCCGGCGATGATGGCCGCTGACGCCAGCCCGATGAAAAGACCATGCTCGACCACGCCAGGAATGGCGTGGAGAGCATTCGAAAGCGCTCTTGTATCCGGAATGCGGCCAAAAGATGCATCGAGGATAAAATGGCCGCCGTCTGTAACAAAAGGCTGGCGTCCCGTCATCCTCAATGTCACCGGACCCGAAAGGCCGAGATTTCCAGCCGCCATGACCACGGCGATCTCGGTCGCGCGCAGGCCGAACTGGTTGACTTCGATTGGAAGCGGAAACCGGCCGAGTGTCTCGACCATCTTCGATCGGTCTGCGATGACGATCATGCGCTGCGAGGCCGCGGCCACGATCTTCTCGCGCAGCAGCGCCCCGCCGCCGCCCTTGATCAATGTCAGCTCCGGGTCGACCTCGTCGGCACCGTCGACGGTGAGATCGAGCTCAGGCGTTTCCTCCAGCGTCGACAGCGGCACGCCGAGTTCGCGGCACAGCGCAGCAGTGCGTTCAGAGGTCGGCACGCCTGTTATGGTCATGCCGGTGGCGACCTTGTCGGCAAGCAGCCGCACGAACTCCTCGGCAGTGGTGCCGGTGCCGATGCCGAGCCGCATGCCGTCGCTGACATGGGCAAGGGCCGCCCGCGCGGCCTCGACCTTCAATTGCCTCGCATCCATGCTGCTTTGCTGCCCCGAAACCGAATGCATGTCGCCCAAAATGACCTCGGCTTTGGGAAAACGACATGCATGAAAGAAAGACCTGAAGCGCGCCGCATGAGTCTGTTTCGACGCGACGCGCTTTAGCGTTTTCGGCTCCTAGCATTTTTGCAGGCCGGGTCAAAGCCCTTGGCAGCCGCCCCGCCGGTCTGCTTGCCTTAACGCGTCGCAGCCGTTATCGCCTGCCATGCACAAACCTGCGCAGGATGGATCATGACTCGCCCGATCATCGTGTTCGACCTCGATGGAACGCTGATTGACACGGCGCCGGACCTGCTCGACAGCCTCAACCACAGCCTGGCGGCCAGCGAACTATCGGCCGTCGACGAAGCCGGCTTCAAACGCTTCGTCGGCCATGGCGGCCGGGTGATGATCGAACGGGCGCATGCCGCGCAGCAACGATCCCTCAAGGTCGAGGAGCACGACCGGCTGCTGAAACTGTTCCTCGATCACTACACCGACAACATTCCGGGCAAATCCCGCCCCTACCCCGGCGTGACCGAGGCGATTGCCCGTTTTGAGAAGGCCGGCTATCTGCTGGCAATCTGCACGAACAAATACCAGGCCAATTCGCTGGCGCTGATCGAAGCACTCGGCTTGACCAGGCATTTCGCGGCAATTGCCGGGCAGGACACGTTCGCGTTCCGCAAGCCCGATCCGCGCCACCTGATCGAGACCATCAAACTCGCCGGCGGTGATCCGCACCGCGCCTTGATGGTCGGCGATTCGCAAACCGATATCGACACCGCCAAGGCGGCCGGCATTCCTGTCGTCGCCGTCGATTTCGGCTACACCGACCGTCATGTGCGCGAGTTCGAGCCCTCGGCGGTGATCTCGCATTTCGATGCGTTGACGCTCGATCTGGCGCAAAGGTTGATCGGCGCCGCCGCACACTGAGCGCCACGATGAAAATCTCTGCGGAACGGGCCTTGGCGAGACCGCAAATCCGATCTGTGTGACAACACCAGACGCTGCCTTGACTTAATGGGTCGGCCTCCCTTATATCGCGGCTCGCTTGGCCTTCGGGCAACGAGCGGGCGATTAGCTCAGCGGGAGAGCACACCCTTCACACGGGTGGGGTCGCAGGTTCAATCCCTGCATCGCCCACCATCTGTTTGCTGAACATCACATCGGCAGCTACAGCCCGCCTTCCCCTTTGGCGCTCTGCCTTTCCGCACAGGCGCTGAACGCCGGAACACCCACATGCGGAACAAACCTGCATGACAGCGAGTTTCCTTGCGTCGAAACTTGAGGGAAAACCATGTCCAGATTTCTGCTTGCGGCCTCCGTCGTCGTTCTTTTCGCCGCCGGACCCGCCTTTGCCGCGGATGAAACTGCACTGCCGCCACCCAATGCCAAGAAGCTGTCGGAGATCATCGCCAAGGTCGAGCAGCGTGACGGGTTTCGCTACGTGAAGGAGGTCGACTGGGACAAGGACGGCTACACCGTCACCTACTATACCTCGGACAAGGCAAAGGTCGAAATCGTCTTCGATCCTGTGACGGCCGAACCAAAATAAGGTTCGCGGACATCACGTCGCGAATGCGCTGCGTCTGGGTGTTCTCAACGACAAAACGAGCGTCAAAATTGTCCATCCTGGCGTATGTTAGGCTGGGCGCGGGGCCGCGCCTTCGGCAATCCTGTTGGCTTGGGGGCCATCATGCGATGTTTCGTTAGACCCTATCTTCTGTCTGTATTCGCCATCGTCCCAGCCGGCGGCTTCCTTGCCGTTTCTCCGGCATTGGCGGACGGGCCGTCCTTCGACTGCGGCAAGGCAAACCTGCCGGCGGAAAAGGCGATCTGCGCCGACCCGCAGTTGTCGGCGATCGATCTGCTGGTTTCGAAGGCTTACAAGGAATTCGAGCCGGCGTTCGGCGGCGACAAGCGCAAGATTGCCCGCGGGCTGATCGCCGATCGCAATGCTTGCAAGAGCGATACCGCCTGTATCGCCAGCGCGCTCGACAACGCCTTGCAGACCTATGGAAATGCGCCGTCCTGGGTGCAAGACTACACCATCGCGCTGATCGGCAAGAAGGCGCTGGACGCCGCGGCACGGAACCCCGGCAATAAGGACCAGCCCCTGCCCTTGGCGATCGGCCAATGCGCGTCGACGCATATCGAGACGCTGACCACGCGGCTTGGCGACGATCCGCTGGAAACGGCTACTCCCGAAGCGGGCAGCGCGGCCACATTCACCAATGGCGGCGGCGCCGTATCCTACGATCGCGAGGCCGGCCTTGCCGCCGCCAAGGTCGGCGAACCCGTCGTCATGTGCTTGATCTCCATTCCCAGGGACTGCCCCAAGGACGACGACCGTGGCCGGGTTTATTATTCCGTCGACCTCGTCGCGAAAGGCTCCTGGGCTCTCCCGGATTCGCAGCATATGTGCGGCGGCGCCTGAGCTGCGGGATTTTCACCAGCGAGCCCAGGAGTGCTCCGTCTCCCCTTGCGTCAATTCGCCATTGATGGCTGATTGTGGAAGGATCAGGCTTCACCGGGGGGTGGACATGTCGACTGCGAAGCACTTGATGAAGCGCGTCCTCATGATGCTGGCCGGCTATCTCGTCGCCATACTGGTTGGTCTGATCGCCGTCGTGGCGATCTATGCCGCGCTGAGTTCCCTCCCCAACGCGCCAGCCTATTTCGACCTCATGGGGGTCTCGCCGATCGCGGCCTTTGTGGTACCGCCGCTCGGCATGTTCATCTATTTCCTGACCATCGTGGTGACCGCGCCTCAGACGCTGATTTTTGCGCTGATCGCCGAATTCTTCTCTCTTCGCAACGCTATGCTGCACATGGTCTTCGGCGCCGCGGCTGCGGCCGGAGGTTTCTTCCTGATCTGGCCGGGCGCGGCGGAGGACGTGGATCTGGAGCGCTGGGTCGACATCGGCATCATAGCCGCCGCCGGTCTGGTTGCCGGGCTGGTCTATTGGCTGATCGCCGGGCGCGACGCCGGTTTCAGGCGCTCGCTGTCGGAGCGATAACGACTAGCTCGAGGGTGAGCGCACCGCCTCGGTTGCGTCCAGGGCCTGCTTCAGCCGGGAATCGCGATCGTAGACGTCGCTGAAATACTCGACCTTGCCGGACATGTCGGGCCAGGCGGTGAAATAAGCGACATAAACTGGGATCTTGCGTGTCACATCCTCGGTCGAGTGTCCGTGCTTCAATTTCTCCGCGATATAATCGACCGAGGTGCCGAGCACTGCCGCCGCCATGCCGCGCGGATCCTGCAGGCGCACGCAGCCATGGCTGAGCGCGCGCATATCCTGCTTGAAGAACGATTTCTGCGGCGTGTCGTGCATGTAGATCGCGTGCTTGTTGGGGAACAGGATCTTCAGTTCGCCCAGAGCATTGGCCTCGCTCGGCTGCTGGCGCACATTATAGGGAATGTTGGCGCCATAAGCGCCCCAGTTCACCGCCGACGAAGGGATGCGCTTGCCGCGTGAATCCGTCACCTCGTAGCCGGCCCGGTCAAGATAGCCGGGATCGCCGCGCAACCTCGGCAGCATTTCGTTGACGATGATCGACTGCGGCACGCCCCAGTAGGGGTGGAAATCGACCTGCTTGATCTGGTCGTAGAAGAAGGCGGTCTGGTTGGTGACGCGGCCGACGACGGCACGCGTCTTCAATTTTTCCTGGCCGTCGTCGATATAGCTTGCGGTGAAGGCAGGCTGGTTAATGAAAACACGCGGGCTGCCGAGATCGGAAGGCAGCCAGCGCAGTTCTTCCAGCGCCACCTCCACCTTCAGCAGCCTGTCGGCCTTCGACGTCCCGGCCAGCGTGGCGACCGTGCGTGGACCGATGACGCCATCGCCCTTCATGCCTTCCTTCTGCTGCACCGCCTTGATCAGCGGCACCAGCTCGGGAACGTAGACTTCGCTGGTTGCCAGCCGCGACAGGACCTCGCCATAGGTGCCGCCCATTTCGTCATCGAGATTACGAGCGATCAGCGACAGCAGCTTCGGCAATTCGGGGCTGGTTTCGCCTGGCTTCAGCAGCAGCTTGGGATCGACGACGATTTCGTTCTCGGCGCTCGCCTGCAGCGCTTCCAGTTCGACGCGCAGCGCCTGATATTCCGCATTCTGCGGATGGCGCGATTCCAGATAAGTGCGAACCTCCTGGGTATGCGCCAGAGTCTTCAGCACGCCCATCATGTCGAGCGGCTTGGCCGGGAAATCGTAGTAGCCGGTCATGCGGTTGGGCTCGACACGGCCATTCTGGGCGTCATGGGCATAGCGCAGGACACGTGCCGACAGCGCCATCTCGAATCGCACGAGCTCCTTCAGCTTGGCTGCGTCGTCCGCCGAGGACGAACTGGCGGCTGGCACATCGACCGTGTAGTCGGCAGGCGTGAGGCCGTAGCTTGCAGCCTCGCCGAGCACCCGCACGGCATCCTGGGCGCGGTTGTTCGGGGTGGTTCCGGTCACCCAGATGAAATCCGGGTTGGCCGAGTAATAGGCGATCAGCGCCTTGGCTATGTCGGGCTCGGCATAGAGTTCATAGTCGGCGAGCCCGGCAATGGCTTCATGGAAGGCAGCACCCGTGGCCGAAGGCACGAAAGCGGCATCTTGCGGTGTAGCCGGCTGCGGCGCCGTCGCCAGCGTCGAGAAGTCGACACGCACCAGCTTGTCGGCCTTGTAAGTATAGTAGGACGGACTGCTGATCTTCACGCCACTGCCGGCCGGAGCGTTCGGCTTGGGTTTGTGCTTCGGCGGAGGAGGCGGAAACTCGCCTTTCGGCTCATGCCTTATGCCACCGCCGAACAGCATGTCGAAAAATCCCTGGGCCCCTGCCTGAGGCATGCCGAAAGCCAGCGTCGCCGTAACCGCCACCAGCGGCATCACGGTTGCTTTTTTACCGACGAATTTCATGGATCACCCGCTCCGGTCGCAACCGGTTCCCGTTCCGCACGCTAGACCGTCCCGCTCACCGCATGGCGGATGTAAGGCGCGACTATACCGATTCATACCGATTTCGTTAAGCTTTCATAAATTTCGGCAGGGCTGTTGCAGAACGGTTTCACAACATCGTGACGGCCGGCGCGACCGAACTGTCGCGCCGGCCCGCGGAATCCCTGTGGCTTACGCGTTTGCGCCTCCATCGATGGTCAGCGCGGCTCCGGTGACGAACCTGCCCTCCGGTCCGGCGAGCCAGGCAACCATGCCGGCGATATCGTCCGCCTGGCCGAATCGCGGGGTGGCCATCTTCTGGCGCTGATGCTCGGCATGCGGGCCGTCGGCCGGGTTCATGTCGGTGTCGGTCGAACCGGGATGGACGACATTGGCGGTGATGCCGCGTGACCCGAGGTCGCGGGCCAATGCCTTGGTCAGGCCGACCAGCGCCGCCTTGCTGGCCGAGTAGGCGCCCAGGCTGGTGTCGGTGACCCGCTCGGCCAGATTGCTGCCGATCGAGATGATCCTGCCGCCCTCGCCCATGTGCCTTGCCGCCGCTTTCGAGGCGATGAACGGCGCTCTCAGATTGATCGACATGGTTTCGTCGAAATCGGCAAGCGACAGCGCATCGATCGGCGCGGCGCGCCAGATGCCGGCACTGTTGACCAGGATGTCGAGCCGGCCGAAGGCAGTCACAGCATCGGCCACCGCCTGGTCTATGGCCTCGGCGTCACGGTTGTCGGCTTTAATGGCGATGGCGCGACCGCCCTTGGTCTCTATCTCGGCGACGACGGACCGAGCCTGCTCCTCGCCATGCACATAGGTCAGCGCCACATCGGCCCCCTCCGCCGCCAACCTTCGTGCAATGGCCGCGCCGATACCGCGGCTGCCTCCGGTGACGAGTGCTGCCTTGCCGTTCAAATTTCCTGATGACATCGGTTTCTCCATTTATGTAGCGATTGATACATAAATACCTGCCAGCCTTGCCTGGCCGCGTCAACTCATTTATGTATCGATCAACACAGAAAAGAGCATCATGTCGGAAAGAGGTCGTCCCCGAACCTTCGATCGAACCGCGGCCTTGCGGCGCGCGATGGACGTGTTTTGGGCCAAGGGCTATGAAGGCGCATCGATCAGCGATCTCGCCGTGGCAATGGGCATAAATTCGCCGAGCCTCTATGCCGCCTATGGCAGCAAGGAGGCCCTGTTCCTCGAGGCGACCGATCTCTATTCCCGCGTTGAGGGCGCCGATATCTGGCTCGCGCTGGAAGAGGCGCCAACGGCGCGGCTTGCGATCGAGCGGTTCTTGCGCCGGACCGCGAAGGCCTATTCGCAAAGCGATCGTCCGCAGGGCTGCCTGATTACGCTGGGTGCGCTGCACGAAGACTCGAGCCGGGGCGCGATCTGCGCGGATTTGCGGCGCCGGCGCGCCGAGAATCTCGCCGCGCTGAAGAAGCGTCTGGAGCGCGGCGTGGCCGAAGGTGAATTGCCTGCCGACTTCGATTGCCGTGCAGCCGCGACCTTTTTCGCAACGGTCCAGCATGGCATGTCGATTCAGGCGCGTGACGGCGCTTCCCGCGCCGCCCTGATGGCGACGGTAGCCGGGGCAATGGCCGCTTGGAAGGCCATGGCCGGCACCATCGAGGCGTGACAAACACCATCCGTTGTGCTCGAAATCCGACTTGCCAGCAAACTTGCGGCCGGAGGGAACCACGTGAAAAAAGGGTATCGCGAACTGCTGGATGAAGCCAATGCCGAGATCGAAGTGGTTTCGCCCGAGGAAGCGGCAGGGCTGCTTGAGGACGAAGACACCATCTTCGTCGATCTGCGCGATCCTCGTGAAATCGAACGCGACGGCAGAATTCCCGGCGCCAAGCACGTCACGCGTGGCATGCTGGAGTTCTGGATCGATCCCGAAAGCCCCTACCACAAGCCTTTCTTCGCTTCCGGAAAAAGCTTCGTCTTCTTCTGCGCCGGCGGCTGGCGTTCAGCGTTGGCTACCAAGACGGCGCAGGACATGGGTCTTTCCCCGGTCAAACACATCCTCGGCGGCTACACGGCCTGGAAGGCTGCCGGACTGCCTGTAGAGCCCGGAGACAAGAAGAAATAGCCTGAGTGCCGCTCAGTGGAGCAGCGACGGGTTCTGCTGCATGGTCACGAAGCCGACGGCGCGTTCAACCACGCCCTTGTCGGCCAGAATGCGGCGATGGCCGAGCCCGTCGGCCCAGTGCAGCCGTACATGGTCGCCGGCGCCGGCATAGCGTCGTGCATGTTCAGCCGGCACCTCCCGGTCGTCGGGCGCGTGGATGACCAACGTCGGCACGGGCGCCTGGGCGAGCTGCCGGTCACCGGTGAATTCGTGCAACGGCCGGCCGGAGAGATATTCGACGCGGTCAGCCATGGCGACCTGCGAGCGGGGACCGACATTGAGCATGCGGCTGAAGTCGGCGAAGATTGCCGGCAGCGAGCTTGGTGCCGCGATCAGCACAAGACGTGCGGCCGACAGCGGCGGGATGTCCTTGACGGAGCCGGCGATGGCATTGGCGGCAACGGCGCCTCCGAAGGAATGGCCGACGGCAGCCACGAACGGCCCAAACCATTCGCCGGCCACTCTTGCGGCTTCGACGGCATTGACCATGTTCAGGTGCCTGCCCTGCGAATGGCCATGACCGGGAAGATCGAGCGAGACGACCTTGTAGCCGGCGGCGCGAAAACCTTCGATCAGCACGCGCATATATTCGGTACGCGAGCGCCAGCCATGGATGACGAGGACGGTGCCGGCGGACTCGCGGCCCGGCTCGGGGCGGAATTCATGAACCATGACGCAGCCGGTCGCGGTCTTCAGCCGGTGATGCCGCGCCTCGGCCATGAACTCCGCGGCGCGGTCGATGGCGCGGCGCTCGCCGTCGGTCAGTGTCCTGGTGCTTGGCGTACGGCAGAACAATTCGAAAGCCGCACGCCCGGTGATGCGCGGCGCGACATGTTCGGCCGCACCAAACACACCTCGGATGACCTTCAGCCCGAATGATGCCATAGTCAGAATCCATCCATACGTTCAAGCATGAACATAATAGTTCAAAGATGAACAATAAACAAGAGCTACCCTGGGACAACCCGCGTTTTCGCAACTGGGTCGCGGTGGCGCGCGCCTGCCATGTGCTGGAGCGCACGCTGGCGGTGAAACTTGCGCCGCTCGACCTGAAGCCGGCGCAGCTCGACGTGCTGATGAACCTCTACCGCCATCCGGGCATGTCGCAGCACGACCTCGCCCGCAAGCTGCTCGTCGGCCGCTCCAACATCACCATGCTGTTGCCGCAGTTGGAGACGCGTGGCCTGCTGCGGCGCGAAGGCGATGAGAAGGACAAGCGCATCTTGCGGCTTACGCTGACCGAAACCGGCGAGGCGCTGCTGATGCGGGCGCTGAAAGTGCATATGGCGCTGATCGAGAAGGCAATGAGCCAGTCGACGCCGGAACAATGCGACATGATCGGCGAGCAGATGCGCAAGATCTATGACGTGCTGAACGAGGCGTGATCGCCCTTTCAGGCGATCACCACATCGATTTCTTCGCCCGCTCCGGCCACTCCCTGTCGTAGGTTTCGCCGTCGATATTCTTGCGGCTGGTGATCTCTAAAATCTTTCCGGGTGTCGGCAGCGACTTCGGGTCGACATGCTTGGCAGGGTTCCACAGTTCCGACCGCACGATGGCGCGAGCGCACTGGAAATAGACCGAATCGACATCGATCACGGTGACCGAACGCGCAGGCTTGCCGTCGACCATGAACGACGCGCACAGCGCTGGGTCCGTGGTGATATGGGCTCGGCCGTTGATGCGCAGCGTCGTGCCGGAGCCCGGCACCAGGAACAAAAGGCCGACGCGCGGATCCCTGATGATGTTCTTCAGCGAATCGGCACGGTTGTTGCCGCGCCGGTCCGGCATCATCAGCGTTTTCACATCGACGATGCGCACGAAGCCCGCGAGATCGCCGCGCGGCGAACAATCCAGCCCCTCCGGGCCATTGGTGGCTAGCGCGACAAAGGGCGAGGCTTCGATAAAGGCGGCGTATTCGGGAATGACATGGTCGAGTTCCTTGACCACCGAGGCCTCGCCCGGCAATCCGTAAAGGGCTTCGAGTTGTTCGACTGTGGTGATGACCGACATTTTTTTCCGTCTCCCGTTCCGCCGCCCTACTCCCGATCGGTGACGTTTTGACGCAATGGCGGCTAACGATCGCGGCTCAGGCCCTTCTCGGCGAGTTCCGCGAGATAGGCATTCCAGCGCGCATCCTTCTCATGGCCGAGCGTGTGCAGGTAATTCCAGGTGAAGATGCCGGTGTCATGGAAGTCGTCGAAGGTGATTCGCACCGCATAGTTGCCGACCGGCTCGATCTTCAGGATGGCCACATCGCGTTTGCCGGGAACCGTCACCCGCTGTTCGGGCGAATGGCCCTGCACTTCCGCCGACGGTGAGGCGACGCGCAGCAGCTCGGCCGGCAACTCGAACGGCTGGTGGCCGGGAAAGGTCACGGTGAGCAGCTTGCGGTCCTTGGAGACCCTCAGTTCTTTCGGAGCCGTCATGATCGATCCTGCCTGAATTTGCCCTTCCCTACGCTGCTTCGCGCCAAGCGAAAAGGTATGGGATCGTGCCGACACGCAATGTCGGTCGCGGAATGTTACCAAAGATCGAGGTCGGCTATCTTGAATGGCGGGCTGGATCGTATCACATAGCTGTATATAACGGCGCCGTTAACGGCCACGGAAACGCTCGAACATGAACATGATCGACCCCTTCGGTCGCACGATCAGCTATCTCAGAGTGTCGGTCACCGACCGCTGCGATTTCCGCTGCACCTATTGCATGGTCGAGGATATGGCCTTCCTGCCCAAGAAAGACCTGCTGTCGCTGGAAGAACTCGACCGGCTCTGCACCGTGTTCATTGAAAAGGGTGTCAAACGGTTGCGCCTCACCGGCGGTGAGCCGCTGGTGCGCAAGAACATCATGCATCTGGTGCGCCAGCTTTCCCGGCACCTTGACAGCGGCGCACTGGAAGAACTGACGCTGACCACCAACGGTTCGCAGCTTTCGCGCTTCGCCGCGGAACTCGCCGATTGCGGCGTCAAGCGCATCAATGTTTCGCTCGATACGCTCGATGCCGACAAGTTCCACGCCATCACCCGCTGGGGTCATCTCGGCAAGGTCATGGCGGGCATTGATGCCGCCCAGGCGGCTGGATTGAAAGTCAAGCTCAACGCGGTGGCGCTGAAGGATTTCAACGACGCCGAACTGCCCGAAATGATGCGCTGGGCGCATGGCCGCGGCATGGACCTGACCGTCATCGAAACCATGCCGATGGGCGAAATCGACGCCGATCGCACCGACCAGTACTTGCCGCTGTCGCTGCTGCGCGCATCGATCGAGCGCCAATTCACGCTGACCGACATCCCGTTCAAGACCGGTGGCCCGGCCCGCTATGTCCAAGTCGCCGAGACCGGCGGAAAACTCGGCTTCATCACGCCGATGACGCATAATTTCTGCGAAAGCTGCAACCGGGTCAGGCTGACTTGCACGGGCACGCTCTATATGTGCCTTGGCCAGGAAGACGCGGCCGACCTGCGCGCCCCGTTGCGCGCGTCCGAAGGCAATGAACTGGTTGCCGACGCTATAGACGAAGCCATCGGCCGCAAGCCGAAGGGCCATGACTTCATCATCGACCGCCGCACCAGCCGTCCGTCGGTGTCTCGGCATATGAGTGTCACGGGCGGCTGACCTCGTCGCCTGTCCGTGCGAGAATGCCGTGCAATCATCGGCTTCGGGGCAAGGCATGCGACGGCTCTACTCAATCGTCATATCTCTTGCCGCGGTCTCGGCGAATACCGCGTTTGCCGCGCAATCCACCTACGTGAACGAGCGCTTCGGCACCGTTTGCACCTTCCCCGACGATATCTTCACCGATCGCCAGCCCGAGCCTGAGAATGGCGACGGTCAGGTATGGCTGAGCGCGGACGGCGCCAGCCTGACATGCTCCGGCATCCTCAACATCGACCATGAGACGCCGAGAGACTTTGTCGTCGGCGAAAAGACGAGCAATGAGCATGGCTACAAGGTCACCTACGGCAAGGCCGGCAAGGATTGGGCGGTGCTGTCGGGCGTGAAGGACGGAAAGATCTTTTACGAGCGGCGGCTGTTTGGCGGGGATGGCGTCATCCGCACGATCTGGATCGACTATCCGCCGGCGCTGAAATCGAAATATGACCCGCTGGTCGGCGCCATCGCTGGCAGCATCAAGGGGCCATGAACCGTTCGAGCCAAGAGTATTTTAGCCACACCGCAAACAAATCTCTGTCGGCAAATGTCGGTCTGATTTACTGGTCATGGTTTCCCGCCTACCCTCCGTTCCGTAGCGATTCATCGCATTTTCGGGGGATTACATCATGCGCAAACTTCTTCTCGCTTTCGCCTTGCTCGGCTTGGCTGCCCTGCCGGCGGCTGCCCAGTCGATCGGCGGCACTTACACCGTTGCCGGCACCAATTTCGATGGTTCGTCCTATGGCGGCGAAGCCACCATCACGCTGACCAGCGGCACCACCTGCACGATCCACTGGGAGACCGGCGGTTCTTCTTCCGATGGCATCTGCATGCGCAACGACAACGCATTCTCCGCTGGCTACGAAATGGGCAAGGATATCGGCCTCGTCGTCTACAAGGTCGAGGATGACGGGTCGCTGCATGGTCTGTGGACCATCGCCGGCAAGGAGGGGAACGGCACCGAGGTGCTGTCACCCAAGAAGTAGACAATCCCTCGTCCGCACCGTGTCGGGAGGCGTTGCCGCCTTCCGACAGAATTCATACCTCGTCCGGGATGGTTTCACGCCGGCGAAGATGGATATCGGGTCCTGGCCCAGCCCTTTGCCGTTGCTGTCTCGTGGCGGGCTGTTACAGCCTTGCTTGCCAAAGCAACCGGTAGATGTCTTGCCCCTTTCCCCAAATCTTCGCGGCGCGTTGTTCATGGTGGTAGCGATGGTTGGCTTCACGCTCAACGACGCCATCACCAAATACTCTTCGGAGTCGATGAACATGGCGCAGGTCATGTTGATCAGAGGGGCGTTCGCCTCGCTGTTCGTCGGTCTGCTGGCTTGGCAACGTGGCGCACTTTTTCAGCCGCGCCTGATGCTGCAGCCGCTGGTGGCGGTCCGTGTCCTGGGCGAGGCGGGCGCTACGGTGTCCTTCCTGGTCGCGCTCGCCCATTTGCCGATCGGCAGCGTTTCGGCCGTTCTGCAAGCGCTGCCGCTGGCGGTGACGATGGGCGCGGCGCTGTTTTTCGGTGAAGCGGTCGGCTGGCGGCGCTGGCTGGCGATCGCCATCGGGTTTGCCGGGGTCATCATCATCGTGCGGCCGGGTTTCGAGGGCTTCAGCATTTACTCGCTGGTGGCGCTGGCATCCGTCGCCTGCTGCACGGTGCGGGACCTTGCCACCAAGCGCATCCCCCAGGCCATCCCGACGATGCTGGTCTCGACCGCCACCGCGCTGGCCATGACCGTAGTCGGTGCGTTTTTGTTGACGCCGATGGGTGGCTGGACACCGATGACCGGCAAAAGCACGGCGCTGCTGGCGCTGGCCGCGGTGCTGGTGCTCATCGGCTACCAATTCATCATCATGGCGATGCGATCGGGTGAGATCTCCTTCATCGCCCCGTTCCGCTACACGGCGCTCCTCTGGTCGATACTGCTTGGCTTGATTATTTTCGGTGACATACCGGACGTGCCGATGATTGCCGGCGCGGCAATAGTTGTTGGCTCGGGTCTCTATACGCTTTATCGCGAGCGGATGGTCGGCCGCCGAAAGATCGTCGCCGAAAGCACCGGCCCGGCCATGGCGCCGGAAGGACTCTAGCACCCCCTTGAAGCCGCTTGCGATTTCCCGCGGCTGGCGTACAGGCTGGATAGCATGAAGCGGGATATCGCGGGGATCATCCTGGCAGGTGGCCAGTCGAGGCGGATGGGCGGTGGCGACAAGGCGTTGTTGCCGCTGGGCGGCGGCTGCGTGCTCGACCAGGTGCTGTCGCGATTTGGCCCGCAGCTCGAGACCCTGGCCCTCAGCGCCAATGGCGATCCGGCGCGGTTCGCCCGGTTCGGGCTGCCGGTGCTTGCCGATACCATCGAAGGCTTTGCCGGGCCGCTTGCCGGAATCCTGACCGGCCTGGAATGGGCCGCCACCGGCACGCCTTGCAGGGCGATCGTCACAGCGGCCGGCGACACGCCTTTCCTGCCGCCGGATCTCGTCGATCGTCTTGCGGCGGCGGCGCATCAACACCCCGGTTCGATCGCCGTCGCCTCTTCGGCGGGCCGGCGGCATCCGACCTTCGCGCTGTGGCCAACCGGATGCCGCGAAGCCTTGCGGCATTTCCTGGTCGATGAGGACAACAGGCGCGTTTCGGCCTTTATCGAACAACACGGCCATGTCGACGTGGAATTCCCTGTCCCGCAATCCGTCGGAATCGATCCTTTCTTCAACATCAATGTGCCGGACGATCTTGCCCAGGCTGAACAGCTGTTGCAGAGCATGTCGCCATGAACAGACGCATCTTCGGCATCACCGGCTGGAAAAACTCCGGCAAGACCACACTGACGGAAAGGCTGGTCGCGGAGCTTGTGCGGCGCGGCTGGAAAGTCTCGACGGTCAAACATGCTCATCATCATTTCGACATCGACAAGCCCGGCGCCGACAGCTTCCGCCACCGGCAGGCGGGTGCTACCGAGGTTGCGATCGTATCGGGCAGTCGCTGGGCGCTGATGCACGAATTGCGTGGCGAGCAGGAGCCGCCGCTGGACGCCATCCTGTCGCGGCTCGCCCCCTGCGACATCGTGCTGGTCGAAGGCTACAAGCGCGAATCCCACCGTAAGATCGAAACGAGGCGGCTGGAAGCGAAGGACCGGACGCCGCTTGCGGTGGATGATCCCAATATTGTCGCCGTCGCCGCGGATTTCGCCATCGCCGACCAGAGCCTGCCGGTGTTCGACCTCGATGACGCAAAATCCATAGCCGACTTCATCGAGCGTACGACCGGCCTCGTTGCTTGAGAAGTAACGTAACGGTAGAAGCCCATTACCGATTTCGGCGGTTTTGCGGTTGCTTTCTTCTTGGAAAGAGTGGGAGTATCGGCCTAGCGGGCGGTCAAAAAGCACCGCCCCACAGAGCCGTTTCGGAACGACGGCCGGGACCATAAAGAGAGGACTATCATGCGTATTGCACTGCGTATCGCGCTCGCCGCATCGGCCGCGCTGCTGACGCTCGGCGTAGCCCAGGCCCAGGAGAAGACCCTGCGGATCGGCACCGAAGGCGCCTACCCCCCCTTCAACAACCTCACCGCCGATGGCCAGCTTGTCGGCTTCGACATCGACATCGCCAAGGCACTTTGCGATGAGATGAAGGTCAAGTGCACCTTCGTCGCCCAGGATTGGGACGGCATCATCCCCGCACTTCAGGCCGGCAAGTTCGACGCCATCGTGGCCTCGATGTCGATCACGCCGGAGAGGCAGCAGAAGGTCGACTTCTCGCACAAATACTACAACACCCCGTCGGCGATCGCCGTGCCGAAGGATTCGCCGCTCAAGGGAGTGACCAAGGAAGACCTCGCCGGAAAGAATATCGGCGTCGCCACCACCACCACCCATTTCAACTATGCCTCGAAGACCTACACGGACAGCACCATTAAGGGCTATCCGAGCAGCCCCGAGGAACAGGCTGACCTCGCCAATGGCCGTCTCGACGCCATCGAGGACGATATTGTCGTGCTGCAGCAGTTTCTGGATTCGCCTGAAGGCGCCTGCTGCAAGATTCTCGGCCAGCCCTCGCCGCAACCTGTCGAAATTTTCGGACCTGGCGCCGGCATCGCCGTTCGAAAGGGCGATACCGACCTGGTCAACAAGCTGAATTCCGCCATCGACGCCATCCGCGCCAACGGAAAATACAAGGAAATCAACGACAAGTACTTCAAGTTCGACGTCTACGGCGCCGAGTCCTGATCATCATTGCCAAGGCGGCGGGGTTTCCCTGCCGCCTTGTTCATCTCGGGAGCGCCGTGGGGTAAGGCCAGTCAATGCCAGTCCAAAGCATATGGACACTGCTCAGTTGGGGACCGGAGGGCTGGAGTGACGATATTGCCTATGGTGCGTTGGTCACCATCGCGCTCGCGCTTGCAACGCTGCCGATCGGCCTGACGATCGGCTTTTTCGTAGCCTGGGCCAAGCAGTCCGAAGAACCGTCGCTGCGGCTGGCCGCCAACATCTACACCACCATGTTTCGCGGCCTGCCGGAATTGGTGACGCTGTTCCTGTTCTTCTTCGGCATGCCCATCTTGCTGCAATACGTCATCCGCCTCTTCAAGCCCGAGGCAACGATCGATGTCGACAGCTTCATCGCCGGCATGATCGTGCTGTCGCTGATCTTTTCTTCCTACGCCAGCGAGGTATTCCTCTCCGCCTTTCGCGCCATTCCGAAGGGCCAGTATGAAGGCGGCTATGCAATCGGCCTGTCGAAATGGCTTACCATGCGCAAGGTGATCCTGCCGCAGCTGCTGCGCATCGCCTTTCCCGGCCTTGAGAATTGCTGGCTGAGCCTGCTCAAGGACACCGCCCTCGTCTCGGTCGTCAACCTCGCTGAAACCCTGCGCAATGCCGGCGTGGCGGCACGTGTCACCAAGCATTCCTTCCTGTTCTACAGCGTCGCCGCACTGGTTTTCCTCGTCCTGGCGATCCTGTCGTCGATCGCGACCGGGTTCATCTTGCGCTCGCTGGGGCGGAGGGAGGCACGATGAGCGTCACGGAAGCGATCTCGGTCGACCGCCCGCCGCCGCGGGCACGCGGCTGGCCGCGCACCCGCATCGTCGGTTACGCACTCGTCGGCCTCTGGATCCTCTTCGGCCTCGGTATCCTCGCCTATCTCGTCTACGCCTGGAATGGCGAGTTCTTTGCCAGGTATGTACCCGCCTATCTGCAGGGGCTGTGGACCACGCTGTCGCTCGTGGCGATCTCGATGGTGGCCGGCGCGATCTTTTCGCTGCCCGTCACCTATGGCCGCATGTCGAAGAACCGGTTCTTGTCCGGCCTCGCCTATTGCTATGTCTATTTCTTCCGCGGCACACCGCTGCTCGTCCAGGTCTATCTGGTCTATTACGGGTTGGGTTCGTTCCGGCCGGAACTCAGTGCATTTGGCTTCTATTTGCCGGTCATTAGCGATTGGCAACAAATTATGCCCTACGTAAGCATCCCGACCGGGCTGGCGATCGAAAGATTCACGCTCTGGGATTTCTTCAAAGATGCGTTTTTCTGCGGCGTCTTTGCCTTTGCGCTCAACACCGCGGCCTACCAGGCCGAAATCCTCCGCGGCGCCATCGAGAGTGTTCCCAGGGGCCAATGGGAAGGTGCTGCCTCGCTCGGCCTGCACAAGCTGCAGACGCTGCGCAAGGTCATCCTGCCGCAGGCGTTCATCGTGGCCTTGCGGCCCTACGGCAATGAACTGGTTCTGATGATCAAGGCCTCGGCGATCGTCGCCATCATCACGGTCTACGACTTGATGGGCAATGCGAAACTTGCCTACGCCAAATCCTTCGATTTCCAGGCCTATGTCTGGGTCGCCATCGTCTATCTGGTGATGGTCGAAATCCTGCGCCATGGCGTCGAATGGATCGAGCGCAGGATTACGATCCACCTCAATCGCTGAGCCGCTCCGGATCGGCCTGTGCCAGTCGATGCCGCAGCGCGCGCCTTGACGAATTCGTCGCATGGCCTAGAGCTTCCGCAGCTGAAATCTCTGTTTCGCCGGAAGGACAAGGCATGGCATCGGTGGCATTTCTCGGTCTTGGCGTCATGGGCTATCCCATGGCCGGACACCTGAAGAACAAGGGTGGCCACGACGTGACCGTCTACAACCGCACCCAAGCCAAAGCTGAGCAGTGGGTCGCCCAACATGGCGGCGGCTCTGCCGCGACGCCGGCCCAGGCCGCCGAGGGCAAGGATTTCGTTTTTTCCTGTGTCGGCAACGATGACGACTTGCGCTCGGTGACTACAGGCCCCGCGGGCGCTTTCAAGGCGATGAAGAAAGGCTCGGTCTTCATCGACAACACCACGGCTTCGGCTGAAGTCGCGCGCGAACTGGCCGAAGCCGCGCAATCGGGCGGCTTCTCATTTCTCGACGCGCCCGTCTCCGGTGGCCAGGCGGGCGCCGAGAACGGCGTGCTGACTGTCATGGTCGGCGGCGATGAGGCCGCCTTCGACAGGGCCAGGCCAGTTATCGACGCTTTTGCCCGCATGGTTGGACTGATGGGATCGGCGGGCGCCGGGCAGCTCACCAAGATGATCAACCAGATCTGTATCGCCGGGCTGGTGCAGGGGCTTTCGGAAGGCATCCATTTCGGCAAGAAGGCAGGTCTCGACATTGAGAAGGTCATCGAGGTGATTTCCAAGGGCGCGGCCGGTTCCTGGCAGATGGAAAACCGGCACAAGACCATGAATGCCGGCAAATATGACTTCGGTTTCGCCGTCGACTGGATGCGCAAGGATCTCGGCATCTGCCTTGAAGAGGCCGATCGCAATGGCGCCAGGCTGCCGGTGACCGCGCTGGTCGACCAGTTCTACAAGGACGTGCAGGCGATGGGCGGCAAGCGCTGGGACACGTCCTCGCTGCTGGCGCGGCTGGAGAAGTAGGCGCAGTGTCCCTGCCCGTTCCAGGCTGGACCGCGCAGGACATCGTCGCCCATCTGCGCTCGATCGGAACCGAGGAAACCCGCGCCGGCATGGGGCGGTTCGGTATCAACACCGCGACCGCGCTCGGTGTCGCCAATGCGGATTTGCGGCCTTTGGCGCGCAAGCTGAAACGCAACCACGAGCGATCCCTGGCGCTGTGGGACAGCGGCGTTCGCGAAGCACGGCTGATGGCGGCCTTCACCGGCGAGCCGAAAAAGATCACCATTGAAGAGTGCCGCCGCTGGGCCGGCGATTTCGACTCCTGGGAGATCGTCGACACCGTCTCGGATCTGTTCGTGGACACGCCGTTCTGGCGCCAGCTGGTCGAGGAGTTTGCCACCGACGAGCGCGAATTCGTCCGCCGCACGGCCTTCGCGATGCTGGCATGGGCGTCAGTGCATTTGAAAAAGGAGCCGGACGCGACGTTTCTGTCCTACCTGCCGCTAGTCGAGGCTCATTCCCGCGACGAGCGCAATTTCGTCAGGAAAGCGGTCAACTGGGCGCTGCGGCAAATCGGCAAACGGTCGGTGGGTTTGCATGGCCCTGCCCTTGCCCTGGCGCAGGAACTTGCCAACTCCGCGAACAGGACGGCGCGCTGGATCGGCAAGGATGCGGTGAAAGAACTCTCGCATGCCAAAACCCACGAACGCCTCGCCACCAGAAAGACCTGACAAGGCGGGGATTGCCGCAGCCGGTTCTCGCCGACATGTGACGCGGCTCGAGCATTGACGCCACCGACAGCGGCGTCTTTACTCGCCCGCAAAGGATGCGACCATGAACCATTTCAAAGCGATCCTGGCGCTTGCGGCCGCGCTTGCACTCTCCACCGCGGGCGCTTCGGCCGAGACCACGTACATCTTCTGGAAGGATCTGCGCCCGGCGACGCAGGCCATCGCCGAAGACGCCGGCTTGCCGATGATCGCGGCGAAACTGCCGGATCATGGCGAGACACTCTCAGTCGCCCTGCACGACAAGACCATACAATTAGCCGGCTATGCATTGCCGGTCGATCGCGACGGAGATCTCGTTTATCAGTTCCTGCTGGTGCCATGGACGGGTGCGTGCAGCCACATGCCGACGCCTCCGCCCAACCAGATCGTGCTGGTCACACCAGCCCATCCCTACAAGATGTCCGAGGCCTACCAGTCGGTTGCCGTCACCGGCGCCTTGAACCCCGACATGGAGAAGAGCCAGCTGTTCATTCTCGACGGCGTCAGCGTCATCCAGTCCGGCTATAGCGTGCGCAAGGCAGATGTCGTGGCCGTCGACACGGTTCCGGACTCCGTTGTGTTGCCGGTGAACTCGCCCTGGAGCTTCCTCAACAAGAAGAAGAATTGAACGGCGGGCTCAGGCTGCGTTCGCGCCCGACTCCTTGTCCAGCACCATATAGTCGAGCGGGATTTCGGTCGTGTACTTGATCTGCTCCATGGCGAAGGACGACGACACGTCCCGGATCTCGATCTTGGCGATTAGCCGTTTGTAGAAGGCGTCGTAGGCGGCGATGTCGGGCACCACGACGCGCAAGAGGTAATCGACGTCGCCACTCATGCGATAGAATTCGACCACCTCGGGAAATTCCTGGATGACCTCGGAAAACCGGCGCAGCCATTCATGACTATGCGAATTGGTGCGGATCGACACGAAGACGGTGACCCGCACATTGACCTTCTCGTGGTCGAGAATGGCGACGCGCCGCTTGATGACGCCCTCCTCCTCCAGCTTCTGGATGCGCCGCCAGCACGGCGTGGTCGACAGGCCGACTTTCTTAGCGACATCGGCGACCGCGAGCGTCGCGTCCTCCTGCAGCAGGCGGAGAATTTTTCGGTCGAGGCGATCCATCGGAGGCTCCTGGTGGAATAGTTTCCCTATATTCCCTTTTATTTGGGCCATTCACAAGAAAGAAATTCTGCCCCTTGCGCCAAAAGCGAGTGATTTCTTGCTCAATGCCTAACCGAGGCGATAGCGGATTTCCGAGCGCAGGAAAGGCAGCAAATCCATTTCAAACCACGGATTCTGCTTCAACCAGCCCGTGTTGCGCCAGGATGGATGTGGCAGCGGCAGCACTTTGGGGCCGACGGAATTCTCCCAGATGGCGCGCCAGTCCATCACCGTTTCCGTCAGCGAGGCGCGCCGCGCCGCGCCCATATGCCAGGTCTGCGCGTAGATGCCGATCGTCAGCACCAGGTCGATCCGCGGCATCAGCGCCATCAAGGGCGCGCGCCAGGCCGGGGCGCATTCGCGCCTCGGCGGCAGGTCGCCGCCCTTGGCGTCCTGTCCGGGAAAGCAGAAGCCCATCGGCACGATGGCGAATTTCTCGATGTCGTAGAATTCGTCGCTGGTCACATCGAGCCAAGTCCGCAAACGGTCGCCCGAAGCATCGGTGAAGGGCATGCCCGACAGATGCACCTTGGTTCCCGGTGCTTGGCTGGCGATCAGGATACGGGCGCTGGAAGAGGGTCGCAGCACCGGACGCGGCTCATGCGCCAGCGGCTTGCCGATGGGATCGTCCGCGCAGATGCGGCAAGCGCGGACCGTCGCGGCGAATCTGTCCAGTTCCACGCTCAAGCAGCGGCACTCGGCCGGCTGGAGATTGCCTGATGCCAACGCGACACATTGGTGCATTCCTCCGGCACCTTGATGCGTGCCGGCTTCATGAAGTCGATCGCGATCAGCCCTGTGATGTCGGCAATGGAATAGCTGTCGCCGGCGACGAATTCACGGCTGCCGAGTTCAGCATCGAGCAGCATGAGAAACTCCACCGCCTTCGGCTTGTTGGCCTCACCCCATTCGGGGATCTGCGGAATTTCCCATTCCTTCATGGCGGGATGGATATGGCGGAAAGCCTGCGTGACGCTGCTGAGCAGGTTGAACTCCATCCGCCTCTGCCACATCTCGACCTTTGCCTTGCCAAGCGCGTCGTGTCCGAACAATGCCGGCTCGGGATGGAGTTCCTCGAAATAGCGGCAGATGGCGACGGATTCGGTGAGGATGGTGCCGTCATCGAGTTCCAGCACCGGCAGGCGCCGCAGCGGGTTGCGCGAGCTTACCGGCTGCTGTTTGTGCTCCAGCGCGCCCATGTCGACGGGCACCAACGGAACCGCGATCCCCTTCTCGGCGAGAAAAATCCGAACCCGCCGAGGGTTGGGTGCCCGGCCGCCGTCGAACAGCTTCATTTCGATCCTCCTTTTCCTTCCGCCAGACACGCTTCACCAGAAGCGAAAGATCTCGCGCGCCGCGTCGCCGATCGACGCCAGTGTGCCATGTTTTCGCTCGACGACCTCGCCGTGGTGACTATCGCGCCAGTCCTGCGGCAGGTCGAACGTGCCCGCCCAGATGCCAACCCTGGCCGCGCGGGCCGTTGCTTCATCGCCTTCGAAAGCGCCATAGGCAACGGCCCAGCCGGCCTCGACCTGGGCGCGGTTTAGGTCGGTGCCGCCGGCCTTGCAGTCGCCGAGCAACCGGCCATAGCGGTCGCGCTGCCAGCCGCTGCAGGTGACCGGCCTGCCGGCGATCAGCCGCACCAGCGACTGGCGCGCCAGCGTGCCACAGGCATAATCGGCGCCGTTCTTGTGGCAAGTCTGGGTGTATTCCGGGGCGTCGATGCCGCGCATGCGGATGCGCTCGGCGCCGACCGTGATCGAATCGCCGTCATTGATGATGGCTGTACCTTGCGTCTTGCGTGTCTCCACTCGATCGAGACGCGCCGCAAGCAGGATCAGCAGCCCCAGAATGATGACGGTCAGCCCGTAATCCAGCAGCTTTCGCCACGGACTTCTCGGGCGCGCTGCCGCGTACCTCGGGCGCGACCTTGGCGACCACGAACGGCTCATATGGCAAACGGTTGGTTAATCATTCGAACGTAGCTTAACACCTTGAAATCGCTGCGCGCATAAATTGAAGCTTTTGATGCCCTTGCAACGCTCGAACACGGCGGACAAGTTCATTGTGGACCGCAGGAAACGGCATCGCAACAGCGATGTCGCGCGCGCGGTTCGCAAGACGCGCGACCGTCTTTCGCAGCAGGCCGGCAATCTCGATTTCGACCGCGAGCTGCTGAAGCTCCATGCCCAGGCGATGACCAGCGGTGCCGTCGTCATCCCGATGCTCGTCCTGGCGATCGCCGCGGCCGGTCGTCTGGCCGGTGTCGGCAATGAGATCGGGCTCTGGGCGTTGTTTACGCTGACCTCTTATACGATCGTCGTTTTCATGGCGCGGCGCATCGAGCGCACGGAAGCTTCCGAACTTAACGCCTTGCAAACGCGAAGGGAATTCCTGGTCGGCCACTTCCTTTGTGGTCTGGGCTGGGCCTGGTTCGTCTGGCTGGGCTGCGGGGCCTGCGAGGTCGACCAGTTCCAGGCGGTCAAGGCGGTGGTGCTGCTGTTTGCCATGGCAGGGACGGCGCTCATGGCCTCGTCCCTGGGCGGAGCACTGCTGGCGACCTTCGCGGTTCCAGTGGCGCTCTACGCCTATGCCGCGACCAAGTCCTGGATGCCGGTCGGGGCCACCATGGCTGCGCTGCTTGTCCTGTCGCTGCCTTTCTTCGCCTATATTGCCAGTCACCTCAATCGTTTTTCCCTGCTGCTGTTGTCGTTCCGCTCCGAAAAGGACGCGCTGATCGCCGAAGTGGAGACGGCGAAGTCGATGTCGGACGAGGCGCGGCGGCGGGCTGAGGACGCCAACCTGGCAAAATCGCGTTTCCTCGCTTCGATGAGCCACGAATTGCGCACGCCGCTCAACGCCATTCTCGGCTTTTCCGAGGTGATGGCGAACGAAGTCCTCGGGCCGATGAGCAATCCCACCTATCGTGACTACGCCCACGACGTGCATGACTCAGGCCAGCATCTGCTCGACCTGATCAACGAGATCCTCGACCTATCGCGCATCGAGGCCGGCCGCTACCAGCTCAACGAGGAGCCGGTCATGTTGCTCAACATCGTCGAGGATTGCTGCCACATGATGGAGTTGAAGGCGCGCAACAAGGACATCCGCGTCATCCAGGATTTCGAACAGACATTGCCGCGGCTGTTCGCCGACGAGCGCGCCGTGCGCCAGATCACGCTCAACCTTCTGTCCAATGCCATCAAGTTCACCGCCACCGGCGGCGAAATCCGCGTCCGGGTCGGCTGGACGGCGGGCGGCGGACAATACATTTCGATCAAGGACAACGGTCCGGGCATTCCCGAAGACGAGATTCCGGTCGTGCTTTCAGCCTTCGGCCAGGGTTCGATCGCCATCAAGAGCGCCGAGCAAGGCACCGGGCTTGGCCTGCCGATCGTCCAAGGGCTGCTCGCCATGCATGGCGGCGAGTTCGAGCTTCATTCCAAGCTGCGCGAAGGCACCGAGGCGATCGCTATTTTCCCGCTGAGCCGGGTGATGGAAGAACTGCCGGCGCTGCCGACCGCGGCGGTGGCCGCGCGACGGCGGTAAGGACCCCGTAAACGCTGGTGCTGCGTGGTCAACCCCGCACAGCCGCCGCCATGCCCGAACTGGTCAGTGCCGCCGCCTTGACCAGCCCAGCCGCCAGAGCGGCTCCCGCCCCTTCGCCGTGGCCGATCCCCAGATCGAGCAGCGGACGCAGCCCGAGGTGCTCGGCCGCCCTTGCATGCGCGGACTCCGGCGACAGGCTGGCGAGAAGACAATGATCAAGGGCTGCGGGGTTCGCTGCATGCAGCACCGCCGCGGCTGCCGTTGCCGCGAAGCCATCGAGCAGTACCGGTATCCGCTGCATCCGCGCGGCAAGGATTGCGCCGGCTATCGCCGCGAACTCGCGGCCGCCGACCCGGCGCAGCGCCTCAAGCGGGTCTTCGAGATGGCGGCCATGAAAAGCCAGCGCCGCATCGACAACCTCTGCCTTGCGGGCCCGCATCGCCGCGTCGGCGCCGGATCCCGGGCCAACCCAGTCGGCACCCCTGCCCCTCAAAAGCGCGGCGAGCAGGGCGGCGGCGACGGTGGAATTGCCGACGCCGAGATCGCCGAGGCAAAGCAGGTCGGTGCCGCCGGCAATCGCCTCCATGCCGAAGGCCATGGTGGCGGCGCAACCGCGCTCATCGAGCGCCGCGTCCTCGGTGATGTCGCCGGTCGGGATGTGCAGGGCAAGATCGAACACCTTCAGACCGAGGTCGTTGGCAATGCAGATCTGGTTGATCGCCGCACCGCCGGCCGCGCAAAGCTCGACCGCGTTAGCGGTCGCCGCCACGGGCCTCGGCGAAATGCCTTGCCTGGCAACGCCATGGTTGCCGGCAAAGACAGCCATCAGGGGCCTAGTCACGGCAGGCGGAGCGCGACCGCTCCAGGCTGCGAGCCAGGCGGCGATGTCCTCGACGCGGCCAAGCGAATTCTCAGGCTTATCGGCCTTGGCAAACAGTGTGCGCACGCGCGCTTCAGCTTTGAGGTCGGCCAATGGCAGATTGCCGAGCAGGTCGCGGAAATCATCGAAAGGCAGTGCACTGGTCATGTCGCGAACAATCGTTCCTGGAGCAGAGGAGCGGAATAGCTGTCTTGCGTGACCGGCACAACCTCCTCGATCGTCCTTCCTGATTTGCCGCAAAGGCGGCCACGGAAGGCGCGATCGGGAGGGCTTGCATTGGCTTTGCCGTTGCACCATGTGGAGGTGGAAGAGCGGATTCCGGACCGGGTCCACCGAGAGAAAGTCATGACGGCCATCGAATCTCCCTGCATCCTGGTCTGTTCGATCGATATGAAAACCGGCTTCTGCTTCGGTTGCGGCCGCACGCGCGAGGAGATCGGCGCCTGGATAGGGATGACGCCCGAGACGCGCCGCAGCGTGATGGCCGAACTGCCAGCCCGGCTCGAAACCGTCGAGCGCCGGCCGCGCCGGGAAACGCGCCGCACCCGCATGGCGCGTGAACGCGACGCACTCTAGCGAGGGACGAGTGAGCAGCCGGCTGTTCTGGGTTGTGATGGCGGTGATCGGTGTAGGGGCAGCCCTGCTCATGCTCAACGATTCCGCCGGCAGCACGTTCGGCGTCGAGAATTACGATTTTGGCCGGCTGATCTGGCTTGGGGCTTTCGGCGCCCTTATCGGCGCCGGCTTGCTGCGGTCCGCTCCGCTGGGAGTGATGGCCCGCAATCTCGGCGCCTGGGCGGCTATCGTGCTCGCGCTGATCGCCGGCTATCAATATCGCTACGAGCTGCAGGACGTCGCCAGCCGGGTGACCGCCAGCCTTGTTCCCGGCAGCCCGCTGGCGCTCGGTGTCGAAGACGGCCACGCCACCGTGACCTTGGACAAGGCCGACAATGGCCATTTCGAAGCGCGCATCCTGGTCAACGGCAACCCGGTTCGCGCCGTTGTCGACACCGGCGCCACCAGCACGGTGCTGAGTTCGGAGGACGCCCAGGCCTCAGGCTTCAATCCCGCGGCACTCAACTACACGATACCGGTTTCGACCGCCAACGGCATGGCGCGCGCCGCGGCGAGTCAAAACCGACGAACTGGCGATCGGCGGCATCGTGCGCAAGGATATGCCGGTGATGATCGCCGCTCCAGGCATGCTGAGCCAAAGCCTGCTCGGCATGAACTTCATCGGTTCGCTGTCGGGCTTCGACGTGCGCGGCGACCGGATGATCCTCAGGGACTGAGCTCAGGCCGCTTCGGCCGCTCCTCCGAGTTCGACAGCCGCGAAAGCCGTCTTCAGCACGTCAGCCCCGGCCCCGGGTCGGGTTGCGTCGGTGGACAGGATCTGACGATAGCGGCGAGCGCCGGGCAGCCCATGAAACAGCCCGACCATATGGCGGGTGACATGGCCGAGCCGGCCGCCTTGTTCGATATGGCGCGCCGCATACTCCGCCATAGCATCGATCAGTGCCGCGAAATCGAACGCCTCCGACCGCGCACCGTAGAAGGCGGCGTCAACACCGGCCAGAATGCCTGGTGTGTGGTACGCGGCGCGGCCGAGCATGGCTCCGTCGACATGATCGAGATGCAGCCGCGCCTCGTCAAGAGACTGAATACCGCCATTGATGCCTATGAATTTGCTTTGTTTTCTAGCCTTCAACCGATAAACCCTGTTATAGTCTAGCGGCGGGATGTCGCGATTTTCCCTGGGGCTCAGCCCTTCCAGCCAGGCCTTGCGAGCATGCACCCACAAGGCATCGGCGCCGGCATCGAACACCCCATTCGCCAGCGCATCGAGCGCGGGCTCCGGATCCTGTTCGTCGACGCCGATGCGGCACTTGACCGTGACTGGCACCGTCACCGCCGCCTTCATCGCCGCGACGCAGGTTGCGACGAGGTCGGGTACTTTCATCAGGCAAGCGCCGAACGTGCCCGACTGGACGCGGTCGGACGGGCAGCCGACATTGAGATTGATCTCGTCATAACCGAAGGCTTCGCCAACGCGCGCCGCTTCGGCAAGTTTTGCCGGATCGGAGCCGCCAAGTTGCAGGGCGACGGGATGTTCCACCTCATCGAAGCCAAGCAGCCGCTCGCGCGCGCCGTGGATGACCGCGTCGGCCACAACCATTTCGGTATAAAGCAGCGCATGTGTCGTCAGCTGGCGATGGAAGAACCGGCAATGCCGGTCCGTCCAGTCCATCATGGGTGCAATAGCCAGTCTATACTGTTGATTTTTCAGCATTTTCTTTAACATTCAAAACGCTAGACCCTGCCGGGTGCACACGAATTTACGCCAAGTCGATCATGGTGAGACGCTGACAAAGTCCCGTATAGCGCGCCTGAAGCCCTTCGGCGAATTCGTCGACCTTCATATCGACGACATGTGCGATGTAGGCAAGTCCCTCTCCGATCTGTGTCGTAAGCACATGAGTTGTCCGGATTAGGTAGCAGATGAGTTGTCCGGGTTTATCGCCCGCCAAAGGAGGCTTGGGATGCCACGGACAGCATGGCTGAACACCAGCCTTCAAATCCAACTGCACGAATTTTTCCAAAGCAGGAACATAGAAGCATTGTGCGAGTTAGGCACGGACGCCTGCTCGCGTTCACGATCTGCCAGGGTTCTCTTTGATGTTCGAACGAATGCCCAAGACAATGTATCGCTGTCAGCTTTTCGTATCTGCCTTTGGTTTGTTGTTGCTGATGGGCGACCTGCTCCACGATGACAGGGCCATGGCGCAGCAGGCTTGTCCGGCCGATCACGATAGGCTGCTTACAGTCCTCAAAGCCAATGTGAAGGCAAGCGGCGGACCAGCCAATGGCGGCTTTGAAACCAACGAATGGGGCGCGATCGTTGCCCGCGATGGCACTGTCTGCGCGATTGCGTTCAGCGGCCCGGCAGTCGATTCGCAATGGCCGGGCAGTCGGCTCGTCGCAGCGGAGAAAGCCAACACCGCCAATGGTCTCAGCCTGGCTCAAATGGCCCTGTCGACGGCCAATCTCTACGCTGGCGTGCAACCGGGTGGGCCGCTGTTCGGGCTGCAGGCGACCAACCCCGTCAACCAAGCCGCGGCTTATGCGGGCGATCCCAAAACCTTCGGCAGCGCCAACGATCCGTTGGTCGGCAAGCCTATCGGCGGCGTCGTCGTGTTTGGCGGGGGCTTGGCCCTTTACGACGGCAAAACGATCGTCGGCGCGCTTGGCGTCAGTGGCGATTCCTCTTGCGCCGACCACAATGTCGCCTGGCGCGTTCGCGCGGCTCTCGGCCTCGACAAGGTCCCGGCAGGCGTCAATCCCAACCGTAAGGATGCCATCATCTATGATCTCGATCCCGGCGGAAAAAGCGCCTCCGGCTGGGGTCACCCGCTATGCTCGGGCACCGAGGCCGACATCGCAGCGGAAATCGGTTCAGGCGTCGGAGGCGCGACACCGAAATGAAGCAAGCAGCGCGGTGTGCAACACCCTGCGTCGACGCGGTACGCACGAACCGCCCGGCGGCAGCTAGAAAACGTCTCCAGAGCTTCCTTGCGGGGTTGCTGCTGGCTTGCACTCCTCTGCTGACAGGCGCTTCCGAAGCTCCGCCACCGTCAGCGATCTCGCCGCCGGCTTCCGCCGCACCGCGCGACGATGGGCAATGGACGATGCCGGCCAAGAACTACGCGTCGACCCGCTACAGTGAACTCACGGAAATCAACGAAGGCAATGTCAAGAACCTGCAGGTGGCCTTCACCTTCTCCACCGGCGTCAACAAAGGCCAGGAAGCGGCGCCGCTGGTCGTCGGCGGCACGATGTACATCGTGACCCCCTTCCCCAACATGGTCTACGCGCTCGACCTCACCAAGCCAGGCGCGCCGATGAAATGGAAGTTCGAACCCAATCCCGAACCCGCGGCGCAAGGGGTTGCCTGTTGCGACGTCGTGAATCGCGGCGCGGCTTTCGCGGACGGGCGCATCTTCTTCAACACACTGGACGGTCACACCATCGCACTCGATGCGAACACCGGTCAGCCGATCTGGAACTCCCATATCGGCAACATCAACATAGGCGAGACCATCACCATGGCGCCGTTGGTGGTGAAAGGCAAAGTGCTGGTCGGCAATTCAGGCGGCGAGATGGGCGTCCGCGGCTGGGTCAAGGCGCTTGACGCCGGCGACGGTCATGTCGTCTGGACGGCCTACGGCACCGGACCGGACAAGGACGTGCTGATCGGCCCCGATTTCAAGCCGCATTACGACATGGACAAGGGCAAGGACCTCGGCGTCACGACATGGCCGCCGGAAGCCTGGAAAATCGGCGGCGGCAACATGTGGGGCTGGATTTCCTACGACCCGGATCTCAACCTGATCTTCCACGGCACCGGCAACCCTGGACCGTGGAACCCGGATCTGCGGCCCGGCGACAACAAATGGACGTCAGGGATTTTCGCCCGCGACCCCGATACCGGAGCGGCGAAATGGTTCTACCAGTGGAGCCCGCACGACCTTCATGACTATGACGGGATCAACGAGCAGGTCCTGCTCGACATGAACTGGCAGGGCAAGCCGCGCAAGGTGCTGGTCCGGCCCGAGCGCAACGGCTATCTCTACATTCTCGACCGGACCACCGGCGAAGTGCTGTCCGCGAAGCCCTACGGCCCCGTCAATTCCAGCAAGGGTGTCGACCTCGACAGCGGCCGTCTGATCGAGAACCCGGACAAGAAGACCGGTACCGGCAAGGTCGTCCGCGACATCTGCCCGACCGCGTCAGGGCTCAAGGATTGGCAGCCTTCCGCCTTCTCGCCGAAGACAGGGCTGCTCTACATACCGCATAACAATCTGTGCATGGACGAAGAAGGCGTCGAGGTGAACTACATTGCCGGCACGCCCTATGTCGGCATGAACGTGCGCATGATCCCCGGGCCTGGTGGGAACCGGGGCGCCTTCACCGCTTGGGACATCGCCGCGGAGAAGCCCGCCTGGAGCCTCAAGGAGAACTTCCCGGTGTGGAGCGGCGCGGTCGTGACCGCCGGCGATGTCGTCTTCTACGGAACCATGGAGGGTTGGTTCAAGGCGGTCAGCGCCAAGACCGGCGAGCTGCTTTGGCAATTCAAGACGTCGTCCGGCATCATCGGCCAGCCCATCACATATCGCGGCCCCGACGGACACCAATATGTGGCGATCCTGTCGGGTGTAGGCGGCTGGGCCGGCGCCATCGTGTCCGGCGATCTCGATCCGCGCGACGCCACCGCTGCCCTCGGTTTCGTCAACGCGATGAAGGATCTCAAGGACGCGACAACGGCGGGAGGCACGCTCTATGTGTTCCGGCTGCCCTGAGGCACTCGAGCGGGCCCCGCGCCAGGTGCGAAAGGCGCTCCAGCGACTGGCAACCGGCATGGTCGCCCTCGCCTTGCTGCTCTTGCCGGCGACAGCGAATGTGCGTGAACTGAGGGTCTGCGCCGACCCGAACAACATGCCCTTCTCCAACGCCGCCGGTCAGGGCTTCGAGAACAGAATCGCTGAGATCGTGGCCGCCGATCTCGGCGCCAAACTGACCTACACTTGGTGGGCACAGCGCCGGGGCTTCGTGCGCAACACGCTGAAGGCCGGCCTTTGCGATCTCGTGCCCGGCACGCCGGCCAATCTCGAAATGCTGCGCACCACCACCCCCTATTATCGGTCGTCCTATGTTTTCGTCACCCGCCAGGACGGCCCGGATGTGGCATCCTTCAACGATCCGCGGCTGCGCGCCATGCGGATCGGCGTGCAACTCATCGGCGACGACGGGGCCAATTCGCCTCCCGTCCAGGCGCTCGGCCGCCGCGGCATCGTCGGGCATCTCGTCGGCTATCCCGTCTATGGCGACTACTCCGCACCCAACCCTCCGGCGCGCATCGTCGAAGCAGTGGCGACCGGAGACATCGATCTTGCCGTCGTCTGGGGCCCGCTCGCCGGCTACTTCGCCGCCAAGCAGAAAGTGCCTCTCCGCGTCACGCCCGTCACGCCTCGCATCGACGGGCCGCAATTGCCCATGATCTACGACATCTCGATGGGCGTTCGGCGCGAGGACGATGCGCTGCGTGGCGATGTGAACAGCGCGCTGGCCAGGCACAAGGCCGAGATCGACGCATTGCTGTCGCAATATGGCGTGCCGCGCCTCGATGGCCCGGGGAGCCCAGTGCGATGAAGCACGGTGCCGCCATGCTCTTGTTTACGGCCCTAGCGCTTACGGCATGCCAGCGCGAGGAGCGCGACACGCGCCCGCAATCCTCGCTCGGATCGGGCGAGCAGCCGGCGCCTGTGACCACATTGGAACCCGGTGGAAAGCGGCCTTCGGCCAGCGACAACAAGGCAGCCAGCTTCGAGGCCAATGCCTTCCACCTCAGCGAGGGCAAGCGCCTGTTCAGCTGGTTCAACTGTTCGGGCTGTCATGCCAATGGCGGCGGCGGCATGGGGCCGGCCTTGATGGACCAGAAATGGCTTTACGGCAGTTCGATCGAAAGCATCCACGCCACCATCCGCGATGGGCGGCCAAAAGGCATGCCGAGCTTCCGCGACAAGATACCCGATGACCAGATTTGGGAGCTTGCCGCCTTCGTTCGCTCGCTGAGTGGCAACGCACCCTCGTCCGCCGCGCCGCAACGCAATGACGACATGATGCCGCATCCGTCGGAAAATCGCATGCCGGATGCAGCCACGCTGGGGAAATCACCGTGAAGCGCCTTGCGTCGACCGGGTTCGGCACGGCCTGCGTCTTATTTCTGCAGGGATGCGCGGGATGGCAATCAGCGCTCGACCCGAAAGGGCCAGCTGCCAGTGAGCTGGCATGGCTCATCTGGTTTTTCACCGCGCTTTGCGCGGTGATCTGGGTCCTGGTGATGATCGCTCTTGCCACACCGTTGATGATGCGGTCGCGGGACGGCGCCGAGCCGCTCGTGCTCGACGCCGGCGCCGACCATCGAAAGTTGCGCGTTGTCGTGGTTGCCGTCGGGCTGACCGCAGCCATCGTGGTCGGGCTGACCTTGCTGAGCTTCTTCGCCAACAGGACGCTTGCGGCGATCGGCTCCGACGCCGCGCTCACCATTCGCGTCACGGGCCACCAATGGTGGTGGGAAGTGCGCTACGAAGACGCCACGCCGAGCCGTATCCTGACCACGGCGAACGAAATCCACATCCCCGCCGGGGAGCCCGTACGGCTTCTGCTGACATCGACGGACGTGATCCATTCCTTCTGGGTGCCGAGCCTTTCCGGCAAGCTCGACCTCATCCCCGGCCATATCAATGTGCTCGACATCAAGGCCGACAAGCCTGGCGTATATCGCGGCCAGTGCGCCGAGTTCTGCGGTGCGCAGCATGCGAACATGGGTACCTTCATCATCGCCGAGCCGAAGGAAAAGTTCGACGCTTGGTGGAACGACCAGTTGCAGCCGTCTGGCCCTCCGGCGAGCGACGAGGCCAAGGCTGGCGAGGACCTGTTCCTCAAGCGTCCCTGCGTGATGTGCCACAGGATCGGGGGCACTCCAGCGGGAGGAACCGTCGCGCCGGATCTGACGCATATTGCCAGCCGGCGCACGCTCGCCGCCGGCACGTTGACGATGAGCCGAGGCAATATCGCTGCCTGGATAGCGGACCCCCAAGGCGTGAAGCCCGGTTCCCACATGCCTGTGGTGGAGCTCAACGGCGACGAACTCAACGCCATCGTCGCCTATCTCGAGGGTCTGAAATGAGCAGCGCGGATCTGATCAGCGAACGCGACCTGCCGCCGAAACGCGAGACCGCCACCAAGGGCGACCTGGCTCCCGAGCATGACGGACCGCGCGATACCGGCATGGACGATGCCAGCCTGCACCACTGGCTCACGCGGGCATGGCGCACGCCGCCCGGCATCATCGGAGCATTGTCGAGCGTCGACCACAAGGTCATCGCAAGGCGCTATCTGATCACGGCCTTCATCTTCCTGTGCCTTGGCGGGCTGAACGCGGTCGCCATGCGAATCCAACTCTCCGGGCCGCAGCGCGGGCTGATCGGGCCGGACCTCTACAACCAGCTGTTCACGATGCATGGCGTCACCATGATGTTCCTGTTCGCTGTGCCCATCGTTCAGGCAACGGGAATCTATCTGGTGCCGCTGATGGTCGGCACCCGTAACATCGCCTTCCCGCGGCTCAATGCATTCGGCTACTGGATCTACGTCTCGGGCGGGGCCTTTGCCTGGATCTCATTCCTCCTCAACATGGCGCCGGACGTCGGCTGGTTCGCCTATGTGCCCCTATCCGGACCGGAATTCTCTCCTGGCAAGCGCGCTGACGTCTGGGCGCAAATGATCACCTATACCGAAGTGTCGTCGCTTGCGGTCGCCGTCGCCACCATCGTCACCGTGTTCAAGCAACGCGCGCCCGGCATGTCGCTGGACAAGATACCGCTTTATGTGTGGGCACTGCTGGTCACTTCCTTCGTCGTCGTCTTCGCGATGCCGGCGGTCATGATCACCTCGACCTTCCTCATTCTCGACCGGCTTGTCGGAACCCACATTTTCAACCCCGCGGAGGGCGGCGACGCCCTGCTGTTTCAGCATCTGTTCTGGTTCTTCGGTCATCCCGAGGTCTACATCATCTTCCTGCCGGCGACGGGCATGGTCTCCTCCATCATTCCCGCTTTTGCCCGGCGACCGACGTTCGGCCATTTAGGGCTGGTCCTGTCGCTGATCGCGGTGGGTTTCCTGTCGTTCGGCCTCTGGGTGCATCATATGTTTGCAACCGGATTGCCGAAGCTCGGGGCGAGCTTCTTCACGGCGTCCAGCATGCTGATCGCCATCCCCAATGGCGTGCAGATCTTCTGCTGGCTGGCGACCTTGTGGGATGGCAGACCGGTGATCCGCACGCCGCTGCTGTTCGTCTTCGGCTTCTTCTTCATCTTCGTCATCGGCGGGCTAACCGGCGTCATGCTCGCCTCGGTGCCGCTCGACCTTCAGGTGCACGACACCTACTTCGTCGTCGCCCACTTCCACTATGTGCTGATCGGCGGATCGGTATTCCCGCTGCTGGGCGCGGCCTATTTCTGGTTCCCCAAGATCACCGGGCGCATGATGAGCGAACGTCTCGGACGCTGGCATTTCGGGCTGGCCTTCATCGGCTTCAACGCGGCCTTCTTCCCGATGCATCTCGTCGGCCTGTGGGGCATGCCGCGCAGGGTCTATACCTATCCGGCGGAGCTTGGCTGGGGCAACATCAACCTGTTCATCAGCGCCGGCGCGGTGCTGTTCTTCCTAAGCTTCGTGCTGTTCACCTTCAACCTGATACATGGCGCATTGAAAGGGGCTCCGGCCGGCGATAACCCCTGGGATGCCGGCACCCTGGAATGGGCCACGTCGTCCCCGCCTCCAAGTTACAATTTCTCGCGCATTCCGATCGTGACGAATGTCGAGCCGCTGTGGGCCGAACGAGAGGCGCTTCCCGTCGCAACCGGACTCCGCGTCGATGTCCGCGAGTTGCTCATCTCGACGGTGGCGGAGGCCTACCCCGACATCCGCGAGAAATCGGCGACGCCGTCGATCTGGCCGCTGCTGGCGGCGATCGCCGTGGGCGGCACGTTCCTCTACTCGATCTTTACGCCGTGGGCGATCGTCTGGGGCGCCATGCCGATCGCGCTCACGCTGCTCGGCTGGTTCTGGCCCAAGGGCGATCCGGAGGACGAGGAATGAATCAGCGGCCCGTCACCGACCTTTCCGCCCTCCCTACGTTTGGCCATGGTCCGCGCAGCCCAACCTGGTGGGGCACGCTCGGCTTCATGGCATTGGAAGGGACGGGCTTCGCGCTGGCGGCCGGCGCCTATCTCTATCTGGCGATGTCATGGCCCAACTGGCGTCTGAGCGCCCCGGAACCTAACCATTGGCCGGGAACGATCGTCACCCTGTTGCTGATCGCCAGCCTGGTGCCAAACCACATCCTCAATCGCTACGCCGAGCATTGCGCCATCGTACCGGTGCGGATCGGCATGGTCGTGATGTCGCTGTTCGGTGTCGCCCCGCTCGTGGTGCGCTGGTTCGAGTTCCCGGCATTGAATATCTTTTGGGACACAAACGCCTACGGCTCGATGCTTTGGGTGTTGCTTGGACTGCACACCACGCATCTGATCACCGACGTGGGCGACACGATCGTGCTGACGGTGCTGATGTTCACACGCCATGGGTATAGCGGCCGGCGCTTCGGCGATGTGGGCGACAACGTCTTCTACTGGGATTTCGTGGTGCTCACCTGGATCCCGATCTACCTGCTCATCTACTGGGTACCGAGGCTAGGCTGATGCGCGCGCTGCGGTTGGGAATGTCCTGGGGTGGTCTTCTGTCGGGGCCTTTGGCTTGGGCAATCTCGACGCAGCTGAACTACGCGCTTGTTCCGTGGCAGTGCAATCGCCAGATTCCGGTCGTGCTTCCGATCGCATTGCTGCTGGCCTTCCTTTCACTTCTCGGCGGCATGCTTTCTTGGCGGGCACGGCGGCAAGGGGGCGCGGCTTTCAAGCCGGAGCGCACGCGCGGCACCGAGCAATTCGTCGCCGATCTCGGCATTCTTGCGGCTTTGCTTTTTGCCCTCGTCATCGTCATGCAGGGCAGCGCCGCACTCATTCTCGACGAGTGCCTGCGATGAGCTTCGAGGCCTTCTTCTCAACCTCGATCTGCTATGGCGCCGGCGCGCCCGAAGCGGGATGGACGCTTGCGTTTCCCATCACGCTCCCTTTGGCCGCAATCGCGCTCATCTATGCGCTCGGAGCGAGCCGGCTATGGCGCCGCAGCAGCCGGGGCCGCTCCGAGCGGACGCGGCAAGTTCTGTTGTTCACCGCCGGCTGGGGCGTGCTGACCGGAGCGCTGGTCAGCCCGATCCATGCGCTTGGCGAACGGGTGTTTGCCGCCCACATGATCGAGCATGAACTGCTGATGGCGGTAGCGGCGCCACTCCTTGTCGCCGCCTGCCCCGGCGCAGCCCTGATATGGGCATTGCCGACCGGACTTCGCCGAGGGACGGGAAGGCTCACGCACGGCAGGACTCTTCGTGCGATCTGGACCGTTGCCAGCCGCCCCCTCAACGCAACCGCCATCCACGGCATCGCGATCTGGATCTGGCACGTTCCCGTCCTGTTCGAGGCAGCGCTTCAGCAGGGCGTGCTGCACTACGCCCAGCATGCGAGCTTCCTCGGCACAGCCCTGCTGTTCTGGTGGGGGATTCTGCCGCGTTCCGGCCGCCAGCAGGCCTATGGCAGCGCGGTCATGCATCTCTTCTTCACGTCACTGCACACTGGTCTGCTCGGCGTGCTGCTGCTGTTGTCGCCCAGACTCTGGTACCCGCAGAATGCCGCCGGCGCGGCGCTCTGGGGTCTAACCCCGATCGAGGACCAGCAGCTCGCCGGACTGGTGATGTGGGTTCCGGCTGGCCTGATCTATGGCGGAGCCGCCTTGCTGCTTGCCGGCCTTTGGATAAGCAAGAGCGGAATCAGGGAGGCAAGCCATGCGCTCCGGCCTGGCTAGGATGGTGGGCAGCGCGCTCGCCGCGATCCTGCTGCTGACCGCGGCAGTCGCCGCAGCGACCTTGTGGTCCGACCGGCGCGATCGTGTTCGCCACGAATCGGACATGGCGACCGGCGGCTTGGAAGCGCGCGCCATTCCGATCATGATCGCGAACGGCTGCTCCGGATGCCATACGATCCCCGGCGTGCCGGGGGCACAAGGCCAGGTTGGTCCGCGCCTCGATTCCAGCCTTGCCGACCGGGTCTTTATCGCCGGCATACTGGCGAACAATCCGGAGAACCTGATCCGCTGGATACGAGCGGCCAGGGAGATCAATCCGCACACGGCAATGCCATCGACGGGGATCACAGAGCAGCAGGCGCGTGATATCGCTGCCTACCTCTACGCCCTGTAATGATCAGCCCTCGCCGCCGCGCCGGGACCACAGGCCGCGGCCGGGGTCGTAGCCGACCACTGCCGCCAGGAAAAACACGACGAGGCAGGCGAGAACGACAAGGGCGGAAACGGGATCGAAGCGCAGATAGAGCGTGAAGCGTATCAGTTCGACCGCCGAACTGAACGGCCCTCGAGCGACAGCGCCTTCATGGACCGATCACCACTCCCCAGGGGCCGCGTCCCACCGGCACCGACTTCACCACCTCCTCATTCTCCAGATCGATGAACGAGATGTCGCCGGAATTGCCATTGGCACCGCCAGCGTCTTGGCATCCACTTCGGCCACCCGGTTGGCCGGACCGAGCGCGACATAGGCAGTGGCGCCGTCGCGTGCCATTTCGATGTCGACCGCCTGGACGCCCTCGCTGCGGATGCCGGGGACCTCGAACTCGACCTTGCCGGTCTCTGCACGAGACGTGGTGTCGAGACGGTCACCGTTCCGCGACCAACAGAAGCAGCAGGATAGGAGTTCATTGACGACCTGAGGGTCGGCCACGTCGACTTCGCCTCTTCGCCCGCAGGCCGTCAACTGGCGACGGAAGAACCGGCAATACCGATCCGTCCAATCCATCATAGGTGCAGTTAGCGAATTTTGCTTCCAGCATGTTTGATTTTAGTTGCTCTCTGCCGAGGCTGGTCAGTGTTGATCACCGAACAGCGTGCAAAGCCTGTAATCTACTGCATTCTCTTTGCATTTCAAACACTTGGCAGGCGAGAATTGCCGCGATTTCACGGCTGTTCGATGCTCGTTTGAATCGGTTTAGATTCATATTAATTTCAAAAATGCAATAGGCATATTGAATTATCCACAAATTGGAGTAGCTTTTTAGCTATTGCTAATAAAAGGAGGACGGCATGCATATCCGTGCGTGCCAAGGGAGGGGGGTCATCATCATGGCCTATTTATTGCCTGATAGCATCCGCCGGCTGCGGATGATCCACGCGCGCAGGACACGTCCGCGCGGGAACGCCTGACCGGGGCATGAGCGAAGGGCTTGGAACGCCCTCGACGCCCTACCCCCATTCCACCACTCCAGTTTCTTTAACGAGGACGCGTAGCGCCGGCCATACCGGCGGATGCGCGCCCATGCGGCCGGTTGCCGGCGTTGGGGCCGATTTGCGCCTGCCGCAATAACCAGGGAGAATTCCGATGGCGCTCGACATCCTCGCCCAAGACATCATCATCGACGAAACGACCGGCCTCCAAGACAATGATATCAACCCGGCCGTTGCGCCGTACAGCACCAACACGACGCTGCAATATCTCGAGACTCTCGGTTCTCCGCTCGAAACCGCATTCCAGGCTAACTTCGTGCGGGCCACGGCGAGCGCCGGAGAAACCATCAACTCGATCGTTCTTACGCAAAACGCTTCCGGCACGCCGTTCTCCACCACGGTTGGCGTGAACAGCAACCTTCAGACTGACGACGGAAAATATATATGGCTGTTCCAGGACGCAACGCATGCGAACGTCGTGATCGGTGTCATCGGCACCTCTGATCCGTCTGCCGCGCCCGTTGCGAATGGCCCCCTCGCCTTCTCGTTTGGTCTGGACTCCACGAGCGCCACAAACGCGGACCTTTACTTAGTCGAGTATGTGCCGTTGCACCATCCGGACGCGACCAACCCGGACGACCGCATCGATCTAACCGATAAGGTGTTCGCATCGGTCGCCGGAACCTCGGTGGTTAATTTCTCGGGCCAGAACGCGGCTCCCGGCAATCATGATTTCTATGTGATCGATTCGGGAAGCGACGCTACGAAGCAGATTTTGGTGACAGGTTTCCTCGGGGCGGCCAATGCCACCGCCAACGTCAGTACACAAGGCTTCGGCGTCAACAACCAGAGCATCAATCCGGCTGAGGCGTTGCAGGTCGATTTTGTGACTGGCGGCACCTTGGCCGCGGGTACAGCTTCGCAGATACAGTACGGCGGCCACCTCGAGAACATTACGCAGGCCGGGTTTACGATCAACCAGATCACGCCTTCCAATCCGAGTTTGCGGGTGGACATCAAAATCAGCACCGTCAATGTCACGGGCAACGAGCAAGGCTTGAACTTTTATGACGGCAGCCCCACCACCCCCGCGCCTATCGCCAGCCTTACGCTGACCGGCACATCCGGGTTTGCGTCGCCGATCACCGCTAATGGCACCTATGCCACGGGAAGCGGCAACGTCACCGTCAGCGGCATGGGCACAGGCACCGTAACCATCACCGGCCTCGACAACGTCACCACCGTCAACATCACCACGAGCAATCCCATGGATCGGCTGACGGTTACGGGGGTCGATGCAAACGAAGGCTGTGACATCACCGAGTTCCATTTCACGGCGCAAAACACCAATGGCCATACCGAGGAGGTCGGCTCTTTCATCAACTTTGACGATGACGGGCCGAGCATATCGACGACCGGCACCGAGCCGACGCTAACCGTCGACGAGACGGTTCTTGGGACCGAC